>NZ_JAUBUE010000100.1:0-5753 GCF_036705305.1 Microcoleus sp. B3-D7 | reverse complement strand
TTTTTTGGCTTTCGTCAAGTTCTTTCCACTCAGCACAAAGGCTGGTTTTTTTCCCTTGACTTTTTTCTCGTTGTTTGTGATATTGAGTATTAGCTTTCGCCTTGACTCTCTATCTTAATTTTTTTGACGAGGTTAATAGTGCTTTAAGCTTTCAAACTATTCTTTTTTCTAGGTTCAGCGCCTTGGGGGGCATCGCTTCAAGCTGCCCTTTTTTAGACGTTTATCAACTATAGCGTTCTTACTCTGGTGGTGTTAGTAGAGGGAACCGAATCTTTTTGTAGTAATTTCTCTACTTGCCTATTTCTACTAGCTGCAATAGGGGATTGAGTTCAAGCGGATAGAGCGGTCAATCTAATTTAGCAATGAAGACTGTGTGGAGGCGACATCGAGGAAAGGTTTGGAATCGCCGAATCTTCGGGCCGCTTCGTTGCAGGTGCAGCTTCGTTTAAGTTTTTTAAGAAGTTTGGTATTTGGCATGGATGTGGCTGATTCTGTTGTCAAAGTCCCTATCTGACTCCTTGCCTGAAGAAATTCTCGACTGGGGACGAGCAATTTGAGATTTTAGATTTTGGATTTTAGATTTTAGATTTTAGATTGACAGTCGCGCATCAAGAGCATCGAATGACGATCGCTTTCTTTCGATCGGCAGAAGCCCTCACCCTTGGATTTGTTGTTACAATTCTCGATCGTGTGGAGCGGGTGCATCTCCAAAACCGGGTGCGATTCGTTTAACCTAAAATAAGCTGGAAAGCTTATGGAACGGTTAGCCCAGTTGATAAAAACTGGTGATAACTGATTACATTTATGGGTGAACCGCTGTGCGGTAAGTCCCATCCCTCAAGTGCAGAGGTGAAAGCATACCCCCTAGTTTGTTGGGTAGCAACCAATAGACTAAAGCGGGGTTAAAAGGCAGAACTACTGGTAGCCAAAACTGGTAACTGTTGAGCGAGAGTCCAAGCGTAGCGAAAGCAAAGATGTGTCTGAACCATCGTAATGTATGAATGGTGTAACGGCTCGCGTCAATGGTGAACCCGTAGAAAAAATACGGTAAGAATCCCTGACCAACACCAAGCCAAAAGGTAAGGATAGGGCATAAGTGGATCCGGATCTAACTTATAGGCACCGCCCGTAATCCCGGTGGAGAGCATCACAGCTAAAGACTCAATCAATATGTAATCGGAACGAAGTAACTCTCTTAAATCTCTGAATAGGTCGATGTTCAGTAAGTAGCTAACGAATGGTTTAAGGGAGAGGGATTGTATCAAAAGCGAATGCCTCACTGTAATGGTGTGGATATGCTGACAGATACACGGTATTTCCAAAGGAATAGAACAAGTAGCAAAGCATATATCTAAAACGCTGAACAATCAGACGGTGGAGTGGAAAGACATCAACTGGCGAAAGCTAGAACGGGTGACTTTTAAGTTGCAAAAGCGAATATTCCAAGCGAGTGAACGTGGTGATGTTAAAGCCTGTCGCAAACTTCAGAAGACCCTGATTAGGTCTTGGTCTGCAAAATGTATTGCTGTGCGTAGGGTGACACAAGATAACAAAGGTAAAAATACGGCTGGTGTGGATGGCGTGAAATCGCTGACCCCAAAGCAACGTACTAACCTGGTTGGTAAGTTAAAGTTGGAAGGCAAGGCAAAACCCACTCGTAGGGTTAATATTCCCAAACCCGGAACAACCGAAACTAGACCATTAGGAATACCCACAATCAACGATCGTGCATTGCAAGCGCTATGTAAGATGGCGCTAGAACCAGAGTGGGAGGCAAAGTTTGAACCTAACTCTTATGGTTTTAGACCAGGACGTTCCTGTCACGATGCGATTGGAGCAATATTTAACAGCATTAAACAAAAAGCCAAATATGTGCTTGATGCTGATATTGCTAAATGCTTCGACCGTATAGACCATAAAGCATTACTCACAAAAATAGCCACATTTCCTGCTATGAAACAGCAAGTAAGAACTTGGCTCAAGGCAGGATACTGTGACCAAGGAAATCTCTTTCCTACTAATGAAGGTACACCACAAGGTGGGGTAATTTCTCCATTACTTGCGAATATTGCCCTACATGGTATGGAAGCAAGAGTTAAGCAATACGCGGAAACACTAAAAGGAAAAAAACGGGATAACCGCGTTGCTCTTAGTCTAATCCGGTATGCAGATGATTTTGTGATAATCCATGAGGATTTGAACGTAGTCTTAAAGTGTAAAGAGATAATTGCTGATTGGTTAAATGATATGGGATTGGAATTGAAACCAAGTAAAACAAGATTAACCCACACCCTTAACGAAATAGATGGAAATGTTGGGTTTGAGTTCTTAGGGTTCCACATACAACAGCACAAAACAGGAAACTACAGATGTGCCGTTAATCCACACGGAACCCCACTAGGTTTTACTACACTAATTACACCTTCAAAAGCCAAAGTCAAAAGTCATTTATCAAAAATTGCTGAAGTAATAGACACCCATAAGACTGCCCCCCAAGCTACTTTAATTAGTAGGCTAAATCCAATAATTAGGGGATGGTCAAACTATTACTCAACAGTTGTTAGCAAGAGAACATTTAGCAATGTTGATAAACTAACATACGATAAATTAAGAGCTTGGGCAAGAAGAAGGGGAAACGGGAAGATCAATAAGAACAAATACTGGAGAACAGTAGGCGACCGTAATTGGTGTTTCAGCACCGAGAATGGATTGGAATTAAAACAACATTCAGATACGCCAATCGTAAGGCATATCCAAATAAAGGCTGTTGCCAGTCCATTTGATGGAAACTGGACTTATTGGAGCAAGCGAAGAGGTGAATACCCAGAAACTCCTAACAGGGTTGCATCCTTAATCAAGCGTCAAAAGGGTATTTGTCCTCACTGTGGTTTGTACTTTACCAGTACAGACATTGTAGAAGTTGACCATATTAAACCAACCTCGTTAGGTGGAAAGGATACCTACGACAACCTACAACTTCTGCATAAACACTGCCACGACACAAAGACTGCAACAGATGGGTCAATACATTCTAAAGAAAGTGTCAAAACCCGATAGCGTGTCTTGAATCGTATCCATAACAAGGATGGAATTATCAAGGAGCGGAATGATGCGAAAGTATCACGTTCCGTTCTGAAGGAGAGGTAGGAGTGGTAACGCTCCTATCGACTCTAACCTCAAAGGAGAATTGACAGACAATGTGGCTAAAATACGGCGTTGCTCTCAGCGGTGAACTGACGAGCATTGATGAAGTTGTGCGCGGAAAAACGAATCTCGCTTGTCTCTACTGCGGAGGCGGATTGACAGCAAAAAAGGGGTCAGTGAAAGAACATCACTTCGCGCACACCGGGGAAACTTGCAAGCCAGTTTCGCAGCGGATTAAAACCAAAGCGTTTCCCGCGCTGCCCCTCTACGAGCATTTCAACATCGAACTTAAGGGTGAGGAATTGGAACAGTTGAAAGTGCTGTGGAAAGAGTACGGAGCCCAAAAGCGATCGATTCCCAAAGACTTGGTAAACTTTCGGTGGGAACTCAAAGGATTGCTAGAGTCAGAGGAATCTCGCTCTTATCAGTTTACCGACTTGGGTAAAATTCCCGTCGGCGCTCTTCCCCTGGCGTTGTTCAACCGAGTCCAGGAACCGCTGCTGTTGTCGGAGTTAATGAAGTTGGAAGGCTCTGTAGAAATTGCCAAAGCTGCGGGGTTATCCTGCTTGGATGAACGGCGGGCTGATTTGCTGATTTATCGAGCGCAGCTTCGTCGGATTCTGGTGAACTCGCTCTATTTCCTTGAGGTGTGCGATTCGTTGCCGTCGAATCAGTGGATAAAACCACGAAATAACAGGGCTCACAGCCATTAAAGGCTCGTGAAACTCTCAAGATGATAGAGGTGCAAGTCCTCTCTGCCAAGTACGGGCATGACTCCCAATCTACCCACAGTGACTCGACTCGGAATTCGAGAGGCTGAAGCTGGGAATAGGGCGCAATCAGAGGTTGACCGATACCACACTGGCGCTAGGGGCGTCCTCACGGTGAAAACAGAACCTAAAAAAGCAACCTAGGAAAGAGCAGGACGGAAAAGAATAACCCCCCTGACTTTATTGGAGCTAATACCCGCCAACTTCTACCTCAGAGATTAGCCGTACTAAGGGTATCCAATGGTTGAATTGGTTCCACCTAAAAGGACAAGACAATCACTTGAGGGAACGAATAAAAACGAATCTAAGGTCTTTGGAAAGGTCGAACCCAAGGTAGACGAGACGAGACGAGTAAACCCTTAGATTCGGGTAGGATTCAGCGTAATTGCTGAAAGGCAGTCAGAATACACGAACTGGAGTAGAGAATGATTAGGCACAGTCTTAGCGAAGCGTGAATTTTGGAGCAAATTACCCTGGAAGCAATTTCGTAGGAATTTATTCCGCCTACAAAAACGAGTGTACAAAGCTATTCGAGAAAATGACCTGCGTAAAGTTAAGTCATTACAGAAGCTAATTCTGAAGTCCCGTGCAGCAAGATTACTGGCAATCCGTCAAGTAACACAGCTAAATGCAGGCAAGAAAACACCAGGTATAGACGGCAAAGCGTCCTTGACCCATCAAGAACGCCTAGACTTGAGCCTCAATCTCAAGTCAAATGTTGACAAATGGAAGCACCAAAGGCTGAGAGAAATTCCCATACCCAAAAAGGATGGGTCAACCCGATTATTAAAAGTGCCAACAATGTACGATAGAGCGTGGCAATGCTTAGTCAAATACGCTATTGAACCTGCTTGCGCGTTGCACTATTCCATGAACGGAGCTATGGATTTAGACCAGGCAGGGCAGCACATGATGCTCAAAAATACCTGTTTCAAAACCTAAACTCTCAAGGTAAAGGAATAACCAAGCGAGTCATCGAATTAGACATCGAAAAGTGCTTTGACAGAATCAGCCACACTGCCATTATGGATAGACTCATTGCCCCAATGGGCATCAGAAACGGAATCTTCCGTTGTCTAAAAATAGGAGTAAACCCAGAATTTCCTGAACAAGGAACACCGCAAGGTGGAGTAGTCAGCCCACTTCTGGCAAATATAGCATTAAACGGGATAGAGTCCCTTCACCCATCCGTCAGATACGCTGACGATCTGGTGTTTTTTCTCAAACCAAAAGATGACGCACAAAATATCCTTGACAAAATTCGTCAGTTCCTTGCAGAAAGAGGGATGAATGTTAGTGAAAGAAAGACAAAAATAACCGCAGCGACAGATGGATTTGACTTTCTAGGATGGACTTTTAAAGTCCATAAAAACGGGAAGTTCAGGAGTTTTCCCGAGCGTGGAAAACTTCAAAAAGTTTCGACAGAAAGTGAAAAAAATCGTCAATAACTCGAATTATGGGGCAAAGGTAAAAGCCAAAAAGCTGGCTCCTATTGTCAGAGGTTGGAGAAACTACCACCAGTTTTGTAAGTTGGATGGCCCCAGATTTAATTTATGGTCACTCAACAATAAAACATGGAAGGTATTTAACAAAGAAAGTAAGCTAACCCGCTACCAAGTCAATCACCTGATAGACCTAGCATTCCCAAAAATTGGATGGCACGAAAATAAATTCGTGATGGTAAAAGGGGATAAATCACCTTTCGATGGAGATATCCTTTACTGGACAAAACGCAACAGTGCGTTATATGACGGTATAACCTCTAATAGCAGTTTCATAAAATAGTGCTACAGTTAATAGATGCACTATTTGTAAATGAACACTGAAATATAAGGAGGA
>NZ_JAUBUE010000038.1:51952-68912 GCF_036705305.1 Microcoleus sp. B3-D7 | reverse complement strand
ACCATTGCCGTTCTTGAGAATTGTTCGCTAGTCTCAGAGTGATCGCACTTTTTGACCTGCTTAG
This sequence comes from Microcoleus sp. B3-D7, assembly GCF_036705305.1. Classification (NCBI taxonomy): domain Bacteria; kingdom Bacillati; phylum Cyanobacteriota; class Cyanophyceae; order Oscillatoriales; family Microcoleaceae; genus Microcoleus; species Microcoleus sp. B3-D7. The sequence goes on along the minus strand of NZ_JAUBUE010000038.1, from coordinate 68,848 downwards.
TCTAAACTCCAAATAGTATGTTACCTCTGTTAGTATGATACCAAGATAACATACTATTTAAAAAGTAGCATACTTAACTCGTAAAGATATGTTACTTATACAAAAGTATGTTATCTTGGTATCATACCCGGAACTGCTACAGCTTCATCAAAATCGGAAAGTGCGGACTATCTGGGATAGTGACAACAGTTGTAAAGGAGTAAGATTTTTTCTTGTCCAACTCAATTTTGTACTCAATCCCATCCTTCACATACCACTTTTCCGTAATCCTCCCCTGCATATCTTTGTAGATATTGTTAATCTCAGCAATTACCACAAGGTCTCCAACCTCAAACTCTTTGTGTTTCGCTCCAATGATTGCAGGACTTGGTGCAGGACTTGGTGCAGGACTTGAAACCTTGCTAGGCAAGGACTTTGTAGGACTTGCAGGACTTGAGGGGGTAACTTCCTTTACTTCTATTTCTTCCTGATTTTTTTGAACTACACTTTCTGTTTTGTCGGTGTTTTCACAATTTCCCAAAATGTTTGAGGGAAAGTCCTGCAAGTCCTGCAAAGCTATATCCTGTATGGGTGCAAGTCCTGCACCAAGTCCTGCAAAAGTGCTGCAAGTGCTGTCGGAAGTCCTGCAAGGGGAAAAAGTTGTCAGGCTCATCGCAGGTTTTTTAATTTCCTCGCAAAAATCTTTATAACTGTCAAACAGATCGCCCGCACGAATTTGTGCGCCGTCCTCGACAATTAGCTCCATCTCGAAGAACGCCGCGAGGCTATCCATCCGTATCTTCATATCCCATTCAGCAGCCTTGAAATCGGCAATCTCAGCATCGCCTATGCCCTGAATTGCCTGCTTTACCTCGCTGCTAGGTAGGGAAAGAGCGATCGCAATCAGCGAGGCTACCTCGCCGTCAAAGCTGGTTTCCATCTCTGAATTCCGCAGGTGCTTAGGGATGGCATTTTCAAAATTAACCAGGCACAAGCGCCGCTCTAACCCGGTAGTGTTTCCCATAAATATCGGGTCATTACTACAGATGAGCAGTAGTCCATAAAAGTGTGCGCTTGCCGCTGGCTGGTACACTTCCCGATAGTTGACGCTATCGCCGCCAGTTAGCCGGAGGATAGATTCAACACCTACGGGCTTCCTCTCATCGCCGAACACTACCAATTGCTTGTCAATAATGCTGGCAATGGTTGAGCCGTCTTTGAGGCTTTCGAGACTACAAGGTTGGTGATTGCCCTTCCCTACGATTTTTTCCATCAACCGGGCGCAAGTACCCTTACCGGAACCCGGAACCCCAATAAAGTGAACAAACTGCTGATATCCGTAAAAGCTAAACCGGAGACAACTTTTGATGATTGCCAACAGCTTAAATATTTTCTTGACATCGCCCTGCATTGCCGTCTGGAAGAACTGATGGATATTGGGGCAATTTGCCTTTAACGCTTGCAGGGGGGCGCTTAAATCGCCCGTTAGAGACTGGCAGGGAAAAGGTAAATAGGAAGTAAACCCCATGCCGGGTGAGTGTGGCAAGGTTTCAAGAGTATCGCCATCGAGCACGCAGTTCTCAAAATTGACGTACCGAGATTTATCCCACGTCTGCCAGTTCACCTCTCGCAGGTAACATTTGAGCATCTCAATGACGTTATTAACGTACTCAATCCCGCCGTAGTTTACGCCCTTTGCGTCCAACGTAGTGACAATCAGGCTTTTAAACGGCCCTGGTTTTATCTTTTCCCAACACTTGCCAGTCCATCCCCGCCACGTTTGCTGTTCTTCGTGGTACTTCCAGTGGGGTCGATACTCTTCAGCTAGTTGTGCTGCAATCTCACGGGGGGTGGGTGGTTTTTTGCCTTTGACTGGCGAACGGTTATCGCCAAAACCAGGTGATTCAGCAATATTTTCTGCTTTTATAAGAATTGCCCTGAAAGCCTCAATCCCTTTGTTTTGGATGAAATCGTCCATACCTTTCGTTTCTCCTTTCTCGCCCGGTTCCCAGTGTCCTGTAACCGATAGTACCGGGCAACCGTAGGATTTTAGGACTTTTGTGAGTTTGACTTCGGCGGTGCGTACATTTTTGTTTGTAGCTGCATCGGCATCAAAGGCAATGATAAACCCAAAACCAGCCTCCGCTAGTCGTTTCAGACCGGGTACTAGGTCGGGTTCTCCTTTCGCCTTGGGCGTGAGTCCCATTGCTACTCCGACCAGGGCGACGGTCGGGATGTTGTGCTGGCAACCCATTATTGCTTTGAATCCACCCTCTGTGATGAGCAGGTAGGGTTTGCCGTCAATAGTGAAGCATCGGGCTTTAAGCGTATCCAAATCGCGCCAATACCCCTTTACTTCTGGGTGCTTGGCTAGGAATAAATCGTATTCACCCTTTGGAGTGCGATATTTTGGCAGTTTGCCGTCATCGGAAGCCCACGGGGTATCGGGGCGAAACTGCCATTGGCCGTACTGATCCGATATCAGCATGATGCCTTCTGATTTTGCCTCGTATCCCAACGTCAGTGAGGCTTTCGGGATATCGCAGGTAATGCAATTAGCGTTCGCCCACTCAGCCTTTATCGCCCGTTTCGCGATCTGGTATTGGTGGGTATCGCTCAGGCGTGAAGAATTGTTGCCGACAGGGTTGGCAGATGTACCAACGGTAGATATACTATACATAACGTTCTCCTAAGTAGTTATACAAAGAGAGTCGTCATGCTCAAAGACGAGGAACGCAAAATCCGTAAAACCCAAAAATTAAAAAAAATTGAGTTGTAGGACTTTAATTTTTTTTGCCGCTGGCGACACGATCGAGTTAAAGTGAATCTAGAAAATTAATTGTTTTTGTCGCGTTCCTCGTCAAAGGCTTCGCGGCTCTTTTTTTTTGCCTGCCGACCAAGCGGACTAACCTTTGCAGGGAGCATTAATCAGTCCTGGCTCCGATTATAATCTATCGGATGATGGCAGGGATAGCAAAATGTGGCAATCAATAGCGGAAAAGGACTTGTCGAAGCCCTATGGGGTCAAACAAATTTTTTTTGCTATACAACGCTATACTTTTTCGGCGAAGCCCGTAGGGCTTAGGTAGTTACAATCACTTACTTTTTTGTATATTTTGCGCGGCGAAACCCTACGGGCTTAGAATTATTTTGGCAAGAACAAGCGAAACTGCAATAAAAAAACCGCCCCAGTGGTCGGAGCGGCTTGACTTAAGAGCAGACTACTTGAAAAGGTGAGCTTTGCAAAAACCTCGAAATAGCTCGCGGGCATTTTCCTCTAAAGGGTTCTCGCGACAATATTGGGTGAAGTCGGTCACAACTTCGGAAAGGTCGAAAAGTACCCTGTTTTGTTCGCCCTCGGACAGAAGTTCTTGCCTAGCGCCGTCAAAAAGAAGCTGGTACAACTCTTTCAGGAAGCAATACTTGACGTAATTTGCGTTGTAGTGGATAAACCGGAATTTGAGGATTGCTGACTTAGGGGCTTCCTTTTTTAAGAATGAGCCTTTGTACTGAACCATTCCCTCTCTTTGCAACATCTCGATTCGTGGGGGAATAAGGGTTCTCGTCTCGTGCCACGGGGTAGTTTCAATTTCCATTGTTTTGCCTCGATTTCTAGGGATAGCCGCCCGTGTTAGGCGGCTATTACCAAGGATGAAGGCAAAGTAAAAAATTAGAATCAAGAATTGTGTATCACATGACTCCAACTTTCCTTCTCCCCTTTGAGCTTCCGATCGCAATCTAAAACTCAACTAGCAGGTCGTTGAGTTCAGCCCGCGTAGGCGGGAATTGCCCGCCCCGTTTGTGGTGTATCAGCAGTCGTTTATAAGTGATGCCCGATCGCAAATCACCAAAATGTTGGGCGTAGGCGTAAATCCCCTCGTTTTGTGCCTCGTGCATCATTGTCTGTTTATCTTTGGGTGCGGTTCGCCGTTCCACTATCCGGTAGTGCTGACTCATCCTCACGGGTTCCGGCAAAGGTTCGTAGGCTTTTTTTACGATCGCATCCAGCGCAAACAGCGCCCGCACCGTATTTGTCGTGGCTGGCATCCAGCAAGCCAGTTTGAGCACAGCCCGTGGGGGTAACAGGTGATTAAGACTGGGTTTACCTATCCAACACAGTCCCAACACTGGTTCCGCGTACTCAATGAAGGTTTCAGGACAGCAGAATAGCCCATCCTGCACCAATTGCGCCTCAAAGTTGCGGATTAAGCGATCGGTAGTTTTTGGCTCAACGCCATAAAAGGCGTCGCATTGCTCTGGTAGCAGCACGGGGGCTTGATAGTAGTGAAGCCACTGCGCGGACTTAGCACCGATATTGAGTGCATTAAATGCTTGTGAGTGAGAAATACCGTCAAATACGGCATCCCGATACCAACGAAGCGCTAAAGGGGTGTCCCGCGAGTACGTTAAAAATTGCGATCGCCCTTGCGGACAACCAGTTTGAACTGTCATAATAATTTTGCTCCAAGCGTTAGAACACAACGGTTGGGGAAGTCGTAACTATTCGGTGCTAGTAACACCGGGTAGCTGCGCCTATCAATCTTCCTCATTACTAGACGATCGCAAAGGGTAGGTAGATTTGTCAATCCCTGATAGGGTTAAGTTTTGTTACCGACTATTTACCTTCCTTTTCAACAGTAGCCGCCTATGATGGGCGGCTACGCCAGAAAATACACTTGAAAGCAGAGACAAGGTTTCCTGCTTTAATTCACGTTATACACATTGTGTGATTGAAGGTCTCCTTCTTCCGAGCCGGACGATCGCCAATAAAAAACCGCCCTTTTTAGGGGGCGGTCGGTAAGTAGAGTGTGGGGTCAGGGTTCAGATGTCTACTATCTCTACTGTGGTATCGATTCCTAAGTAATGCCGTTGTATCACTTCTATGCTATTACCGCAGACGGTAGCCAGTAGCAGTAAATCCGTACCCGATTGAGCCTGTAGGGTGATAAACGTGTGCCTGGTGTGGTAAGGGGAGAGGTAACAACTTATTTTGCCTTCGTCTACCAGTCGAGTAATTACACCGGGATAGGTATAGATTTTATTGTTTTTCTTCCCCCTATACTCCCTCCAAACAGCATCTAAACTACCAGAGTTGTACGACGCACCTTGAGTGTTGAAAAATACTAAATCAGTAGACTTGGCATTAATAGGTTTGATGCCTAGTAGCAAGTCGTTAAGCTTAGGATAAAGCTTAAATAATCGAATTTCTTTAGTTTTCGTAACTTGCGTATTTTTAATCCTACCATTGTAAGATTTTCCAATTACCAGGTATTGATTATCTTTTCCTTTCCATACATCTTGCCACCTTAAAGCGAAAGCTTCCCCGCTACGACAACCCGTTAAAAACAGAAACTCAATTAAAGGTGCTGCTTGACGGGTAGCGGGTTTATCAGACTCATAAAAAGCCTTGATGATGATATCTCGTTCTTCCTTAGTAAAGGCACGAGTATCAGTATCCTCTGAACTTAAGTCACAGTTGCTTGTGTTCCACCATTCTTGTGTCTCACCATTGGCGTTGATTGTTGGCTTGTACTTGTCAGTTTTGTTTTCGGCAATGCCTCCAACTATTACGAACGGGTTAGCTGAAAGTTTGGTTTTACCGAGTGATTGTAAGCGGGTAAACGCCTCTGACAGCACTGCCAAGACTTTGCGCTTTGTCGTAGAACTCAAGGGAGATTGCTTGAATCGATCGATATCTATCGCGTTTACAGGCATATCCCAGATGGAACCGCAGTCGGCAACAGTATGCACTCGGAGTTTATTGTTCCAGACTAGACCTTTTACGGCATTAGTAAATGCAATTTGGTAATTCAATTTAAAAGTAGTCGGCTCTAGTTGCGGACGCTTCCAGATTAAGTAGTCCTCCCACATCGCCCCAACGGTCATCTCAGGTTCAGGTTCAGGAATAGGTGCGGCTAGTTTAAGTTCAGCAGCGTACTTGGTTTTTAAGCCGTACTTGGCAAAACTGGGGTCAAACAATTGTTGCCAGTCTGGATGCTGCAAGTCACCTTCGATCCTCCAAGCGATAGCGATCGCCTTTTGCCAGTTTTCGGGGGTATCCTTCAGGCTTAAGCCCTGGTGTTTCCGTTTGCCCCCAAAAATAGGATTGTACTTGGTACTGAACTGCAATCGAAGAGTACCGTTATCGGACTGAACTTTAACTGTCTCAGGGATAGCTTGTGTTTTAGCGTACATATTGGTTTTTCAAGGTTCTGCAAGGGTTTTGACTTCTATCAATTTTCTAGCAAACCTCGGTAAATCGAGTTATCTGCATAGTGTGAAAGAAGCTGTAAAAACAATATAGCACGGTTATCGTAAAATTTTGCTCGATATGGTGATGAATTAGTCATTAGGAATGGGGCATGGGGCATGGGGCATGGGGAATTGGTTATTAGCTATCTGTTATTGGTTATTAGCTATTAGTCAACAGTCAACAGTCAACAGTCAACAATGCCCAATGCCCCATTCCCAATGCCCAATGACCCTAACTGTTAAAAGTACGCTTGAATTCTTCTAAAAGATCATCAATTTCTTCGATCGCCTGACTCACATCTATTCTCAGGGCTCCCAAGTCCGATCGATCTAACAGCCGCACGAGGGATTCCCGCTTGACTTCGATCTCTGCTACGCGCTCTTTGATTGTTTGTGCATCCATGGTTTTTTGCCTTTGCTACTATTAACAAAAATATTTGACATTCCCCTCTGCGAACAGACGGAGATTCTTAATTCACCGACCTACCTTTTTGGGCAAATCCTTCACTTTTTTTATAGGGGAAGTGATGAACCTGCTCAGGATTTTTGAGTCTGTGTTATAGTTTGATTGTACATCAAAACCTCAGCCAAACTCCAGCCAAATTTTAGCGCAAAAAAGGCGGACGTTTGGTATCTGCAGGTTTATTTTTCATCATTCCAGCTAAAAATCGCTTCAGGGCCTTCTCCCGGTTTTTCATAAAAGCAGCCCAAAATCCCGGTTGATATTCATCCATCGTCTTGGCTAGGGCCCAGACATCGATCGCTAAGATATTATAAAGCCTTTCATCTTCGCGTTTGAGCGAGTTAATCTGCTCCAGAACCGCCTTGTTTGCTCCAGCAGTTTGTTTGTCTTCGTCTTTAATCATGTCCGAAAAATGGTTGAAAGGGCAAGAGTGTCGATCGCGATCGCCACTCTGTATACTTTGATGATACTGCCGATCTCGATTGCCTTCTGGAACCAACGCCGCGCAATTAACACGGATATTTACCGATGGCGTGCCCGGGCGAGTCCGGCAGGATAAGCTTCTGAACCTAGAGACAAGACTGTGGATGCACACCGCTCCCGCGCTCATAGATGCTAGCAGTTTTTGCAGGTCTTTTGGCAAAAAAACTAAATTTCTTCAAGACTTTTTGACAGATAATAATTAAAGTATATTATTTCTGTCCGACTACTTACCTCACTAATATGTTACGCAAAATTTCTTTAGCAAACCTAGCCTTAGTTGTGGGCGGTATTATAGCAGCAGTCGGTTTCGGAGCCTACTTCACAGACAGACCTACCTTGAACCTAGCCGGTTTTTTTTATGGAATTCCGCTGTTGCTGGGAGGTTTGGCTCTGAAAGCGGCCGAACTCGAACCAGTGGATTTCACCGAACCTACCTCTGCTGAAGTTCTCCTCCTGCGAGAAAGTCAGGCGACGGATACTCAAAACCAAGTCCGCAAAGATGTCACTCGATTTCGCTACGGCCAACAAGCGCACTTAGATGATGCTTTGGAGCGCCTGGGCCTGGCTCCGACAGACGAGGAACGGCCCCTCCTGCAAGGGTTGCGGGAAGTTGATGTTGACGGTGCTTATGGGTTAATTCTAGAGTTTTATTCGCCGCTAATGCCGATCGAAGTCTGGGAAGAAAAGCAAGACAAAATAGCTACTTTTTTTGGACCAGGTTTGCGCGCCCAAGTCAGTCAAAAGGCTGGTGACAAAATTGAAGTGGCTCTCATTAAAAATACTCAAGCTTAAAGTAGTCTTAAGTTTTGAGTGCGTGAATTTTGAAGTCATCAATAAAACATTAATCTTGCATCAGCTTAGATACTGATTTTAGCGGCAGCTTGAAACCTGTCGCTATCAACATAAACTAAATCCGCAATTGGGCGAGCGCGCAAATTAGATTTTCCTTAATTACAATAATAGTTGAGAACCAATCGGCAATCTTAACTCAGGAGAAGCACAAATGGTTTCGTCCCAAAGCAGGATAGGTATTATCGGCGCAGCACAGGATTTGTCAGTTGCAGTTAAACAAGCGTCGAAGTGGATGATAGCAGTCTCAGTTGCAAATAATCCTGGCTCAGTCTGGAGTAGAATAAATGAGCAGGTTGAATCCGCCAAACTACATTATTGACCACAATGTATAGGGAAGAGAGGGATACGCCAATGTCAGAAAACAGAGTGTCCATCACCGCCAAAGTACCTTTAACTGCTCAACAGCAGTGGGAGACTCTCATGGCTCATCACTGCGGACGTTGGCAAGGGGCATTGGTTAGATATGATGCGACAGGGCAGGTTCTCGATATTCTTGATTCTGTACGCAGCTTCATTCCTTCTGACGATCGGCAAACAGTCACCCATTCCCTCGACTTCAGGAGTCGGATGACAGAAACAGTAACGCAGAAACAATGGGTTTTGACCTTGGGTAATCCGCTGATTATCCATCCGGTCGATCCAGAGGCTTATCTGCTTTTTAATCCCCATTCTTCTGACACAATGGTTGGGCCCGATCGCACTGGTCAGGGATTCTATTTTGAGCCTTACCTCCTTGCATCAGGAAAAAGAACGAGTGTGGTAGTAATGTACAAATCTGCCGCAAATAGCCCTGAGCCCAATATGTTTTCATTCTTCAGAGAGATTAAGGAAGAGGTAGCGGAACCTTGGTGGTCCCAACAAACTCACTGTAGGATCGATCGAGTCAACGGCCTCAAGCTTCCTGCTCAAACCACAGGCGCGACCTATGTTTCATTGGATGAGATGGCTCAACTACCAGTTCCTCCTCTACCGAGTGAAATACAAGGCGATTTTCTACAATTCCAATTTCCCGATTCAATAGAGGTTGTTCTTTCGAGCGATCGATTCAACACTCCCTATTATGCCTCCATGCGTTGGACTCCCGATAGTGAGGACACCCCCCGAAGCTGTACTTTAATCTACGAACAACCGGATCAAAAGGCTGATGTATTCGCCATTTAACAGCCTCAAATTTCCACTTCTGGATGAATGAGCTGGTATCCTTCTGCTTTGAGCTTCTGATTCGATATGCGCCGACTATTCGATCGCTTTGCTGCATCTGACCCATCCCATTCCACTTCAGGTAATTCGTAGCGCTCGCAGAGTTGTTTAAACAATTCACGAGCAGTAATGGGAACATCATTCACTACGTTATAAACTCCTTCTAATTGACGAGCGAGCGCCAACTCACTTGCTGATACAATGTCGTCCAGATGAACCCAGTTCGTGAACTGATTGCCTGTGCCTGGGCGAGTTGTGCCTGCAAGCCCACTTAACCGTTTCTTGAACTCGCGATCGGGTCCATAAATGGCTGCAAGGCGAAAGATACATACTTTCAAATCAGGGCTGGATGCTGACAGCAAAACTTGCTCTGTCTCATGTAAAATCTCTGCATGTCTGTCGGCTGGTGCCACAGGTGAAAGTTCACTAACCCAGGCTCCATTACTATTGCCATATACCCCAGAACTACTGGTATATATGAGTTGTTTTATGTTGGGAAAATGCTTCAAGGCAAGAACAAGGTTGTTGGCCGTATGCAGGTATGTCTCCTCGTACATATCGGAATCTACTTGGTGGTTTGCTGTAGGAGCGAGACTCAGGAAGACCACATCTTGATTTTGCAGGATCGTCTGTAATGTCTCTTCATCGCAGCGCTTCAGGACGATCGCCTGATTGGCAACTTTTTGTAACTCCCCAAGGCGGTCTTGCGTTGTCGTCGTTGCAGTAATTACGTGACCCAGGTTCCGCCAATGCTGGGCAACGGCACTTCCAACATAGCCACAACCAATAATTATAGCGTTCATCCGTTTTTTCAACTTCTGATATAGAAGGCTCTAGAGGGCATCCAAGATAACAATATATCAAAGTTACAAAACTTTACGCACGGTTTTATTGGATTTGCATTCTGGGGATTTCATGCTGCTTTTTCTCCATATCATCCCTCTATTAGGGAACGCCGAGTTAATCAGCATTAACAAACAACCGGGAACGAGTAATAAAACGCTCTCCATCCGGCCCTTCCAGGGAAAAATCGCTGCCTCCGGGCCCCGATGCCACGTCTATAATTAACTGCGTGTGCTGCCAATATTTGTATTGCTGCGCTGCAATATAAAAGGGGCAACCGCCTATTTTGCCGAGCAATACGTCACCATCACCGATTATCAATTCGCCATCGGGAAAGCACATCGGGGAACTACCGTCGCAGCAGCCGCCGGATTGGTGAAACATCAATTCTCCGTGTTGAGTTTTGAGATAGTTGATTAATTTTAAAGCGGATTCTGTTGCGGTAACTTTTGCAGTTTCCATTGCAGTCTGTTTGTGTAGCAATTTTATTTTGTTTATGAATGAGATTTTTTAATGAACCGCAGAGGGCGCAGAGGACGCAGAGAAAGAGAGGAAAGAGAGAAAGAAGGAGTTGACGAATCCTTGAAGTTTGTCTTTCTTCTTTCTTCCTTCCCAATGACTAAAATCTTAGAAAAAACCTAAAGCTTTGGGGCTGTAGCTGACCAGCAAATTCTTAGTTTGCTGGTAGTGATCTAACATCATTTTGTGATTTTCGCGGCCGATACCGGATGATTTGTAGCCGCCGAATGCTGCGTGAGCGGGATAGAGGTGATAGCAGTTTGTCCACACGCGGCCTGCTTGAACGGCGCGGCCCATGCGGTAGGCGGTGTTGATGTCGCGAGTCCAAACTCCTGCACCTAAACCGTAGAGAGTATCGTTGGCAATTTCTAATGCTTCGGCTTCGTCTTTGAAGGTGGTGACTGCTAATACTGGGCCGAAGATTTCTTCTTGGAAAATTCGCATTTTGTTGTTTCCTTTGAAGACTGTCGGCTGGAAGTAATAGCCGTCTTGCAAGTCGCCGGATAAGATGTTTCTTTCGCCGCCAATGAGACATTCTGCGCCTTCGGCGTGACCGATTTTGACGTATTCGGCGATTTTTTCCATCTGGTTGACGGAGACTTGCGCGCCGAGGGCGGTTGTCGGATCTAAGGGGTTGTCTTGTTTGATTTGACGGATGCGATCGATCGCCCTTTCCATGAATCGATCGTAGATTGACTCCTGAATTAAGGCGCGGGAGGGACAGGTGCACACTTCGCCTTGATTGAACGCAAACATGACTAATCCTTCGACTGCTTTGTCGAGGAATTCATCGTCTTGGGCGCAGATATCTTCAAAGAAAATATTGGGGGATTTGCCGCCTAATTCTAGGGTGACGGGGATGACATTTTGGGAGGCGTATTGCATGATTAGCCTGCCGGTGGTGGTTTCGCCGGTGAAGGCGACTTTGGCAATCCGGGGACTGGTGGCGAGGGTTTTGCCGATTTCGGCGCCGGGCCCGTTAATGACGTTGATAACGCCGTCTGGTACTAAGTCGGCGATGATTTCGATCAGTACCAAGATTGATGCGGGGGTGGGGCCTGCTGGTTTGAGGACGACGCAGTTGCCGGCGGCGAGGGCTGGGGCGAGTTTCCAGGCGGCCATTAATATCGGGAAGTTCCAGGGGATGATTTGTCCGATGACGCCTAGGGGTTCGTGGAAGTGGTAGGCGACGGTGGTTCCGTCGAGTTCGCCGATCGACCCTTCTTGAGCTCGGATGCAGCTTGCGAAGTAGCGGAAATGGTCGATCGCCAGCGGTATGTCTGCGAGGCGGGTTTCGCGAATTGGTTTACCGTTATCCCAGGTTTCGGCGATGGCGAGGCGATCGAGGTTTTCTTCGATGCGATCGGCAATTTTGTGTAAAACCCGAGCCCTATCGGCTGGGGAAGTCTTACCCCACTTGTCTTTCGCGGCGTGGGCGGCATCCAGTGCCAATTCTACATCTTCGGCGGTCGATCGGGGAACTTGACAAATTGATTTTCCTGTAATTGGAGAAAGGTTTTCCGAGTATTTCCCTTTCACCGGTGGCACCCACTGGCCGCCGATAAAGTTGTCGTAGCGAGTTTGAAAAATCGACTGACTGCCGGATTGAACAGGTGCTGCTACTACCATTTTATTACCTGATTAAAATTTGTTTTTACGGACTATCGAAAGCAATCTGTTGAATATCAATTCTCGTCTATTATCTGGCACTTTTGTCCTTTAATATACAAAACTTTACATTTTTCAAATATTTGAAATCAAAGTTGTTTCTAGGTTTCGGAGTCTGCCGGGTAGTTAATAAGATTTTTTTATAAACCGCCGAGTACGCCGAGTACGCAGAGGAAGAGAATAACGAGAGGATAAAAAGATAGTTTTACAAATTATTTAAATCTGCTAACATATAGATATAAACTTAGCAATTTATCAAAAGTACCAATCAAATGCCTGCCTTAAATACCGTTGTTTTTTCTTCCGATATTGAGCCTGGGTCAAAGCATTTAGACTCTGCTAAAATCCGGTGGTTTCAACGCCGCCTGAAAGCTTGGGGCCGGCAGAATTTCCGTGATTTTCCTTGGCGGCGCACCTGCGACCCCTACGCGATTTTGGTGGCGGAGTTGTTGCTGCAAAAGACTACTGCCGCTACAGTGGCTCCGATTTATCAAGAATTTGTCGATCGATATCCGACTCTCTCGGATTTAGCGGCCGCGCCTGCTGCGGAAGTTGCTAGTTTGTTGCAGCCTTTGGGTCTTTTTTTTCGGGCGCAAAAGCTGCGGGAATCGGTGCTGGTTATCTTAGAAAATTATCAGGGAAATGTTCCCCGCACGGAAGCTCAGTTGCTGGAACTTCCCGGAGTTGGCAAGTACATTGCGCGATCGGTTTGCGCTAATGCTTTCGGACAGCCAAAAGCGGTGCTCGATACGAATGTTGCTCGGATTTTGCAGCGTTTTTTTGGGATTGACGGCGGTAAGGTAAAATCGCGATCGCCCGAACTTTGGGAAGCCGCAGAACGAGTCGCTCCCAAACAGCAAGTCGGGCCGTGGAATTTAGGACTGCTGGACTTTGGGGCGGCAGTTTGCACTGCAAAAAACCCACGCTGCGGCGAGTGTCCGCTGCAACAGCAGTGCGAGTACAAAATTAGCAGCGAACTCAATTCTAGGCTCATTGCAGAACTCAGTTGACAAATTTTGTGCAGTCATTGTAGGGGCAGTTAAAAACAATTTCTGAGTAAAACCAACAATCTCAAAAACCCGCCCCATCCCCTGTTAATACTATTAATTAACTGTGCCACGGCAGAAGTTAGGTCCGAAATTTAGTACCTTTACCATGTTGCTAAAAACACTTTAACTCTCATTTTTACAGCTCTAAAATTATCCGCTAGCTGAGAGTAATTCTTGACAAAATTGCTGGTTCTGCTAACCAAAAATGGAGCAGAAAGTTGCGCGGTGACATCTTTGCTAATTCCCGTATCGTTATCAGCCACCTCAATATAAATCCCCTGAGCATCAACCACCTCAGTGCCAATTCAAATGCCCGATTTAAATTTGATTGATTGCAACTCTTACAACTCTTTAGCAGACTCTTCTAAAACATCGATCGCGTGATTGAGCATATTCAGAAAAGCTTGATTTATTTGAGATGTTGCATTATTTTCAAGAAGCTTTTTATTAACAGGCTTTCCGGCCTGTTCCACAAAGAGTGAATTTTATTGTGGAACAGGCCGGAAAGCCTGTTCTTGAGAAGGGTCAAAGATGTGAGATTGAGCCGAGCTGCATACCGCTCAATCTGTGGCAAATTTGCGACTTGTTTCATCAGCTTGATGTCTAGCCGTCTGTCGCAAATGGTCGCGTTTTTTAAATTTGCACCCACATAGTCCAACCTTCGCAGCGTTTTATTGCTATACTTGAAAAAAATAGTAAATAAGTGCATTCATCATTATCAATGTGACGATATTGCATAATATTTATTAGCACCATAAGCAATCAGGGTTAAAACACTCAATGTATGCTCAAGGGTTTTATCGTCGTTCACTCCCAGATTCGGCTATTGCCTTTTCCTCAGTAGAAGGAAAGCAAATATTTCGAGAAGCGTTGGCATTGGGAGGTATGGAAGGGTATTTTGCTCTAGCGGAACAGTTTCATACTCAAGCAGAACCCGCTTTTTGTGGATTGGGTAGTTTAGTTGTTGTTCTTAATGCCTTATCCATCGATCCGGGTCGCATTTGGAAAGGGGTGTGGAGATGGTATGAAGAGGAATTTTTAGACTGTTGCTTACCTCTTTCAGTCATTAAAGAAAACGGTATCACCTTTGATGAGTTTGTCTGTATCGCACGTTGCAACGGTGCTGTTGTAAAACCTAACCGTTACCACCAAAGCAGCTTGGAAAACTTTCGGCAAGCAGTTGAGGAGGTGACTGCGGCGTCAGGTGATATTCATCTAGTTGTTTCCTACAGCCGAAAGGTATTGGGACAAACGGGTGATGGTCACTTCTCACCAATTGGTGGCTATCATCCACAGCGGGATCTAGTTCTTCTGCTGGATGTTGCCCGTTTCAAATATCCACCTCACTGGGTTTCTCTGCCTTTGTTATGGCAAGCATTTGAACCTGTCGATCCCGTCACTAATCAATGTCGAGGTTATATTTTATTGCAGAAGAGTGAAAGGTTGCCAGAAACCTTCTTTCACGTTGCTTGTGATTTACATCAGTGGCGTAGTGTTGCTCCTTACTTTGCAGAAATACTCCCAGACATTCTGAGAAAAGAGCAACCTGATTCAATTGCTTCATTTGTCAGTACCATCCTGCACCATTGGCCTGTTGAATTCACCACTATGGTGCATACCTCCTCAGAGACAGCAGAGAAACTTGAGAAATTACGGGCAGCTATTGAGTTAAATTCACTGTTTGATATTGTTCACCAATGCTTGTCAAGCGATGACTCGGATGCAATGTCTGTTGTACGCAAGTGGCCGCAACAGCCATTCGTAGCAGAGATAGTAACAGCAATATTACTCTCCTGTCCCGAAACGCTCTATGCAACTCTCAAACCCGAGTTACGACTGTGGTTTAGTGAGCTTCGCCACCTTGAGAAACTACTCCCTCCCTTGGATGTAGAGATATCTAGATTGAGAGAACAAATGTCAGCACTCCAGGAGTTTTACACTTTATATTCAAAGGGACATCAGTGCAATATCCCTCAGAGTTAGCACATACCGACTTTTGAACTCCCCAAACCTCGACTAACGACAAAAGTGAAAATTAAATAGCAAGATTTAATAATCTGATGCTGGTGGCGGTTGTGGATGAAGATTCGTCGCAGCGAAATATTAGGCTTGTAACTGATGCGAGTGAGGAATGGACAACGGAAAAAGGGGAAGTAGTGGGAAAAAAAATGTAGGGCGAACATCTGGTTGGCTGTTTTTGCCTAAATTCTATTTGATTGACTGTTGACTGAGGTAATCAGCACACATCTGTTTATCCTCTTCTGTCACTTTCGGGTTTGTTCTGAGATAATCGTCGATCCAATTGCAACCTAATGCCATTAGTTTATCGAAATCCCAAACCCACAGTTTGATGGTGTTGTCACTGCTTGCAGAAGCCAAAGTTTTGCCATCGGGACTAAAGGCGACGCTCCAGACCAAACCTTGATGCCCGGTGAGGGTAGCGAGGGGTTTTTGGCTTTGCAGGTGCCACAGTTTGATGGTGTTGTCACTGCTTGCAGAAGCCAAAGTTTTGCCATCTGGACTAAAGGCGACGCTCAAGACCTCATTGCTATGCCCGGTGAGGGTAGCGATGGGTTTTTGGTTTTCCAGATTCCACAGTTTGATCGTCTTGTCGTCACTTGTAGAAGCCAAATTCAAGCCATCTGGACTAAAGGCGATGCTATAGACCGGATTGCTATGCCCGGTGAGGGTAGCGATGGGTTTTTGGCTTTCCAGATTCCACAGTTTGATCGTCTTGTCGTCACTTGTAGAAGCCAATGTCTTGCCATCTGGACTAAAGGCGACGCTATAGACCGGATTGCTATGCCCGGTGAGGGTAGCGATGGGTTTTTGGCTTTCCAGATTCCACAGTTTGATGGTTTTGTCAAAGCTTGCAGAAGCCAATGTCTTGCCATCTGGACTCAAAGCGACGCTATAGACCGAATTGCTATGCCCGGTGAGGGTAGCGAGGGGTTTTTGGCTTTCCAGGTGCCACAGTTTGATCGTTTTGTCACTGCTTGCAGAAGCCAATGTCTTGCCATCTCGACTAAAGGCGACGCTATAGACCGGATTGCTATGCCCGGTGAGGGTAGCGGTGGGTTTTTGGCTTTCCAGATGCCACAGTTTGATGGTGTTGTCACGGCTTGCAGAAGCCAATGTCTTGCCATCTGGACTCAAGGCGACGCTATTTACCTCATTGATATGCCCGGTGAGGGTAGCGATGGGTTTTTGGGTTTGCAGGTGCCACAGTTTGATGGTGTTGTCACTGCTTGCAGAAGCCAATGTCTTGCCATCTCGACTAAAGGCGACGCTCAAGACCTCATTGCTATGCCCGGTGAGGGTAGCGATGGATTTTTGGCTTTCCAGGTGCCACAGTTTGATGGTGTTGTCACGGCTTGCAGAAGCCAATGTCTTGCCATCTAGACTAAAGGCGACGCTCCACACCGGATTGCTATGCCCGGTGTGGGTAGCGAGGGGTTTTTGGCTTTCCAGATGCCACAGTTTAATCGTCTTATCGCTGCTTGCAGAAGCCAATGTCTTGCCATCTGGACTAAAGGCGACGCTATTAACAGAATTGCTATGCCCGGCGAGGGTAGCGATGGGTTTTTG
>NZ_JAUBUE010000038.1:0-51852 GCF_036705305.1 Microcoleus sp. B3-D7 | reverse complement strand
GCTTTCCAGGTGCCACAGTTTGATGGTGTTGTCACTGCTTGCAGAAGCCAATGTCTTGCCATCTGGACTCAAGGCGATACTCCAGACAGAATTGCTATGCCCGGTGAGGGTAGCGAGGGGTTTTTGGCTTTCTAGGTGCCACAGTTTGATGGTGTTGTCACTGCTTGCAGAAGCCAATGTCTTGCCATCTGGACTAAAGGCGACGCTATTTACAGAATTGCTATGCCCGGTGAGGGTAGCGAGGGGTTTTTGGCTTTCCAGGTGCCACAGTTTGATGGTGTTGTCACTGCTTGCAGAAGCCAATGTCTTGCCATCTGGACTCAAGGCGACGCTATTTACAGAATTGCTATGCCCTTCCAAACTATTGCGCTCTTTTACTGCGGACGCTGCTTGTTGCAGCGCAGCTATCACTCGTCCTCTAATCTGTTTTGTCGTCTCGGCTGAAGAATCTAGCTGTTTGAATGCTTGCCCTGCCTTTAATGCTTCCAACAGTGCTTGGAATGTCTGTCCTGAACGAAATGATTCATTAGAAAAAGCAGTTTCCTGGATGACATTTGCTAAATTCTGGGCTTGAGTGACTTTATAGGTGGCTAATTGCTCTGCTTTAATTAGCGTCTGATTGGCTTGAGTCAAAATTTTATTCGCTTGTCTCTGCGCTTCTAACTCTCGTTCAACTTCCCGTTGTTGGACTTCCCGGCTGGCATTTAAAAACTGATAATCCAAATCGCTCAAACTTTTATCTGCTGCCCAAGTTTGAGCATCGTGCAAGGCTTGACCCCGCAACAGTCGCGATTCATCTTGGCAATCAGACTCTATCCAAGCTTTAAAACTTTCGCTGTAAGGGCGGAGCTCCGCTAATTGTTTTTCCACCCAATCCAGGTTAAAAACCGATTGATAAATTGGGTTATAAACTTTAAGTTTGCCAGACTGCTTAACCACCAACCCTGTTAATCGCAGTTCCATTTGTTCGGGAGTATCATCAGTCGCTATTTCATTGTGCTGCAAAATTTGCTGATAGAGTCCCAATAACCTACTGGCACGCTGTTCGCTGCGTAAGATGCGTCCTCTAATCGTTTTTAAATGTTCTGGTTCATCCTGTCCTTCCCAATTATCAATCACCTTTTCTTGGACTAAAGTTTCTACCCACTCAGCGGGATTTGGAATGGGTGTATGATTTGCACTACCGAGCATTAGTTTACAAAGCTTTTGTGTTAAGAATGGCTGTCCGCCCGTCCAATATAATACTGCTTCTAACACAGCTTGAGAATTTTCCGCTTGAGTTTCTAACCCCACTCCTAAAGGTTGGGCTTCTGCTAATTGAAACCCCGTTAACTCTATTCCTCGACCAATATTAAACGGAGTGCGTCGCTTGTCTTGAATTAAATCTGAGGGAGTAGCTACCCCCAACATTGTAAATGTTAATCGACGATAGTCGGGTTTATCAGCTCGATTATTATAGCAATCACGAATCACAGCAAAAAAATCTTCTATTTTAAAATTTAAGCTGAGTAAACTGTCCGATTCATCGACAAAAATTACTATATTTTCTGAAATTATCTTGAGTAATACTTCTTCAAAAAATTTACTGAATCGTTTAACATTCGATAGTAAGCTGTTCTGCTCCCACCATTCATCTAAATCAAAAACGTCATACAAATCTAATCGGCTGACGATGCTATCAATCACGCCTGCATACCACTCTTCTGGCGTAATGTCTGAGGTGCCAATTTCTGTGATATCAATGCTACTACAGGCAATTCCCTCTGCTTGTAACCGCTGCATTGTCCGCACTCGGAGGGATGATTTTCCCATTTGTCGGGAATTAAGAACATAGCAAAATTCTCCAGCTTTTAAAGCTTGATAAAGTTCTTCATCCGCCTTTCTAGTGACATAAGTTGGGGCGTTTGCAGGCAGGCTACCCCCAACTTGATATTGATAATCCTTCATAGGTCATTGTTAATTTATAGGTGGAAAATCAGAGAATCAAGGAATCAATTTGTACAGCCGTACAGGTTCAGTAATTCCCTTTAACTGTTGCATACCTAAGTCAATCACATTTAAAGGTGAGTGGGTTTTAACGACTTGATAAACTGTTTCAGAAATACAGATTCCTCCTGGCTCTGCTTTCCCTTCTAAACGAGCCGCTAAATTTACACCAGCCCCCCTGATATCATTATTAAGAAAGAAGATTTCCCCCAAGTGAATACCAATCCGGTGTTGCAGGACATGACTCGCAGGTAAGGTTGTAGCAGCTTCGGCGAGACTTCGCTGTATTTCTAGCGCACAGGCTACTGCTTTTACGGCACTTTCTGGAAAGAAAATTAATAAACCATCGCCCATTTCTTTAAGGACTTTGCCTTGATGTTTAGCGCAGATGTCTCGGATGATATTGAAATCTCGATTCACTAATTCTAGTGTCAGCTTTTGGTTGGCCACTGATAAAGCGGTGGAATTAACTACATCGGAAAAAATAATAGCTGCTAAATTACTCTCTACGCTCAAGCTTAATGGGTTATTAGATTGTTGCACAGCAGTCATATTTGGTTGGGGAAAGGCTAGGCGATGGCTAAAATATTGACGATACAAACCACACAATGGCATGACAGCATTTCCCTGAAATTTGATCAACCCCATGCTTCGCAATTTAAAAGCCTCTCCGGTATTAATTTCTACAGGTTGTTCGCTGTTAATGACTTGTCTAATTGTTGCTGCTAGTTCTGCATCTTGTTCCAAGTTAACTAAATGCCGTCGTAAATGATCGTAGTAAGGGCCTTCTTCAGTAGGAGCGACTTTTAGCAAGCTATCTAAGCTAATTCTCCCTCTGGCAATTTGGTAGAGAGCAACTCGCACTAAATAAGGATGACCGCCCACCATTTCCATCAGGTCACAAATCTCTTGATTTGACCAATTTAATTGGTGTCGATTCACTAAATCTGTTACCTGTTTGTGATTGAGTTCAGGTAATTCTATGGGCAATCCCACGTTAAATGGCGACTGATTAATATTGAGAGGAATATAAACTTCTTGAGAGTGAGAAATGACCAACCTCAGCTTTTTCCAAATTTCCTCATTTTTTCCCCGTTCGTGCCAAGCTCGTAATAATCCAAAGAAGTCGGTGGCTATTTCGGAATGCTCAAAAATGCGATCGACTTCATCTAACCCTAAAACAAGAGGCTGAGCACTGTTAGATAATAGATAGCGTTGGAAATACTTCGTGCTTTTATTTTTACTGCCGAGAACGCCTTTCCAATATTCTCCTAACTTGTCTTCTAAATTTAATTCATTGGTAATCTCACCACAAAACCACTGCAACAACTCATCAAGATTGGTGAGAAAACTGCCATCAGCCCATTGAAAGTTTAAATAAGCCGTTTGATATCCCTGTTCCTTGGCTTGGTATAAAATTCGCTGCACTAAGGAAGTTTTTCCCATGTGCCGGGGGGCTTTGATTCGGATTAAAGCTCCGGGCTTAACAATAGTTTGGTAGCAGTCAGATTCAATGGGAGGCCGATCGATATATAGGGGTGAATCTAAACTAACAGAACCTTCTGGGTTGTCTAAGTTTGAACTCGAAACGGGAGATACGGCGCTAGATCGCGGATTTTCCACCACAGGCGACGACTCCTCAACGATATCGCTAACAGAAGCATCGCCCGATCGCCCTGCTGCATCCAACTCAGAAAAATCCGACTTTTTCTTTAATACCGGAGTCAGCTCTTCTGGAATACCAGCCATGCTGATGCTAACGCAACCCAATTTATAGGCAAATTCGATCGACTCCCCCGCCGCCAACGTATCGTAAAAACCTACAGCAAATTCTCGTGCGGCGCTATCTCCCACCGCTTGCTTCATGCCGATCACATAGGGAATGTGACGTGCGATCGCAGCCGCTTGCACTTCTGAATAGCAAGCGTTGAGTATTACGCACTCCACGTACTCATTAAACGCCTCAAATAAAGCTGCCAAAGCTTTGGTATTGACCAGCTTAATTTGTCCCGCCTCATCTTCCAAGCCTAAACCGCCTTCTCCTGCACCATGCCCAGAGAAATGCACAATCTCTGGTTTATAATCTAATATGGCTCGCTGCATTTCTCTGGGTGTCACCGCCCACTGTTGCTCAAGTTGGAACTTGTCGGCTTTTTTAGAGCGTTGCAACCCCTCTGCAACTTCCTTCGCCTCTTTCTGTAAGTCCACAGGGGTCGTATTTTTGGGGTTGGCTGCCAAAAACAGGATAATTTTTTTATTTCTAGGCGAAATACTCATTAATGGAACCTTTAGGAGAGGAGATACAGGAGCTTAACGACACTACCTCAGTCAGGGCGAGATATTTCTTGCCTTTATACGATATTTAACCACAAACATCTTTATTTTTGTTGAGCAGTAAACTGGCAGAAACGATCGCCCTGAGTCAAGCATAACCAATCGAAAAGGCGATCGCTACCTGACGGGGTGACAACCCCGCCGAAAGCATTATCTGTAGAGCTTTTGGAGCTTTTGTGGTAAAAAAAGATGGGGTCGTGATTGTGAAAAATCCCCATCTATTAAATATGCTTTTTTCATTTTACCAAATCTACCTACAACAACAGCTAAAAGTCACCGAATATCTGACTTTAAAGATTTTGGTATATCTACTTGCCATAAACAAGTAAGCCTGGAATTGCTAGCTTCTTTGATGCCTTATCCGATTCAATTTGAAAGCCGCAGGCGCAGCCTACAACGATTTATCAAATTGGATTGCCTCCAAATAGAACGCCTGTGGTTCCCTATCGTTCAAGAAATATTGAAGCAGAAATTTAAAAATCATAAATGGTTAAAACTCGCTATCGATCGCACTTGTCGGGCGATCCACAAACCTTTTTGTAATTAGTCTGATTTGGGACAAGCGAGCTATCCCCTTATACTGGCAACTCTTGGATAAGAGAGGAAGCAGTAATATTGCCGAGCAGCAAACTCTAATCACACCGATTTTAGAGCTTTTAAAGGATTACAAAATTATCATTTTAGGAGACGCCTGAATTTGGCAGCGTCAAACTAGGGAGCTGGCTGTGTCAGCAAGACGTGAAGTTCGTTTTTAGGGTGAAACACGAACGCTATATTCAGCAAGAATTTGCCCAATATACTCATTTGTCCGAGCTGGGATTGTTACCCGGAAGTCGCTTTTTTCTTACGGGTGTTAAAGTCACTAAAC
The DNA here is from genome assembly GCF_036705305.1 of Microcoleus sp. B3-D7. Classification (NCBI taxonomy): domain Bacteria; kingdom Bacillati; phylum Cyanobacteriota; class Cyanophyceae; order Oscillatoriales; family Microcoleaceae; genus Microcoleus; species Microcoleus sp. B3-D7. The sequence goes on along the minus strand of NZ_JAUBUE010000038.1, from coordinate 46,664 downwards.
AAAAAGGATTTGGCTTGTTTAATGTAGCTGGTTATTGGCGTCGTAAATATCAGGGCAAGGTGGAGAATGAAGGTTGGTATCTTCTCACTAACTTAGAAACCCATAATACAGCAATTTCTGCTTTCAAAAGTCGTATAGGTATAGAAGCCATGTTCAAAGATTGTAAGACAGGTGGTTACAACGAGCGAGAAGAGTCATGCTAATAATGAACGGTTACAAAAATTAATTCTCCTCATTGCTCTGGCTTACAGTTCTGCTATCCTGCCAGGTCAAAAAATCAAGCACCAGGGAATTCAAAAGTATGTTAGTCGCCTCTCAGAATCTCAACGTTCCCAGCGCCGACACAGTAGCTTTTGGATTGGGCTATATGGTCAATCTTGGGTAGTTGGAATGGAGTTTTGTCAAGATATTATTGCAGAATTAATGAGGATGAGGCGAAATAAGCTACCCTTTTTTCAGAGGGGTCTGAGGGCTAGGTCCTTGATTTTATCAAGCTTTTGACTCTTGTTGTCACCCCGTCAGGATCGCTACTCTCAACTAATCTTTTTAGCTACGTATTCAACAAGTGCGATCGCCTTCCCCCTTTTGCAGTTTTATTTCATAAATATCGAGATTCTTTATAGTTTTATTCTCATTCCAGATCCAGGACTTTTTAATTATTATTGCCTAAATTAGTACATAAAATCTTCTATACTTCCGCATGTATTTAATCCACGCACTCAGAAAAAAAACGGTTTTTTTATCAACTCTGTGGATAACAACAATGATTTATTTTAGTTTACTTAAACAATCATTCAATTCCCCTACCAACCATTCTTTCTCAGCTTGCGGCAAAAATAAGCCAAAACAATAGTTACGCGACTTGGCGCGAATCCGGCAAAAAGTAATCGATTTTTTGAGCAATGGCAGATGAATTCCGCTCAACTTTACCCGCTGGATATCTTGAGGAGTGATTTGAATTGGTCTAGTGAATCGACGAAAATCAGTCCTCCACAAGCACCTACACAACCACATCAAAGCATAAAATAGGGTAAATGTTGTTATAGCCAGGAATGATATAACTAAAAATCGCCCATATAATGTAAGTAGCCAATCGGTTGTAGTGTATTCACAAGACAAGCTAGATAGAACAAATCCCAGAATCAAAGAGAATGGAAGTAAAAATTTATAACTCAGATGAATGAACTGGAAAAACCATTTGAGCTTGCTAGGTGAACGATCGGGGTGTATCTTGATTAATAACCACCGTTTAGTGTCAATTAAAGTAATTCGGGATTGGGGCGATCGCTTAAACATTTTGTCGGGATTATTCCCGCTTGGCTGTTCCCCTCGCAGCGCTGACAAAGCATCTTTTGCTGAGTTAAATCGCTCTTCAATTGCAGGTTCAATTACCTTCTCTAACCAGTCGGCAAACTCTGGAGAAATAGAGACGATCTCGCGGAATTTTACCTTCAGCTTTTCTCTGGGCAAATCCGATGGAAATTTCTGGGTTAACAAGAAAAGCAGCGTGGTTCCTAATCCATACAAATCTGTTGATAATACAGCTTTTCCTCGGAATTGTTCTGGTGCCATGTAACCGTAGGTCCCGACAACGGTACTGCCTCCAGTAACGGTATAATGGTAAGTATTTTGAACTGCGCCAAAATCAACTAGGAAGACTCGCCCATTTTTTTGCAGAATAATATTTTGGGGTTTAATATCTCGGTGGATTGCAGGAGGTAACAGCGATTGCAGATAAGCTAGAATTTCTAGCAATTGATAGGCGATATGACGAACTTGAGCTTCATTTGGTTTCCAGCCATTTTCTATCCACTGTGCGAGAGATTTTCCCGGTGCGAGTTGTTGGGCGATATAAAAACAACGATCTTGGGAAGTATCCACTTGAAAGTAGTCAATGTAGCGAGGAATTCCCGGATGATTCAATCCCGATAAAGTTTTTGCTTCTCGTTCAAATAACTCGATTTTCTTCCATTCAGTTGTCAGGCGCAGGGATAAAGCTTTGAGTGCAACTTTTTGATTGCTGTTTAAATCTACAGCAGCATAGGTGATTCCAACTCCACCCTGTCCTAATTTGCCGATTATGCGATATCTTTCAGCAATGATTTTTTCCGATTGTTGTAGTGTTTTCATATTTTTGTGCCTGAGTTGATTGTGGATGATTAGTAGGTTGCACCGCGAGATATGAGTATTTTGGCTGCTGCTTCTCCGTCGGGGTTCCAGTTGGTTTCTGCTATCTTTAGGGGCGTGTCGCCATAGCAGTTTGTAGCGTTGATTGTTGCACCTTTAGCAATCAGTAGTTTTAATATTTCTACAGTGCCATAATGTGCGGTTTTGTGGAGTGGGGTTGTGTTACACATATCTCTATTATTAACATCTGCACCGTTTTTAATTAGCAGTGCAGCAATATCATTGTGTCCGATCGCGATCGCTTGATACAACGGAGTTTGACCGTTCTCATTTCTAACGTTAACCCTTGCGCCATTAGCAATTAGCAGTTCAGCGATATCTTGAGAGCCTTGAGCAACAGCAAGATGCAGGGGAGTTTGAAGCAAGTTATTTTTGGTATTAACGAATGCACCTTTGGCAATGAGTTGTTTGGCTACATCCTCAAGTTTGAAATCGACAGCGATATGCAGTAAAGTTCTGCCTTCTTTGTCTTCACTATTAACATCTGGGTTTTTACTAATTAGCAGCGCCACTGCATCCTGAAGTTTCAGGTCTACGGCGATATCCAGTGGAGTTTTTCTTTGATTATCCTGGATATTAATTTCTGCACCTTTAGCAATCAGCAATTTTAAGATTTCTACAGTGCCATAATGTGCGGTTTTGTGCAGTGGAGTTGTGCCAGATCCATCTATATTATTGACATCTGTACCGTTGTTAATTAGCAGTGCAGCAATCTCATTGTGTCCGATCGCGATCGCTCGATACAATGGAGTTTGACCGTTCGCATTTCTAGCGTTAACCCTTGCGCCATTAGCAATTAGCAGTTCAGCGATATCTTGATAGCCTCGATCGACAGCAAGATGCAGGGGAGTTCTTTTTTCACTATCCAGAATCGCCACATTTGCACCGTCTTTAATTAGCTCTTGTACCAACTCCTTAAAACCTATTTTGGCTGCATTATGTAATAAAGCTGTACTCTTGCCATTTCGGGCATTGTCTTCTTTGATGTTAATTTTTGCGCCTGCGGCGAGTAGTATCTTTGCTATTGCCTTCGATCGCGCCGTATGTAGAGGAGTCAAGCCATTTTTGTTTTTGGCATTGACATCCGCACCTTTAGCAATCAGCAACTTGGCCATTTCAGGCGATCGGGCAAAGAACAGAGGAGTTCTATTAAAATATTGACTTCCTGTCCGGGCGTTAATATCTGCACCTTTAGCAATTAGCGTCTGTGCCACTTTTATGCGATCGAAGATAGCAGCGATGTGTAATGGGGTACCGCCATGTGTACCCTTAGCGTTGACATCTGCACCTTTGGCAATTAACAATTCTGCCACCTCTTTTGAGCCAGCAAAGTGTAGTAAATTCTCACTGCCTATCCTGCTATTGGCACTAATACCAAGATCCAGATAATGCCTAATAGTGTTAGTATCTCCCTGGCTGGCAGCCTCGACAACTGCATCGGGGGTAAATCCAATCCGGTTGAGGAGCGGATATTTAAAGTGATTTAAAACAGCAACAGTAGCAATAGCAGCAATTCCTATTTTGAGGCGTTTTTCCCATTGCATCGAGCGATCGGATTTAACGCTACATATTCGAGGATTGCGAAGCAATTCAAGCGCTTCTTTTGCCGAGTTAAAGCGGTTTTCTAAATCGGACGCGAGCGTTTTTCCTAACCAATCGGCAAATGCTGAAGAAATCTGAATTTGAGAGCGAAAATCTTTCTCTAGTATATTTGTTGGTAATTCGGCGGGGGAACGGTGGGTTAGTAAATACAACAAGGTCGCTCCTAAACCATATAAATCTGTTGCAGGTACGGCTTGTCCGAGAAATTGTTCTGGAGCCATATAACCATAGGTTCCAACTACGGTACTTCCTCGCATTAAAGTATTGTAATAAGTGTTTTGCACTGCTCCAAAATCTACTAAGCAGACTGCCCAGTCTTTTTCTTTGTGGGAATCGCTCGGCGATTTGAAAACAATATTTTCTGGTTTAATATCCCGGTGGGTCACAGGTGGTGTCTGTGAATGGAGATAAACTAAAATCTCCAAAATTTGTGTGGCAATGCGTTGAATTTCTGGTTCACTAGCGTGCCAGCCATTTTCGACTAAACTGGCTAGAGATTGCCCTTGGGCCAGTTCTTGTACTATATAAAAACAACGGTTATCGGGAGTATCGACATAAAAATAATCCAAATAACGCGGAATTCCCGGATGATTCAATTTTGATAAAACATTGGCTTCTCGTTCAAATAGTTCCAGGACTTTCCAGTCATTCATCTTCTGTAAAGACAAAGCTTTGAGTGCGACTCGCTGGTGTGTTTGGAGGTCAACGGCTTCATAAGTTGTGCTACTACCGCCTTCTCCGAGTAGCTTTTTAATTTGATAGTGTTTGACTAAGTTATGGGGAATTTGTTCAAGAATATCCATAGCATTATCCTGGGTTGATGAGTATCAACAAACATTTTGTATTTGGGTTTTAAAAACCCAAATTTTGAAAAATTTATGCAATGTAAATTGAGTGTTTGAGTATATTTCAAACAAGTCAATAGAAAAGTCAATGACGGACTCTGTATATTTGCTTAAATTTCAATTACCGTATTTCTATGGAGAGCTTACCCAGAATTTTGGAGTGTCATATCACCTTTGGCGAAAATTTACGTACGGGATATTGATCGTAATCGAGCCGATAATCATAGCCGACGCGATCGTAAATGCCTGCAAGCAATTCCGGCAAATTAACAATAGGTTCTACATCTTCTTCGCGCAAAGGAAGTTGTCGGTCTTTTTGAGATGCTAGCCAACGTTCGTAGGCTTCTCTATCGCCACTTTCTCTCTCAGCGCCCTCTGCGTCCTCTGCGGTTAATCAAAAAAATTAGTGATTTTGAATACAATTCCCGACTCAACAGCCGCTCGCACTCCTCAATTTTCGATGCGGATCTAAAATTCACCTAAAGTTCGACGCCCTTTGGCAAAACCCTTCCTAAGATAGAAGTTGGGGGACGATCGGTCTTTTAGCCGATTCAGGAGCAAGAGTCAAGGACTCCATCGAACCCAAATCCAGAGCAGCAAGACAGGGAGGACATCAAAATCATGGTAAACGCGCCGACAGGGGAAGCCCGACTGGGCCCGATGGATCAGGTGCAAGCCTTAGACCGCGATTGCACAACCCTATCTCGTCACGTACTCCAGCAACTTCACAGCTTTTCAGCAGATGCTCAGGATCTCAGCGCCCTGATGAATCGCATCGGACTAGCTGCCAAGCTGATCGCAAGGCGGCTCAGCAGAGCCGGATTAATGGCAGATGCCTTGGGGTTTACAGGGGCTACGAACGTGCAGGGAGAATCCGTCAAAAAGATGGATATCTATGCCAATGAAGTGTTTATCTCGGTATTCCAGCAAAGCGGACTTGTCTGCCGCTTGGCTTCGGAGGAAATGGAAAAACCCTACTACATTCCCGAAAACTGTCCGATCGGGCGTTACAGTCTGCTCTACGACCCTATAGACGGTTCTTCCAATCTTGACATCAATCTCAATGTCGGCTCAATATTCAGCATCCGCAAGCAAGAAGGGGACGATGAAGACGGTTCTGCTTCCGACTTGCTGCAACACGGACACAAACAAATCGCGGCCGGCTACGTGCTCTACGGCCCGAGTACCATGCTGGTTTATTCGATCGGTCAGGGTGTTCATTCCTTTACCCTCGATCCCAGTTTGGGCGAGTTCATTCTAGCTAACGAAAACATTAAGGTTCCCGATCGCGGCCCGATTTACAGCGTTAATGAAGGCAACTTCTGGCAGTGGGAGGAATCTTTGAGAGATTACATTCGCTACGTACACCGCAGCGAAGGCTACAGCGCCCGGTACGGCGGGGCTTTGGTGGGAGATTTCCACCGGATTTTATTCCAGGGAGGCGTGTTTTTGTACCCCGGAACGGTGAAAAAACCGGAAGGCAAATTGCGTTTGCTCTACGAATCGGCTCCCTTGGCGTTTTTGATGGAGCAAGCCGGCGGGCGCGCCAGTACGGGAGTTCAAGACATCTTAGACGTTGTGCCGACCAAACTGCACGAGCGATCGCCCTTGATTATCGGCAGTAAAGAAAATGTAGCGATGGTCGAGTCTTTTATTCAAGATCGATCGCGCAATCCTAGAACAGTCCAAGGGTGAAGGAAGAGCGAAGTTCGGCAACGAGCAATGTACGGGATGTAACGGATGTCACAAAGAGGGAAGAGGGAAGTTCGGCAACGAGCAATGTACGGGATGTAACGGATGTCAGCAAGAAGGAAGAGGGTTTTAACTTATAGCTTTCGACTCCCAATTACCAATTCCCCATTGCCAATTTTCAATTACCAATTTTCAATTTTCCATTTCCAATTTCCAAGTTCCAATTAACAGCTATCAAATTGTAGGAGTTACAGTAATGACAGCAACGTCAACGAATCACCTGTTAGAAATCAAAGAAATTGGCCAAAGTATCTGGATGGACAATTTGACTCGCGATCTGATCGAGTCCGGCGAACTCAAACAGATGATTGAAAGTAGGGGACTGCGAGGGATTACATCTAATCCGGCTATTTTTGAGAAAGCGATCGCGGGTAATGTGATTTACGACGCGGATATCGAAGCGGGCATCCGGGCGGGTAAATCTGTAATGGAGATTTACGAATCTCTGGTATTTGAAGATATCCGCAACGCTTGCGACATCTTCGCCCCAGTTTACGCAGAGTCGAAGGGTTTGGACGGTTACATCAGTATCGAAGTCCCACCGACGATCGCCAACGACACAGAAAGCACGATTAGCGAAGCCTTGCGCTATTACCAAGCCCTCGGCAAAGAAAACGTGATGATTAAGATTCCGGGAACCGCTCAAGGTTTGCCCGCAGTCGAGCGAGTCATCAGCGAAGGGATTAACGTTAACGTGACTTTGCTGTTCTCGGTTGACAGCTACGTCGAAACCTTCTGGGCTTACATTCGCGGTTTGGAAGCGCGGGCGGCTAAAGGTTTGGATGTGAGCAATACTGCTTCTGTTGCCAGTTTCTTCTTGAGCCGGATCGACATCAATATCGATGGCAAGATTGACGAGAAACTCAAAAATGTCACAGATATTTCCACAAAAGCTAAACTGGAAGCAGTGAAGGGGAAAATTGCGATCGCAAATGCGAAGGTAGCTTACCAGAAGTATAAAGAGATCGTAGCGAGCGATCGCTGGCAAGCTTTAGCAGCCAAAGGAGCGAAAGTGCAGCGCTTGCTGTGGGCTTCCACCAGCACCAAAAACCCCAACTACAGCGATGTCATGTACGTCGATGAACTAATCGGCCCCGACACCGTTAACACTTTGCCGCCGAACACCGTTGAAGCTTGTTTCGACCACTGCGATGTCGCACCCCGGATTGAGAACAACGTTGCAGAAGCTTACACCCTGATCGAAAGTCTCAAAGATCCCGACATCGACATCAACTTGGACAAAGTGATGGCAGACTTGCTCCTCGACGGGATTGAGAAATTCGTCACCCCGTTCCAATCCCTGATGGATTCCTTGCAAGAGAAAGTCCAGAAGTTGTCACCCGTCGCTTAGGCAGATATCTGTATCCTGAAAGGCAGAAGCATTTAGGAATCGGAATAGATAATTATTTGGGTTCTTAAATGCCGAGTTTTAAATCCTCTCTAGGGATTTTGAGATTAATGGCTCTCAGAGTTCCTAGAGAGCAAAATCATCTGCCTCCTCTAGCAGTATGAAGAACCGATTAACTCTCTCACCGAGCAACTAGCAGAAATGACCGCAAACTATCATGGTGTCTTGGCAGGGTTAACATCACTAGAACAAGGAAAATAAATAATGGTAACGCTACTTGAAAATCCACTGCGGGTCGGTTTGCGAAAAGAACGGGTGCCGGAACCACAAATTCTGGTAATCTTCGGAGCTTCTGGGGATCTCACCCAGCGCAAACTGGTACCTGCAATTTATCAGATGAAGCGCGATCGACGCTTGCCACCGGAAACTACAGTCGTGGGAGTAGCCCGTCGCCCTTGGAGTCACGATTACTTCCGAGAGCAAATGCGCGAAGGCATTGAAGAATTTGGCGGCGGCATTGGCAGTGAAGAATTGTGGCAAGATTTCGCTCAAGGTTTGTACTATTGTCCGGGCGACATTGATAACCCCGAAAGCTATCAAAAACTCAAAGCTTTCTTAGCCGAAATCGACGAAGAAAGGAGAACTCGCGGCAATCACATATTTTATCTATCAGTTTCCCCGAACTTTTTCCCAGAAGCAATTAGGCAACTGGGCGATGCTCAAATGCTGGTAGATCCAGTAAAACACCGCTTGGTAATTGAAAAACCCTTCGGCCGCGACTTGAGCTCGGCAAAAGCTCTCAACCGAGTCGTGCAGAAGGTTTGCCAAGAACAGCAAGTTTACCGGATCGACCACTATTTGGGTAAAGAAACTGTTCAGAATTTAATGGTGTTCAGGTTTGCTAACGCGATTTTTGAACCGCTGTGGAATCGGCAATTTGTCGATCACGTACAAATTACAGTTGCAGAAACAGTAGGCGTAGAAGACCGGGCTGGTTACTACGAATCCTCTGGGGCGTTGCGGGATATGCTGCAAAACCACTTGATGCAGATTTTCTGTCTGACGGCGATGGAACCGCCGAACTCGCTCGACGCTGACAGCATCCGCACCGAAAAGATGAAAGTTCTGCAAGCAACTCGCTTGGCAGATTTGAATAACTTGGAGTTCTCAGCGATTCGGGGTCAATATTCCGCAGGTTGGATGAAGGGGAAACCGGTGCCGGGGTATCACGATGAACCGGGGGTTGCTCCCAATTCGACAACGCCGACTTTTGTGGCGATGAAGTTTATGATTGACAACTGGCGCTGGCAGGGAGTGCCTTTCTACCTGCGAACCGGCAAACGGTTGCCGAAAAAAGTTAGCGAAATTGCAATTCAGTTCCGCGAAGTTCCGCTGCTAATCTTTCAGTCCGCGGCCCAACAAACTACTCCTAACGTTTTGACTATGCGCGTGCATCCGAACGAGGGGATTTCGCTGAGGTTTGAGGCGAAAATGCCGGGGCCGGATTTGCGGACGCGGACGGTGGATATGGATTTCAGTTACGGTTCTTCCTTTGGGGTGACATCTTCGGATGCTTACGATCGCCTGTTAATTGATTGTATGCTGGGCGACCAAACTTTGTTTACCCGTTCTGATGAAGTGGAAGAAGCTTGGCGGGTGGTAACGCCGGCGCTGATGGATTGGGAATCGTCCAACGAACAGGAGTTGGTTCCTAAATACGAAGCGGGTACTTGGGAACCGGCGGAAGCAGAACTGCTAATTAACAGAGACGGCCGCAAGTGGCGCAGACTTTAAGAGTCATGAGTCAGCAGTCTTTAGTTTATTGGTCAGGATTAGCCATTATTGATTAGCTAAAAACCAATGACTAAGAACCAATGACTAATGACTAATAACAAATAACAAAGGAGAAAAGATTTATGACGATGACACCGATGAAAGCTCCGCCTCTGGTTTCGCTGCAAAATCCTAAAGATGTGTCGATCGACCAAATAGAGGCCGAATTGAGTCAAATTTGGGAAAGTTACAGAGAATCTGGTTCAAAGGGCGATTCTCCGATCGCTAGTAGGGCAACAACTTTTACTTTTATAGTCTACGAACCCGAAGAAACTCAGCGGTTATTAGCGGATCTGGGGTTTTACGACGGGCCAGTGGACGGTATTACCGGGCCGATGACGGCATCTAGCATCAGGGCGGCTCAAAAAGCTTACGGGCTGCCGAGAACTGGCAAACCTAACGCTGAATTGCTGGCGACTTTGCGGGAAGAAGTAGCTCATAAAAATTCAAAAGGCGAGGAGATGGGCTCCAGTGGTTTGGGTTCCGGGGGTTCGGGGGTGGCTGATGCGATCGTGGCTGCCAATCCCTGCCGGATTATTGCTCTGTGCCCGACGGCGGGGGAAGATACGGGCGTGCAGGCTCAAGTGGCTGCTTATTGTCCTGTCCACAAGCGCACCACCGGCAATCTGATCTGCTGCGAGTATATTACGCTCCGGGGTACGGAAGCTGCGCTGGAACGGGTGAGCGGCATCGTGACGGCGTTGACGATCCCGGATTTGCCGACGCTGCTGTGGTGGAAGGCGAATCCGGATGCCGATCGAGGTTTGTTCCAGCGGCTGGCGACAATTAGCAGTTCTGTGATTGTTGACTCTAGCAGCTTTGCCGAGTCTGAAGCTGAATTGCTGTTGATGCACAGTCTGATCGAGGAGGGAATTCCGATCGCGGATCTGAATTGGCGCCGGCTGGCCGCGTGGCAGGAGTTGGCTGCTGAAGCTTTTGACGCGCCGGAACGTCGCGCTGCGATTCGGGAAATCGATCGGGTGACGATCGATTACGAACAGGACAATTCTACTCAAGCGCTGATGTATTTGGGTTGGCTGGCGAGCCGGCTTCAGTGGCGTCCGGTTGCTTTCAAACAGGAAGAGGGCGATTACCAAATCAAGCGAATTAAATTCGCGGGGCCGGACGAACGGGTTGTAGAAGCGGAGTTGGCTGCTATTCCTACTGCTGATACGGGCGATGTCCCGGGCGATTTGATTGCTCTGCGTTTGAGTTCTACGAACGAGAAGGCTGACTGCGGTACGGTTCTGTGTTCGGAAGTGGGCGGCTGTATGCGGATGGAAACGAAGGGTGGCGCTCAAACCGATCGGTTTAACCAGGTGAGTCCTCTGTTCGATCAGGTGACGGAACAGTTGCTGGGCCAACACTTGCTGAGTTGGGGCCGGGACGTGCTTTACGAAGAAAGTTTGGCAGTGACGGCTCAAATGCTGAAGTTAGCTAAGCGGTAAAAAGAAGTTCGGCAACGGATTGTGTACCGGATGTAACGGATGTAACGGATGGATGGAATCAGGAGAAAGGAGAAAAAAATAAGCAAGACGGATTGAGTTAATATTCAGTGGGGCAGGCAATGTCTGCCCTACTTTTATTCTTCTCTTTTCTTCCTTCGCGCTCTTAGCGTCTTCGCGGTTCGTTAAATAGTTATTATTTGAGCGGTTTGAGAGCAATACTCATAACTTTATCAACTGTCTATTTTTATGAGGAAAGATTGCCTAAATCTTTGATTGATACAGAAACCGCAGATGCAAGGCAGATTAACACAGATAAACGCAGATAATTTCCTAATTGGAAAGCGACTTGGGCAATCTTATCTATTATTTATTTTAACTAACTAGAACTATGGCTTTAGTAATTGCTGGCGAACGCAGCGGTGCGGGAAAGACGACTGTGACGATCGCCCTTTTAGCTTATTTAATCCGTCGCGGCTTGAATGTTCAATCTTTTAAGGTAGGCCCGGATTACATCGATCCGATGTTTCATGCTTTTGTCACGGGTCGCCCCTGTCGGAATTTAGACGCAATATTAACCTCTGAATCTTATGTAAAAAAGTGTTTTTCTCGTCATATTCAAGATGTCGATTATGCCTTAGTTGAAGGGGTAATGGGTTTATTTGATGGAGTGAGTCGAAAAACTCAGGAATCACGAAGCCACGACACGGATTTTGACACGGATACACGAATTAATTATCGAGAAGAAGAAGGCAATTATGATTTTTCCTTTGCTTCTACGGCTCATGTGGCTTATTTGCTAAATGTGCCGGTATTGTTTGTGATAGATTGCAGCAGGCTCTCTGGTTCTGTGGCTGCGATCGCCCACGGTTTTCGTTCTTTTAACCCTGACCTTAAATTCGCTGGTTGGGTACTCAATCGGGTGGCGAGCGACCGACATTTGGAACTGCTTCAAGATGCTCTCAAACCGCTCAATTTACCTGTTTTGGGCGTTTTGCGTAGGGATGAGGCTGTTACTATTCCCGATCGACATTTGGGGCTGATTCCGGCTGAGGAGTTGCCGAATCTTCATGCTGCCATCGATAAATTGGCTGATTTGGCTGCTGTTAGTTTTGACTGGGAGCAACTTTTGCCTTTGTTGGCTGCAACTCGAAATGGGGGGGGTGAGGGGTCTGAGCAACTTTCGGGTAGGCACAATCTCCCTTCTGTAAGTGTAACTAAAAAAGATGATGTTGTCAACTCTTTGGGAAAACAATTTGGAGTGAGGATTGCAGTGGCGCGCGATCGGGCTTTTAATTTTTACTATCAGGACAATCTTGATTTGTTGGAAGAGTTGGGTGCGGAGTTGATATTTTGGAGTCCGCTTGATGACTCGGCTTTTCCTGACAATGTGCAAGGGTTATATTTTGGTGGGGGTTTTCCCGAAGTTTTTGCTCAGGAATTAAGCGGTAATGTTTTAATTCGGGATGCGGTAAAAAGTGCGATTTTTTCGGGAATGCCGACTTATGCGGAGTGCGGCGGTTTGATGTATTTGTGCGATTCTATTGTAGACTTCGATGGCAATTCTTTGCCAGGGGTGGGTGTGTTGGAAACTGCTGCTGCCATGGGAAAGCGTTTGACGCTGGGATACCGAGAAGCTGTGGCGGTGAGGGATAGTTCGGTGTTAACTGCTCTCGATCAGGTTTGGGGACATGAGTTTCATCGATCGCATTTAACTGTGGAACCGAGTAATCCAGTTTATCACAGTTGGAGGTATGGGAAGCGAGGGGAAGTTGAGGCGGTTGCTGAAGGTTGGGGAGTTTGTCAGGTACACGCTTCTTATTTGCATTTGCATTGGGGTGCTCGGCCTGATATTCCGGCTCGTTTTTTGCAGCAGTGTGCTGATTTTGATTGTAAGGGTGTTTTGGGCGATCGAGCTCAATTAATATCTTTTTAACGAACCGCGAAGACGCAAAGGACACGTTCGGCGAAGCCGTTCCCGAAGGGTAGGAGGAGAAAGAAGAGGAAGCAGAAGATAGGTAATATCTGTAGCGCTTTGGCAGTAAATCAATTCAGTTTTTTGGGAAGTCGAAAAGCCTGTTCCTGGCTGCGCCTAGAGTATAAATAAAGCGGTCTTACTATTTATATTAGAATATTGATGACGGATCGAGCTAGGGATGTTTGGATTTATGAGTGAATCAATTTCGACTAAGCAGTTGTTTGCACAATGGGTGACACCGGAGAATTTTCGGAGTTACGGTCAAGTTATCTTTGCGGCAATTGATGGCAAGTATTTCGATGCTGAGGATGCTCAGTTAAATTTGCAAAATGGTATTCCTAGATTTTACATTATGCGGCTGCACGAGAAAGGTCGCAAGTTTGGCAAAATTACGCGACACCTTCAATGTACTCAGTGTTTGGGTTCTTTGGAAGGGAAGGATTGGTTGATGGCGGTTGCGCCTCCTGGAGATAGCTATAAACCGAGTTTAGAGGATATGGCTGCTTTTCGGATTCCGGGCAATTGTTTTATTAAGTTAGATGTGGGGACTTGGCACGCTGGGCCGTATTTTGATGCGGATTTCGTTGATTTTTACAATCTGGAATTGAGCAATACTAATGTGGTTGACCATTTTACCTTTGATTTTGTGAAAAATCACAATCTGGAGTTTGAGATTGTCTGAGGTTGGCGATTTGTAGTTGCGCTTTCTTCTTGGTAATTATTGTGAGAGGTTTGTTGTTTGAGTAAGATTTTTTAACCGCAGAGGGCGCAGAGGACGCAGAGGAGGAGAAGGAGGGGGTTCGCAAGTGATTGGGGAATGCTTTTGGTCTTACTAGGCTGAATCGCAACTACGAAGGATCAAGTTTAAAACTTTTAAATTTAGGTGCAATCTTTATGTCTGAGCAAAAGTATAGCTTTGTTCTGCGCGAATGTCGTTTGTTAGGTGCGGACAGTCAAACAGTGGATATCGCTATTGATGGGGACAAAATAGTCGCCGTATCGACGCAGATTTCCGAATTGGGAGAATCCGAAATTGATGTTGGAGGCAAATTAGTCTCTCCCCCGTTTGTGGAGTCGCACATTCATCTAGATTCGGCTTTGACTGCGGGGGAACCGCGATGGAATCAAAGCGGCACTTTGTTCGAGGGAATTCAAATTTGGGGGGAACGAAAGCAAAGTTTAACTCTGGATGATGTCAAAAAACGGGCTTTTGAAACTTTAAGACTGCAAGCGTCTCAAGGGATTTTGTTTGTCAGGAGTCACGCTGATGTTAGCGAACCGACGCTGACTGCTTTGCAAGGGCTTTTGGAAGTTCGAGAACAAGTCAAAGATTGGATGACTCTGCAAGTTGTGGCTTTTCCCCAAGACGGGATTTACGGAAGTCCAGAAAATGACAAACTTTTAGAGAAATCTCTGGATATGGGTGCGGATGCTGTGGGCGGGATTCCGCATTATGAGTTGACGCGAGAAGATGGGGTGAAGTCGGTTGAGCGAATTTTTGAACTTGCTGAAAAATACAATAGATTAATAGATGTTCACTGCGATGAAATCGATGATGAACAGTCGAGATTTTTAGAAGTTGTAGCAGCTTATGCGATTAGAAGCGGGGCTGGTTCGCGGGTGACGGCAAGCCACACGACGGCTTTCGGTTCTTATAACAATGCTTATGCTTTTAAGCTGATGGGAAGTTTAGCAAAATCGGGAATTAATTTTATTGCCAATCCTTTAATTAATATCACCCTGCAAGGCCGCGCTGATACTTATCCCAAACGCCGTGGGGTGACGCGGGTTAAGGAGTTGTGGCAGCAGGGATTGAATGTGAGTTTTGGTCACGACTGCGTGCAAGATCCTTGGTATAGTTTAGGTACGGGAAATATGTTGGATGTCGCTCATATGGCGGTTCATGTTTGTCAGATGACGGGAATGGCTGAGATTGCAGCTTGTTTTAATATGGTGACTGTCAACGGTGCTAAAACTCTCAATCTGGGAGATAAAAATTATGGGATAAATGCGGGTAAACCTGCCAATTTGATTGTGTTGGATGCTGATGATTGTTACGATGCAATTAGGAGGCGCGCTGCGGTTCGGTATGTGATTTCGCGGGGTAAGTTGGTGGCGGAAACTGCACCTCCTAAAATTAGTTTCTATCCTATTTGACAAACAATATTTGAAGCTGTTAAATTGTGAATCAAGGTGCTATTCCCGATGAGAGTCCGAGAAATTTACTAGAGCAATTGCTCCTGCAAGATGCTAAAGCTGGTAATTGCAGAGTAATTCATTGCGGTACAGATAGATTGTTGGGAGATGCAGCGAGACTTATTGCTGTTTATGGCGGGAATTTTGAAAATTGGGATAAAATGACAAGTATTGAGACTTTGGAAATTAATGGAGCTTCCGTACAAGTCGATTGGTTTCGGAACAGTCAGACTCTTCAAGATGTGGAGTTTAAGTTCAAGCGACAGTATCCCAAAACAGCCCCTAAAAATCTGTAGGTAATCAAGTTATGAAAATTCGTTGTATTGCTAATACGGGTGAATCTCTGCCTGAAACATATATAGATCCGCCACGCGGTTATACTAGAAAAGTTGAGTTGCCACTAACTATAGGCAAGGAATATGTTGTTTATGCTATCCGAGAATGGAAAGGCACTATTTGGTACTACATCTGCAATGATAATTACAGCTATTATCCTATCCATAATCCGGCACCGCTGTTTGAAGTGGTTGACAGTAGGGTTTCTAAGTATTGGCGGTTTGAAGTTTCGCCCAATGGTTTGTTAATGATAGCCTTTGAGCAGTGGTTGACTGACCCTTATTTTTATGATAAGCTAACGGATCAGGAAGAGGCGGAGGTTGAGATTTTTGAGAAGGTTAAAGAATTGATGGATGCTGAGGATTTTACTTTGCCTCCGCTGGATGTTGCCGTTGAGAAGTTGCGGGAAAGTGTCAGTGTTTGAGTTAAAGACAAATAGCGAAGCGGAGTAAGTTCATAAAATCTGCTAAGCAAGCAGACATAAAAAAGGTAAAGATAGTTGTATTCGTAGGTGGAGACGGCCACGAGAACATTTGTAACTCCTGCTTCTACACGCCTGATATTTAAAGATACATGACAGGCTCTAATTTTATGAGTGATAAATTTCAACCACTAGACCGCGATGATGATGTTTTGTTATTCGATAACAATAATACATTTACAGTGGGCAAATTCAAGGTTTTAATGAGTCAACAATTTCAGGAAAAGTTTTTAAGAAGTTATTACGAAAAACATAGTTATAATGGCGGTCGTTCTCAAGAACGTATAGATATTAAATCCGACTTAAGCACTATCTCATTTGATTCTGGAGGTTTTATCTGCAGTGAGATTCAATGGAAATGTATAAAAGCAGTAAATTGTAAACTTCTCAAAGTGGGTTCTGGAGGATGGCAGGAAGGAAAATTGAGAATGCAGGCAAAAGTCGTAAATTCATATTACGAAAATGATGATTATAAAAAGTATAATAAAGCTGTTCTTGATATATGTATAGAATTCAGTCCCGATATACCAAATGAAGCTATATCACCTTTAGATGATATCAGACAATCCGAGGAATACAAAAAACTGAGCAATAATAACTGACTGCCCGATCGCGATTACGATACAATAATCGATCGCACTTATATCTGAATCTTAGATTTTAAACCGCAGATGGGGGCGGATGTACGCGGATGAACGCTGATGTTTTTTTGGGAGGGACTGATGGTAAATGTAGAAGAATATGTCGATCGCACCGCTGAACTGATAAACTTGCCGTTAGACCCGGAACATCGGCCGGGTGTTGTGGTAAACTTCGAGAGGATAGCTGCGATCGCCCGACTCGTTACTGAGTTTCCTTTACCCCCAGAAGTAGAAGCCGCGCCGGTGTTTGAACCTTAGATTTTTAACCGCAGATGAGGGCAGATGAACGCAGATGAACGCAGATGTTTTTTAGATAAGGCTGATGCGGTTGCTACGGCAGCGGCGGTTAAATCGGGTAAGGTTACGGCTACAGTGGCGGTAAATGCTGCTTTGGAACGGATTGCTGTTAAGGATAAAGCTTTTAATTGCTTTACTGCAATCACTGCATCAAGCGCACTCGCAGCAGCCGAAAAAATAGATAATTCGATCGCACATAACGAAAACCCAGGCCCTTTAGCAGGCGTTCCCTTCGCAGTCAAAAACCTGTTCGACATCGGCGGAATTACTACTCTAGCAGGGTCAAAAATCAACGCTGACAATCCTCCGGCTACCCAGGACGCGGCTGTGGTCGCTAGACTCAAACAAGCCGGGGCTGTCCTCGTAGGTACTCTCAACATGGACGAGTACGCCTACGGTTTCGTCACAGAAAACAGCCACTACGGGCCGACTCGCAATCCCCGCGATACTACCCGCATCGCCGGCGGTTCCAGCGGCGGTTCCGCAGCATCAGTCGCCGTCGGTTTTGTACCCTTCACTCTCGGTTCTGATACTAACGGTTCCATCCGCGTACCGGCTGCTTTGTGCGGTGTCTTTGGCTTTAAGCCTACTTACGGCCGTTTGTCGAGGGCTGGCGCTTATTTATTTTCGAGTAGTTTGGATTGTGTAGGGCCGTTTGGGCGATCGATCAGAGATATGGCGCTGCTGTACGATATCCTGCAAGGCCCTGATTCTCGTGACCCAGTTTGCACTCAACGCCCGCCTGAACTTTGTTCGCCGCAATTAAATAAAGGTATCGAAGGATTGCGAATTGCTGTTGCTGACGGCTATTTCGCCACAGGGGCCGAACCGGAAGCAATGGATGCTGTAGAAATAGTGGCTAAAGCCTTGACAAATCTCTTAGATTGTGGTATAAGCACAGAAAAAACAACAAACCCCCCAAAAATAGGGGGGCTTGCAACTGTCAGCATACCGGAATCCGATCGCGCCAGGGCTGCGGCGTTTATCATTACCGCCTGCGAGGGGGGAAACTTGCATTTGGACAATTTGCGATCGCGCCCTCAAGACTTCGATCCTGCCACGCGCGATCGCTTTTTAGCGGGAACCCTGATCCCTGCGACTTGGTACTTGCAAGCCCAGAGGTTCAGACAGTGGTACCGCGATCGAATTCGCGAAATATTCCAACACGCAGACATCATCCTCGCACCCGCAACCCCCATAGCTGCCCCTGAAATTGGCGTCGAGAAAATGGTAATAGCCGGACAAGAAATCTTAGTGCGTCCCAATCTCGGACTGTTCACCCAACCCCTATCATTTATTGGCTTGCCCGTTCTTTGCGTGCCCGTACAGCGGCCCGGCGCTTTGCCCTTGGGCGTACAAATTATTGGTGCTCCCTACAGCGAAGCGGTGATTCTCCGAGTCGCTGCGGTACTAGAATCGCAAGGCATTATATCTGCCGAATCAATTTAGTGCTAATAATTCTAGGGCTTGTTATTGCGGTGAAAGCGTCTCTTAGTCCTTCTGGCAATAGCTTTGCGCTTCTGCTTTTCCAACGGAGTTTCAAAGTGGCGGTGCTTTCTCATGTCGGGGAAAATACCCGCTTTAGAAACTTGTCGCTTAAACCGTCGCAGGGCTGACTCAATCCCTTCATTTTCGCCTATTACAACTTGGGTCATTATTTCTCCTTAGTGTTTGTCAGATCAAGTTTTATCATATCAAGGTTTTTGGCCGCGCGACCTGTTGAAGGTCGGGCGATCGGCCAAAACCCCAAAATTATAGCAAATCCGCTGCCATCACCGCTCTTGATTCTTTAGTCGGCGCAGGCCGACTTCGTATGTCAAGGCGCAAATTATATTCGCGCGGTTCCATCGGTTTGGGCTATCAACTGATTTTCCTGCCGCAGGTAAGCTTGAATAAACGGGTCTAATTCGCCGTTCATTACATCTGCGATGGCGGTTGTTTCCACCCCAGTACGCAAATCCTTCACCATTTGGTATGGGTGAAAAACATAATTGCGAATTTGGTTGCCCCAAGCCGCCTCCACCATATCGCCGCGAATCTCGGCAATTTCCGAAGCCCGCTGTTCCTTAGCAATCACCAACAGCCTAGCCTTGAGTAATGCCAAAGCTTTTTCCTTGTTTTGCAACTGACTGCGTTCCTCTGTACAGCGGACGGCCAAGCCAGTAGGAAGGTGAACGATGCGGACTGCGGTTTCTACCTTGTTAACGTTTTGCCCGCCCTTGCCGCCCGCGCGGGAAGTCGTGATTTCCAAATCTTTTTCGGGAATGTCCAACTTGACGGATCGATCGAGAATTGGCATCACTTCAACGCCCGCAAAACTGGTTTGACGCTTGTCGTTAGCGTTAAAAGGCGAAATTCTGACCAAACGGTGAGTGCCTTTTTCCGACCTCATATAACCGTAAGCGTAGCGGCCGACAATTTCCAAAGAAGCAGATTTAATACCTGCTTCCTCTCCCTCGGAAATTTCCATTAAATGTACTTTGTAACCTTGACTTTCCCCCCAGCGGGTGTACATCCGCAGCAGCATTTCGGCCCAATCTTGAGCATCTGTGCCGCCGGCGCCGGCGTTAATTGTCAAAACAGCGCCGCTTTGGTCGTAAGGCCCCGATAATAATTGTTGCAGTTCCCACTGGTCGAGTTCGCGGGTTAACTGAGAAAGACTCGATGAGGCTTCTTGGAACAGGGACTCGTCGGCTTCTAACTCCAGCAGTTCTAAAATAGCTTTAGCATCTTCCAAGCTCGTTTGCCAGCCGCGATATTGTTCTAAATGAGATTTGAAGTCATTAAGTTCTTGCAGGGTTTCTTGAGCTCGATCTTGGTCGTCCCAAAATGCTGGTTGGGCGCAGATTTGCTCTAAGTCTTGAATTTTGGCTGTAAGTGCGGGGATGTCAAAGATAGTCCTGGGTTGTACCCAGTCGATCGGACAATGTTTCGATATTGTGTTTGATGTCTAGAACTTCCACTGTGAGTTCTCCTAGTTGTGGGGTGTATTTTTAAGTTTAGCTGAAATTGGGATATTTCAACAAACAAAATGTTATTGCTTCTTCCTGATTAGATATAGTGCGAACCCGTTGAATTAAAAACTTTACCGCATTAAAAATTTAAACTTCAAAAAAAGTTGCTATAATTTAAAATCAGGTTAACGATCTCGATGGGAGTTAACTGCCATGATTTCCCCAGAACTAAAATTAAGCTTGCCGTCCACCGAAGACCTGCCCTGTTCGGACGATACTCCTGTGGATAACGAAGACCAGAATCTGCTACCCAACCTATTGTTGTTTGTCCTGACCGGTATTTGGTCCGATCGCATGGATTGGTACTTTGGGGTGGATATGGCGGTGTATCACACGACGGGAATCAGTCCCAAAGTGCCTGTCGTCCCCGACGGGTTTCTCAGTTTGGGGGTGGAGCGCCGAAAAGGAGGCAAATCTCGCCGCAGCTATGCTGTCTGGGAAGAAAACGAGGTTGTGCCGATCTTAGCATTGGAAATGGTGTCTCACAAACCCGGTGGAGAGTACGACGATAAAATGTCGATTTATGCCGGGTTAGGGGTTTTGTACTACATTATTTACAACCCCGAATTTTGGCGGCGCGATCGGCATCAACCGTTTGAAGTGTACAAGCTGATTGACGGGCAGTACCGGCAGCAGATTGGCGAACCCTATTGGATGCCAGAAGTCGGACTGGGTATAGGGCGATCTCAGCAAGTTATTGGGGGCATCGAGCAAGAAATTCTGGTTTGGTACGACGAGTCAGGAAATGTCTATCCCCTGCCGGATGCAGCGGCGGGGCAGATGCGCGAAGAGTTGAGGGTTGAACGACAGCGAGCTGAGGTTCAACAGCAACGAGCCGAACGTTTAGCTGAGTATTTGCGATCGCAAGGGATCGATCCCGATAACCTGCCTGAATCGTGACGTGAAATTCGATCGGCTTCACCGCATTCTTCCTTCTATCTTGTGACAACAGTCAACAGTCAACAGTCAACAGTCAACAGACTTCTTATATATACTGCGAACCTGTTGAATTGAAAGTTTTACCGCATTCGTGAGCGCATACGTCCAACCTTTTAGAACAGGAAAAACTTTTTGTGAGGTTTTCGCGAAACCAATCTTTTGCGATCGCATCTTTCACCGATTGAGTTCTGAGAGAATTAAAGCCATTTCCGTACTTTTCAATTAAAGCCAGCATTTGCGGTCTGTAAGTGTGGTTGTAAACAGCGTATTTAGTATGGCTTACCCAACAGCAAGGCCAGAGTTCCGCTTCAAAACTGATGAAAATCTCTTTGCTGGCTTGAGTTTGGCAGCTAATTTCTACATTTCGGTAGTA
Organism: Microcoleus sp. B3-D7; assembly: GCF_036705305.1. Lineage (NCBI taxonomy): Bacteria > Bacillati > Cyanobacteriota > Cyanophyceae > Oscillatoriales > Microcoleaceae > Microcoleus > Microcoleus sp. B3-D7. The sequence continues at coordinate 25,397 of NZ_JAUBUE010000038.1, read as the reverse complement.
ATTATTTAGGCTGCCAAATTTTTCTACAGCTTGGATAAATTGGTCTCCCTGGGGGTTTTTATATTGTTCCAATGATGGGGGTTGCAGTTCTTCGCTGGCTGGTTTTGATGGGACGGGCTGAGTTTGAGCGGGTGCTTGAGAGGTTTCGATAGCTATAGCTTGATACCAAGCATAATTTGCTTTTTCTGGTTGCCCCAACTGCATCAACACTTGAGCTAAATTGCGATAAGCTCCGGCAAAATTGGGTTTAAGCTCGATCGCCTTTTGGTAATAAGCACTAGCTGGCTGCCACTGTTGCTGTTGAGCATAAAGACTGCCGACATTAGCATAAACTTCTGGAAAATTAGGCTGAATTTTGAGGGCTTTGGCATAACAGTCTGCTGCTGCTTGCATCTTCCCTAAACCTTGAACAGCATTGCCCAAAGTTTTCCAGGCTGCTGCAAAATTAGGTTCAATTTTTAGGGCTTGTTGGCTGGCTGCGATCGCCTCTGAGAGCTGTCCTTGTTTCAAACAGTGCTCAGCTTGTTGGTGCAACCCAACAGCCGTCTGTGTTTGATTTTGAGGGGCTGACGCATTAGTTGTTGCTGGTTGGTTGGGGCGATCGCTCTTAGCCTCTACCTGAGAGTTTTCTGCCTTCTGAGGCTGTTGATTTGCGGACTCTTTGTCATAAATCTCTTTCGCCACAAAACGAGAGGTAGCTTTCGGTACAAACTCGACAAATCCTAATTGTTGGGCTAAATCCCGCGCTGCTTCTACTTGGTGCTGGTTGTGTTCAAATATCAAGTAATGCCATACAGCTTTTCCGCCAGCTTGGATAAAGGCATTAACCGACTGCATTATCCTGTCCCAGTTGGTATTTTGGCGGTAGATGCTGTTAGTATCGGCCAACCCGTCGATACTAAAAATTACGCGATCGTGTTCTCCTGTCATCGCCTGTGCCAGGGCTTGCCACCAGTCGGGATTGCGTCCGCTACCGTTGGTGTACAGGCTGATATGAGGAACTCCCATGCGGTGCAAATATTCTATCGCAGGAATTGTGGTATTGCTAGTCATAGCATCGCCGTAGTTGCCGCACATATACACCAAATCCAACTGAGAGCAAAACTCTTGTGGGAAAATTCTCTCAATATCCTCCATCTTTAATTCCGCCCCCGGCAAAATCGGGTTGTCGGTGCGCGGACACTGGGGACAAGCTGCATTGCACCTGGAGGTAATTTCTACGCTGACGATCCTAATATCTTCATATTTTAAGTACATGAGTTTTCCCCAATTAATTTGTGATTAATACTGAAATCGCGATCGACACAATTAGATAACAAGAGCTTTGATTGAGTGATTAAAAAGTAAAATTATACCTTATGCCTGTCGGCTGTGAACATGATATAAGTTTTTTGTATGAGGGACAGGGGAGGCGATGACGACTATCTTGATGCCAAATCTTAATAAAAAAAAAACCGCGGCCGGATGTCGATCGAGCCGCGGTTTTTTTTAAGCTAAAGTTTCAATTAATCGCGGCTGTTGATAGCAATCAGCAGGCGCAGAATGAAAATGAACAAGTTGATGTAGGTCAAGTACATCGACAGAGCGGCGGGCAAATACTGATCGTCGCGGTAGCTGCGGGGTAATATGTAAAAATCGACGATCGCAGCGCCGGCAAATATAAACACGCCGATGCCAGAAATGCCAATTTCCAACCAGGTTGGGGTGTAGATGCCAAATAGAGAGAGCAGAAACTGACCGCCAACGACGACTAACAAAGCAATCACACCTAAACTGATAGTTTTGGTGAGGGCCATGCCGTCTTGTTCAGAAAGGTTGGAGCCAATTTGGCGGGCGGCGATAAAGGTAATGCCGCATCCGAGGGCCGCAAAAGCGATGCCGGAGATGCCGACGCCTTGGGTTCTGAGGGCTGTAAATACCAATCCGCTGAGGGTGTAGCCGGAAAGCAGGCTGTAGGTTGCCAGCAGGGGCAAAGCGGTGTTTTTGTTGCCTTGTTCGGCGGCGCCGCGGGCGATGAAGAAGAGAATTAATTCTACGACGATCGCAGCAATGAAGGTGGGAAAGAAGATCCCAGGATAGTTGCGGATCACTCCGAGGCCCCCGTAGGTGCCGACAGCAGTTAAGACAAGTCCGCCGCCCACGAAGGGGAGAGCGTTGGAGATGACGTTGGGGCCTACCAGCGCGTGGTTTTTGGCCTCGCGCACGGCTTCGCGGAAATTGCTAGTGTTACTCACGAGGATTTACCTAATTTTGGCTGAGAATTGCTATCTATCATTTTGACAGCTTTACACTGTGTTTGCAAAACTTGAAAGAGTTTAAAGATTTGATAAAGAATGGGGGTGAAATCACTCCAAAGCAGGGATCGATTGTTTATAATCGACTGCGTACAGGTCTGTGCCGTGTCGCTGTCTCGCACTGTTGCGCGTCGTGGCAAAGCTATAATTGAGTTTAAAGGGCGGGCGCTATCTGCAGCCAGGGGCGAGCTTAAAGTCAATCAAATCGCAGATAGCGAATGTAAATCAATTTTGGATTGGGGATTTACGATTGGGGATTAAGGAGTCTATGCTAGAGGCAGGGGCCACAGTGGATTTTAGGTTTTTGATTTGCAACTTATTTCAAACTAGGGACCTGAAACTTCAATAATCTAAAATCTAAAATCTAAAATCTAAAATCTAAAATCGGTTCCGTTAATTGCTAAGGTAGCTCAGACAGAGGATACCCATAAAATTAATGAATAGATCGAGTTATATCTACAAACTGCTAAAGAGGTAATGTCCAATGCCCACCTTTTTTGATCGCAAATTATTGCCACCTACCGCCGGAATATTATTGGCTGCCGCTGCCGTTATTTCCGGTGGTCAAGCTGCTGTTGCAGCTAATGTCGGAGCCGTTGCTACCGCTACTTCAGGGCAGGGTTCAGAACATTTGCTGCTGGCTGATAATATCGCTCAACTCCCCCAAGGTACAACTTCTTCAACCCCCAACCGGGGGACGGCAAACCGCGTACCTCTGCCCGTAAGAATTCCTGAGCCTTCGACGGTGGTAGGGTTGGGTTTAGTTGCGGGTTCGCTGGCGCTGACTCGCCGGAGAGTGAGAGTTAAAAATTAGACTTTTGGCAAAAAGTCTAATTTTTGGATTTTTAACCGCAGATAAACGGAGATAAATCCAGGTATCAGGATTTTAGCCGATCGCGTCGCGCAGAGCATTTTTAGTCATAGCTGCGATCGACTGTTCGGTAGCTTTGGGCAAGTGATAGTATTTCCCTCCAGAAGTCTTGGCCAATTCCTTCGCAAAGCCAGTCGAAATAAACTTGCTCTCGGTATCAATCACCAGCAACTGCATTCCCAACCCACGAATTTTGGCAGCAATTTCTAACAATTCCTGCTTAATATCAGGCTTTTCTCCATCTACAATCGGTTCGCCCAAAGAACGAGCCAAAGGAATATTGCCGCGTCCGTCAGTAATGGCGACAATCGCAACTTGACCGATATCTCCAGACTGCCGCGCGTTGACTCCCACCCGCACTGCTTGAGTCAAACCGTGGGCCAGGGGGGAACCGCCTCCGCAGGGCAACCGCTCCAAACGCTTGCGGGCCAAGGCTATTGAGCGAGTCGGCGGTAGCAGCACTTCTGCTTGTTCCCCCCGAAAGGGAATGAGAGCAACTTGGTCGCGGCTTTGATAAGCTTCTGTGAGTAGCTGCATGACTGCACCTTTGGCCGACTGCATCCGGTTGAGGGCCATCGAACCCGAAGCATCGACGACAAATACGACTAAAGCTCCAGCTTTTCTGGCCAAGCGCTTCGCCCGAATGTCTCCCTGCTCCACAAATACACGGCGCTGAACCCCCTCTTGCCCCCCCTTGCTAAGGGGGGGTTGGGGGGCGTTAGAATTCCTGTCGCGGCGGGCTTTTTGGTAGGGTGCGGCGGCTCTGAGGGTGGCGTCAACGGCGATGCGGCGGACGGGGCCTTTGGGCAATACCGGCTTGACGTAACGGCCTCTATCTTCCGAGAAAATGGTGCTGCGGCTGCCCGATTTGCCTTGGCGGCTGGCGGCTTGGGCGAAGAAAAGCACGCTGGGGTCGAGAATTACGCCTTCGGGGTCGAAGAGAAATTCTTCGGGAATGGTATCTTTTTCTGGTTCTTCTTCAGGTTCCGGGTTGTCTTCATCCTCTTGGTCTTCTTCGTCTTCTTGCTCGTTTTCTGGTTCGTCTTGTTCTTGTTCTGACTGCTTTTGGGGAGGCGGTGGGGGGGGAGGAGGAGGAGAGTTTTCGTCGTCTGGGGGAGTTTGGATGATGGTGGCGCGGGGTACGATGACTAATTCTACGGCGCGGCGCAGGTCTTCGGCGTTAACTTCTGTGCGTCCCTCCATGGCGGCGGCGGCTTTGGCGACGCGGACTGCGAATATTTCGGCGCGGTGTCCTTGAACGCCACCCCGGATGGCTTCTTCTACTAGGTAGGCAATTTGTTCGCGTTTAATGCTGACATCTTTGAGCCATTCTCTGGCTAGGATGATTTGGGTTTTGAGGTTGTCGGTGTCTTCGCTGTATTGATTTAAAAATTCTTGGGGGGAGCTGGAGTAGGATAAAGCTTTTTCTACTGCATAGACTCTTTCTTCTATTTCGAGTGCTGCGTCGGCTGAAAGTACGATCGCGATGCGATCGAGCAAATGTTCTCTCAGCGGCCCTTCTTCGGGGTTGTAGGTGGCGATAAATAGAGGTTTGCAGGGGTGTTGGAAGCTAATGCCTTCGCGCTCTATTTGGTTGCGCCCTTCGGTTAATACTGTTAGCAATTGGTTGGAAATGTTGTCATCGAGGAGGTTAATTTCGTCTACATAAAGTACCCCTCGATTTGCTTGGGCTAAGAGTCCGGGTTGAAATACGGTTTGACCGAATTTTACTGATTGTTCGACATCGACTGAACCTAATAGTCTGTCTTCGGTGACACCCAAAGGAATTTGAATGAATGGTGTGGGAATTATTTCAGTAGTTAAGGAATTAGTATCGGTGGTGTGGGTATCTTGCCCCCCATTTTCTGGTAACAAGCCTGATGCTTGTTCTGCAACAATTTCATTAGGTTCGGCGTTGCAAAAAGAATCTCTAACAATTTCAATGGGTGGCAGTAATGAGTGCAAGGCGCGGGCCATTACTGATTTTGCTGTCCCGCGGCGGCCTGCGATCGCAACTCCTCCCAATCCGGGATCTACTGCTGCTAACAGCAGGGCTAATTTGATTGCTTCTTGCCCGACTACGGCGGTGAGGGGAAAGGCTGTGGTGGAAGGGCTAAGGTTGGCTGCGGGCATAGGATTTTCGGATGTAAAAATTTGAACTTAATGTTTAGCTTACTTCTTGGAGTATTTTAACTTCTTGCGGCAGAATCACGGTAAAAGTTGAGCCGACTCCTATTTGTGATACTAACTCGATTTTGCCTTGCAGCAGCGTGACGAGCCGCGATACTATTGCTAATCCCAGACCAGTGCTTTCGGTGGGAAAGAGCTGTTTGCCGGCTTCTCCTGCTTGAAAGAAGGGGTCAAAGATGCGCTTTGTATCTTCGGGGGCAATGCCAATCCCGGTATCTGTAATTGCGATCGCCCACTTTCCGTCTCCAGCAGGGTGGCAACTTAATTCGATGCTACCAGATTCTGTATAGCGAATGGCATTGCTCACCAGGTTGGTCAGAATTTGTTGCAGCCGCTGTGCGTCAGCGATTACTTGTCTTGGGGCGCAGTCGCTGGTAACAGTGAGCTTTAATCCTTTAGCATCAGCAATTGGCTGCATCATTTCTACTACGGTGTTAATTACAGATTGTACATTAGTGGGCCGCAGGTTAAGTTTAATTTTTCCGGCCTCGGCGCGAGAAATTTCTAGTGTGTCATTAATCATGCGAAGCAAGTGTCTGCCGTTACGCAATACTCGCTCGATGTGTTCGATGCCGGGGAGAGTATCTTTGACTTCAGATTGCCATTTTTCTTTTCGCAGAAATAGTTCGGAATAACCAATAATTGAGTTGAGAGGAGTTTTAAGTTCGTGAGCCAAATGGTAGACGTTTTCTTGATGGACGCTGACCAGGCGAGAGAGTTCTTGATTGGTGAGTTGTAACTGAGTTTGGATTTGTTGAAGTTCCTGCAGCCTCTGAGCAACGTAGCTGTTGAAACACTGGGCAATTGCTTCGTCTACTACGGCATCTATCAGCCTAAAAGCTCTGAATACGTCGGCGGTGGTTCCTGCTAGCAATTCTGATTCTAACTGCGAGAATATTACTTGACGCAATAAGTGGTATTCCCGGGCTACTTCGGCAGCATCGTAGCCTTGTTCGGCTCTGAGAAATCCGTGATCTAAACTGGCTTCAATTAATAGTTTTATTTCGCTGTTTTGATATTGGGAAAGCACTGTGGCCATCGCCTCCAGCAGGTGAGGTATGTGATTTTCGATTGCTGAGTGCGGTAAGGCGTCAGCGCTTTCAATTTTCCGATCCTGACGCACTGCTTCAATCCAGTTCTGGACGATAATATCGGTTTTTTCGGCGAGCACTTGGCTGTAGTCCATAATGTCTGCGTGGGGGTTGAGTTTGGCAGAGATTGCCCATGCTTCATTGTAGTTGAGCGATCGCCCGATCGCCATACCAAACTTCGGGCGATCGCGACCCTGCCGAAAGAAGTAGTTTTGAGGTGATTTTTTCCCTGTGCCGGAGAGTTCTTGATGAGCCGCTCCCAGCTTGTTGCTGCCAAAATCAGCACTTAAATTTATTGACAGAAGAGCCAGGAAGTAGTATATTCACTCGAACCGAGACTTTTTAATTTTTAAGTTTTATTATTTTCAGGGGACTAAATGGAAAACGTGCAAGCTGTGATTGCTGCAACAACATTTATATGTGTAATTTTCTTAATAATTACAGAATGGATACACCTCACAGTTGCGGCATTTCTGGGAGCGGTGATTCTGGTTTTTACCCACGTGATGACGTTAAACAACGCGATCGAATATATCGGTCGGAGTCACGCCACGCTGGGCTTATTTTTCGGAGTCATGGTAATGGTGAGAGCATTTGAGCCTACCAAAGTATTTGAATACTTGGCAACTCAAATTGTGCTTTTGGCTAAAGGCAAAGGCAAAAATCTCTTGCTGGGTATTGTCGCAATTACTACCCCAATTTGTTCTGTTTTGCCCAATGCCACGACAGTCATGCTGCTAGCACCATTAATTCCGCCAATGGCAGAAGAAGTCGGTGTAGATTTTGTGCCGTTACTGATTTTAATGGTATTTGTAGCTAACAGTTCGGGACTGCTGACAATCGTGGGCGATCCGGCCACATTCATTGTCGGCGATGCTATTAACATGAGCTTTACAGATTACCTGGTAAAGTTAAGTTTGGGCGGGGCAATTGCATTAGCAGTGATAGTAGTTATGTTGCCTTGGCTTTTCCGCGAAATTTGGCACAAGAACTTAGACGATTTGGAACATTTGCCGCGCCCAACAATTAATCACCCGCGAGTCTTAGCAGTGGGCGGTGTAATTATAGCTTTCGTGCTGACATTTTTTGTAATAGGAGAGTCGCTGCCCGTGCCTATTTCACCGGCAGCCGTTGCTTTGTTGGGGGCTGCTTTGGCAATGCTTTTAGCTCACCATTCCCAAATTGATTCTGTTAATAATATTTTGCGGGATTTAGATTGGAGCACGCTGCTATTTTTTATGTCTATCTTTGTGCTGATTGGCGGTTTGGAAAAAACCGGAGTTATCGCCAGTATATCTGGAATATTAGCAGTGATTTTAGGTAAGAATATTTTTCTGGGTTCTTTAGTTTTGTTATTTTTTGTGGGTTTGATGTCGAGCGTGGTGCCAAATATTCCGTTGGTAGTGGCGATGGTGCCACTGCTAAAACAGTATGTTGTCAATACCGGGCTCGCACCTGCAGAGGTGCTGGCTCCGGATTTTGCAGGGCAGTTTCCACCTGCTGTGCTGCCACTTTTTTATGCGATGATGTACGGAGCAACTTTAGGCGGAAACGGCACTTTGGTAGGAGCTTCTTCTAATATAGTGGCGGCGGGAATTTCTGAACTGCACGGGCGCCGGATTTCTTTTCAAACTTTTCTGCGTTACGGGCTGCCTGTGATGGCGGTGCAATTAATAACTGCGGCTGTTTATGTAACTCTTCGGTTTCTGATTTGAAGAAGTCATTAGTTGGCAGTTGGCAGTTGGCAGTTGGCAGTCAACAGTCAACAGCCAACAGTCAACAGTCAACAGTAATCTAAACTCCATCCAATTCTAAGGGAAAAATTACAGTGAAGGAGGAGCCAACTCCTACTTGAGAAACTAATTCGATTTTACCTTGCAAGAGCTTGACTAATCGAGCGACAATTGCTAGCCCTAAGCCGGTACTGTCAGGAATGCCAGAGCTCAGGGAGTTGTCGGCTCGAAAGTAGGGTTGAAAAATCCGCTCGCAGTCTTCAGGAGCAATACCAATTCCTGTATCTGAGACCGTTACTGTCCAATATTTATCTGGCAAAAGTTCGCTTTTTATTGTAACAGTACCGGCTGTGGTGTAGCGAATGGCGTTGCTGGTTAAGTTTGTGATAATTTGCTGCAAGCGCAAGCAATCTGTCACCACTTGATCGTCTGAGAGATGGCACTCCACAGCTATCTCTAAACCTTTGGCTTTCGCTAAAGGCTCGATTATTTCAACCACCGTGGCGAGTACATCTGGCAGTCTGATTGGAGCTAGCTGTAACTTTATTTGTCCGGCTTCGTACCGCGAAATTTCCAGAGTATCGTTGATCAATCTCAGCAACAGCCGGCCACTGTTGAGGACTCTATCAATATGCCCTATATTGGGAACAGAACCTTTAATTTCGGAATAGTTTTGTTGCTGGCGCAAAAACAAATCTGAGTAGCCGATAATAGAGGTGAGGGGCGTTTTTAATTCGTGAGCTAAGTGAGATAAGTTCTCTTGATTGGCGCGAACTAAGCGAGTCAGTTCTTGATTTGTAAGTTGCAATTGGTTTTGCAAATCCTTGAGTTCTTGGAATCTTTCTTGGGTAAAGGTTTGGAAACATTTAGCAATTACTTCGTCGAGCGCCGTGTCAATTAACCGGTAAGCTCTGCTGACTTCTGCTGCAGAGGCTTTTAACAATTCTGGCTCTAAAGCCTCGAAAGTTACCCAGCGCAGCAAGCGGTATTCTCGCGCAATTTCCTCGGCGTCGTAGCCTTGTTTTGCCCTGAGAGTTCCGTGTTCTAAACTTTTTTCTACGAGTGTGCGAATGTCGCTCTCTTGGGATTGGGAAAGCATAGTTACGATCGCTTGCAGTACCATTGGAACGCTGTCGCGCACGCCATTGTAGGTGAGTTCTTTAGCGGTTTCGAGTTGATCGTCGGATCGTACAGCTTCGATCCAGTTTTGTATAATTATGTCGATTCGATCTTGCAGCGCGAGGCTAAAGTCTCTCATGGCTCAAGTAGAGAAATAAGTGGGCGATCGCATTTTATCTCTCTAAGCTAGTTTAATAATTAACTTTTTGAATAGTTTGTCAACTTTTGGGCTTCGCCGATCGCTAATAGCTACTCCTAAAGACCTATTGACAATATAATACGCTCGTGCGAGCTTAAGTTAAATTGGCTTAAAACGTCAAGCCTAATCCAGCAATGCGCGATCGAACCAAGCGTGTGGCTGGAGCGGAGGAACCAATTTTGGGGGCTAATTTCTACAGAATTAAAAAGCAAAGTTAAAAATTGCCAAATTTGAGTGTAATTTTGGATTTTGAAATCTAAGGAGAAGGACATCTCTCAGTCCTAGCCTGTCAGCTAACTTCGCAGGCATTGAGAAGAGACTGAAAAGCCAAAGTTCTGAAAAAGATTGTTTGCCTTCGTCAGTGTCTCAGGTTGATATTGTTCAAGATTTTTGTACCTGCCCTGACTCTGAAGGAGATTGAAATGTTGATACAGCTTAATTTATCTGCGATCGCACTTGCAGGAGTTGCAACGTGGAAGCGGGTAAAACCCGTTGTCATCCGAGATGCAGTTTTGTTGCCGGCGGCTAGTTTTGACTGCACGGGCGCCGGATTTCTTTTCAAACTTTTTTGCGTTACGGGCTGCCTGTGATGGCAGTGCAATTAATAACTGCGGCTATTTATGTAACTCTTCGGTTTCTGATTTGAAGAAGTCATTAGTCATTAGTCATTGGGCATTGGGCATTGGGCATTGGGCATTGGGCATTGGGCATTGGGCATTGGGCATTAGTCATTAGTTAACAGTCAACAGTCAACAGTCAACAGTTAACAGTAATCTAAACTCCATCCAATTCTAAGGGAAAAATTACAGTGAAAGAGGAGCCAACTCCTACTTCAGAAACTAATTCGATTTTACCTTGCAAGAGGTTGACTAATCGAACGACAATTGCTAGCCCTAAGCCGGTAGTGTCAGGAATGCTAGAACCCAGGGAGCTGTTGGCTCGAAAATAGGGTTGAAAAATTCGATCGCAGTCTTCTGAAGCAATGCCAATTCCTGTATCGCTGATGCAGAGACTCCACTGTTCGTCTGACAATAATTCGGTTTTTATGGTAATAGTACCAGCTTGGGTGTAGCGGATGGCGTTGCTCGTTAAGTTGGTGATAATTTGCTGCAAGCGCAAGTAATCTGTCATAACTTGATCGAGAAGCGGAGTGCACTCAACGACGATCTCTAAATTTTTTTCTTTAGCCAAAGGCTCGATTATTTCGACAACAGTGCCGATCGCCGATCGCACATTTGTAGCAGTTAGCTGCAATTTTATGCGGCCCGCGTCGTAGCGCGAGATTTCGAGAGTATCGTTAATTAATCTAAGTAAGCGTCTGCCGTTGCTGAGGACTTTATCAATATGTGCCAAATTGGGAACAGAATCTCTAATTGGAGAACTGTTTCTTTGGCGCAAAAACAATTCTGAGTAACCAATAATAGAGGTGAGGGGAGTTTTCAATTCGTGAGCTAAGTGAGATAGATTCTCTTGACTGGTGCGAACTAAGCGAGTCAGCTCTTGATTTGTAAGTTGCAAGTGGTTTTGCAACTCCTGTAGTTCTTGGAATCTTGCCTGGGTATAGGTTTGGAAACAATCAGCAATTGCTTCGTCGATAGCACTGTCAATTAAGCGGTAAGCTCGGCTCACTTCAGCGCCCGAGCCTTTTACCAATTCTGGCTCTAAAGCATCGAAAATTACCCTCCGCAGCAAGCGGTATTCCCGCGCAATTTCTTGGGCATCGTAACCTTGTTTTGCCCTGACAGTCCCGTGCTGTAAACTTTCTTCTATGACTGTCCCAGTGTCGCTGTCTTCTGATTGGGACAGCATAGTTACCATCGCTTGCAGTACGATGGGAAGGCTGTCGCACACGGAATCGTAGGTGAGTTGTTTGGCGGTTTGGATTTGCTCCTCGGCGCGAACAGCTTCGATCCAGTTTTGGGTAATTAGGTCAATTTTATCTTGTAGCGCTTGGCTAAAATCAATCATGGCCCTTAATATATAAATCAAGTCAGCGATCGCATTTTATCTCTCTAGGTTAGTTTAATAATTAAATTTTTGAATAGTTTGTCAACTTTTTTTGGGCTTCGCCGAGCGCTAATAGCTACTTCTAAAGACATATTGACAAAATTAAATGGTCGTGCTAGCTTAAGTTAAATTGGCTTAAAACGTCAAGCCTAATCCATCAATGCGCGATCGAACCAAGCGATCAAACCAAGCGTGTAGCTGGAGCGGAGGAACCAATTTTCGGGGCGAATCTCGACAGAATTATAAAGCAAAGTTAAAAATTTCTAAATTGCCAAATTTAAGTGTAATTTTTGATTTTGAAATCTAAAGAGAAGGACATCTCTCAGTCCTAGCCCGTCAGCTAACTTCGCAGGCATTGAGAAGAGACTGAAAAGCCAAATGTTCTGAAAAAGATTGTTTGGCTTCGTCAGTGTCTCAGGTTGGTATTGTTCAAGATTCTTGTACCTGCCCTGACTCTGAAGGAGATTGAAATGTTCATACAGCTTAATTTATCTGCGATCGCACTTGCAGGAGTTGCAACGTGGAAGCGTGTAAAACCCGTTGTCATCCGAGATGCTGTTTTGTTACCTGCTGCGGGTTTTTTGGGAATTCTTGGCTTGTGGTGGATTGTTGCCAGCTTCAAAAGCGATTTGATTCCCACTCCCTATCAGGCGTTTATAGCTAATTTAGATTACATATTGCATCCATTTTATCAGCGCGGGCCTGGAGATTTAGGCATTGGCTGGCTGCTGCTAGCGAGTTTGCGACGGGTGTTGGTGGGATTTTTCCTGGGCGCAGCAGTGGCGATTCCCGTGGGATTTACGATCGGGATGTCGAAACCGGCCATGATGGCGCTCAATCCGCTGATTCAAATCTTTAAACCCGTGTCGCCGCTAGCGTGGCTGCCGATAGCTTTATCGATTTTTAATTTAGCAGAGCCGTCGGCAATTTTTGTCATATTCATCACGTCTTTGTGGCCGACAATTATCAACACTGCTTTGGGAGTTTCTAGCGTTTCCCAGGATTATCTGGATGTGGCGCAAGTGTTGGAAATGCCCCGCTGGAGGCGGATTACCAAAATAATTTGGCCGGCCAGTTTGCCATACGTTTTTACAGGTTTGCGGATTAGTTTGGGGATTGCTTGGCTGGTGATTGTGGCGGTGGAAATGCTGACAGGCGGTGTGGGAATTGGCTTTTTTGTCTGGGATGAGTGGAGCCGTTTGAATCTGAGCTCGGTATTTTTAGCGGTGTTGGTAATTGGCATAACTGGATTGTTGCTCGACGCTGCTGTTGACAAAGTTCAGGAGTTGGTAACGCATCGATCAATCATTAATCATTAGTCATTAGTCAATTGGCAGTTGTTAGGCAAGCAGTTGCCTGTTGTCAACAGTTAACAGTCAACAGTCAACAATCAACAGTTAACAGTCAACATTTAACAGTCATTAGTCAAATTAAATATGAGTGATAAGTTTTCCAATGAATGGAACCGCCGAGAGTTTTTGCAAGGAATGGGAGCGGCGGCGGCGGGAATGGCTTTATCTGGTTGTGGAATTAGCGCGGATCGATCGGCAAAAGGACTCACGGAAGAAGCCTCAGCCGTAAAGCCGGTTGTCGATTCCCGAACCTTAGAAAAACCAAATTTAACCGTAGGATACGTGCCGGTTAACGATTGTGCACCATTTGCGATCGCCTGGAAAAAAGGCTTTTTCCGCAAATACGGTTTAAACGTCCAACTCAACCGCGAAGCAAGCTGGGCAACCTCCCGGGACGGCGTAATCTTCGGCCGGCTCGACGCCTCCCCAGTCGTATCCGGCGCCGTCACAAACGCCCGAGTTGGCGCCGAAGGAGCGCGCCACGCACCACTGTGCGCGGCAATGACAATTCACCGCCACGGCAACGCCATGACGATGAACAAAGCTATGTGGGATTCCGGTTTGCGCCCGTGGCACGAATACAACGGCAATTTGGAAGAATTTGGCAAACAATTTCGAGCCTTTTTTGACAGTCAGCCGTCGGAAAACAGGGTTTGGGCAGTGGTTCTGAGTTCTGCTATTTACGAATACTTTGTCCGCTACATATCGGCGGCTGCCGGTGTCGATCCGTTCAAAGAATTTCGGGTAATTATTGTGCCGCCGCCGCAGATGGTAACAAACATCAGGATTGGCGCCATGCAGGCTTACATGGTGGCCGAACCTTGGAATACGCGGGCAATTCAAGGCAATTTGGGAGTGGGTTTTACCTTCGTGCAAGGGAAGGAAGTTTGGCTGGGACATCCCGATCGCCTTTTGGGAGTAATGGAATCATTCATTAAGGAAAATCCCAAGACTTATTACTCGCTGGTTAAGGCAATGGTGGAAGCTTGTCAGTATTGCAGCAAGCCGGAAAATCGCAGTGAAATATCGGAGCTGCTGACTGAGCGATCGTTTACGGGGGCGAGACCGAAAAAAGGGGCGATCGACAAATTTACGCGACCGGCAATAGTTGGCGACTACAACTATGGAGGGTTTGACGAAAAAGACCGCACCATACAATCGGAAGATGCAACTATTTTCTATGACATTCCTAAGAACTTACCTCAAATACCCGGAAATCATTCAACATTTATGTGGCAGTCTCAGAGTATTTGGTTGATGACTCAAGCCGCTCGCTGGGGACAGATTAAGGAGGTTCCAAAAAATGCTGAGGAATTAGCTAAAAAAGCTTGGAGAACCGACCTTTACCGCAAGATTGTTGCCGAAATGGGGATCGATTGTCCCCAGGAGGATTACCAAGTAGAACCGGCGGAACTTTTTATTGATAAAAAGGCATTCGATCCTAGCGATCCGGTGGGCTATTTGAAGAGTTTTGAAATCCGAGCCAACCGCCCTCAGTCTTTTTTTCAGTCTTAATGTTTGACATCTTGCGCTTTTCCGACCGTCCCCCCAGGGATCTAAGTCCCTCGCTAATAGCTAAAGTCGGTTGAAACAGACTAAAATATTTTAGAAATTACGCCACCGTAAGGAAATCAAATTAACACTTTACTACTTTTTAGGAGAATACCGTGACTCAATACTTTTCTACTTCTCTCGAAGCCAGCAGCCAAGTCCAGAAGCACCCTGAATTTCTGGAGATTAACAACTTGTTCAAGTCGTATAAAAGTGCTGACGGTAGCGAATTTAGCGTCTTGGAAAATATCAATTTAAGTATTGGAGAAAACGAATATATTTCGGTAATCGGTCACTCGGGTTGCGGCAAATCAACACTGCTAAAAATAGTGGCAGGTTTGGAAAAACAGAGCGCGGGAATGGTGACACTGGAAGGAAAAGAAATTCGCAAACCTGGAGCCGATCGCATGATGGTATTTCAGCACTACGGATTGCTGCCTTGGCTGACGGTGCGGGAAAATATTCGGCTGGCAGTTGATGAAGTTTTGCGAAGTCTTAGCCGCCCGGAGAAGATTAGTCTTGTCAACGAACACCTAGCAATGGTAAACTTAACGGCAGCAGCCGATAAATATCCAGACGAAATTTCAGGAGGCATGAAACAGCGGGTTGGGATTGCGCGAGCTTTGGCGATTCGACCAAAAATGTTATTAATGGACGAACCGTTTGGAGCGCTGGATGCTCTAACTCGCGGCAAGTTGCAGAAACAGGTGCTGGATATTTGGGAAAATCACAGACAAGCTGCAATGATGATTACTCACGATGTGGATGAAGCTATTTATATGTCCGATCGCATTGTGCTGATGACAAACGGCCCGGCTGCGACGATAGGTGAAGTTTTGTCAGTGCCGTTTGCGCGCCCGCGCGATCGCCAAGAGTTGCGGGAATCGAAGGAGTATTACGAAATCCGCAACTATGCTTTGAATTTTCTCGATCGCTACTTTACTCAAGACGAATAACACCCGACGGATTGACATAACAATTTACTTAAGAGAGGTTAAGCCTGTGAATCTCAAAACAATGTTAGCGCGTTTTGAAAGTGCATTGGGATACCAAAATTTAGCAGAAGAAATGGTGTTGCTGCCGGAGCCAACCTTACCAGTTTCTAAGAAATCAAAATCCCCAAAACAGGCAAAAACTATCAATTTTATTGTCGGTTACAACAGTTCTCCCCAAAGTCAAATAGCTCTGGATATTACCCTTTGGATGGCGCATCAAACTCGTTTCGTAACAACTAAAGAAGTCACGGTTCAAGTCGTATACGTGATCGACGAATCGCCAAAAAATTACCGCGAAGATACTTGCAAAGTTGCTGTAGCAAATGCCTTGGCTGCACAGCAGAAAGTGTCTGATTTAGAGGAAACATTCGCCCTTAGTTGTGCAGCGCCTGCGCTCGCTTTACCAACCGAAATCCCATTGGTATCCCAGCAAAAAAATTGGGTAGATCCGCATTATTTTCAAGCTATTTACGGTCAAAATAATGAGTACGAGGTAGCAGATAAGTTGCTGTGGCAAGCGCGCTGTTTGGCTGAGGAGTGGCGCGGTTTATTCAAAGCTCATTTACGCATCGGGCGGGTTGCTACAGAACTGAGAAATGTGGTTGAATTAGAATCAGCCAATTTACTGTTCTTGGGCTGTGGTTCTGCCAACCATCGGCTGGTTAGGGAACTAGGCAATAATTTTCCCTGCTGCGTACTCGGGATTCCTTCGGCACTCAGCTATCACATGGATGTTCAGCCTGAAGAAAATTTGAGCAAGTTACAGTTAGCGACTACTATACCTGCACGTTAAACTTGTTCGCTCGTTGGGTCAGAATCTAATTATGTAAGGTGCGCTAGGCGCACCCTATGACTATAATTGGCGCGCCCAACCTTTTTTTGCGTAAGTTCTATACCGATCAAAAATTAAAAATGGTTTTCTCGCTCGAAGTCCTAATTATGAGACAATTAGGACTTTTTTTGATTGTGGAGATTCTCAAAATTCTAGTCAAGGAAAATTATCGGAACTTATCTGACCGTAGACAATTCGTTAACTAATTTTATCCTTCCCCGGCACACAGAGCGCAGCAGCCGATCGATCGAGCGTTTGTCTTCCTCAGTCAAATTTTCGTCAAAAATAGCAGCCATCAAACCATACCTATCGGCTAGAGTAATGTAGCCATTTTGATTCACTTCGGCAAACAGCTCGCCCAAAGCAGATGGAATCAGGTGGACAGGAGTTTGCATAGTAATTGACTCTCTACGCGACGATCGGGCGATCGGGCGTTTCTAGGGCAACAAAAGGCGATCGCACTATAAAAATTTATAGCTGTATTGCCTTTAAACGTGTGACAATAAACAGCAAAATTTGTGAAGTAAATCACATTAAAAATTGGCAAATTCTGATAAAGCTTGCAGGTGCGTTTTAGGGAAGACCGAGCAACTGCAAACTTGATGTTTTCTAAAGATTGAAAATCACCACTTCCTCTACAGGTTCAGCTAACTCAAACTTAAACACCCGGGAATAGAAATAGAATTCGCCGTCAAGAGTTCTTTTGATATTTTCAGCGCGGCGAAAACCGTGGTGTTCCCCTTCATAAGCAACATAAGCAACCGGCAAACCTTTAGCTTTCAATATTTCTACCATCATTTCCGCTTGATTGGGCGGAACCACTTTATCTTCTAATCCTTGAAAAAAGATAACGGGACAAGATAAACGTTCGGCGGAATGAATAGGCGAACGAGCTACATACAAATCTTTTCTTTCAGGATAAGGCCCGATCAATCCATCCAGATAGCGTGCTTCAAACTTGTGAGTATCCGTGGCCAAAGCTTCCAAATCGCTAACTCCATAATAGCTAGCACCCGCTTTAAACACATCGCGGAAAGTAAGAGCGCACAGAGTAGTGTACCCACCTGCGCTGCCTCCGGCGATCGCCATTCTTTCGCCATCAACTAAACCTTTTTGAGCTAAATATTTAGCACCGTTAGCGCAGTCGTCAACATCGACAATTCCCCAACTATCTAGCAGTCTTTTTCTGTATTCTCGGCCGTAACCAGTGCTGCCGCCGTAATTAACATCGAGCACGGCAAAACCGCGACTCGTCCAATATTGAATTTTCAAATTCATGCTGCTAGAAGTAGCAGCAGTGGGGCCGCCGTGACTTTTGACAACAAGCGGCGGTTTTTCACCCGCAGGTGCTGCGAAATCTTGATTTTTCGGAGGATAGAAGAAACCGAAAGCAGTCAAATTGTTTTCCGTGGGGAATTCAATTGGTTCCGGTACAGAAAGATAACCCGGATTGATGCTTAAATTGCTCGATTGGCGCAATATTTCTAGTTTATTTGTTGCTAGATTTAGTTGTACAATAGCAGTAGATTCAGTCGGCGAACCTGCCAGAAAAACCACAGTTTTCCCCCGCCCTTTGACAGACGAAATATCCGTGTAAGGTGTCTCAATTGTTGTCAACTGCTTAGTCGTTAAATCGAGACTCGCTAAATGCCACTGGCCTTGCTGAGTGTAGGTACAAATAATTTTGCTTTCCGAGACAATGGCATAAGTAGACATTCCAAAAACCCACTGAGGAAGTCCGAACTCAGCCGCCATTTCGCACAAGCTGGTTTCTATCTCTGCTTCCCCCCTTACCAAGGAGGGATTGAGGGGAGTTCTAGATTGCCAGCGGTAGAAATTCCACCAGTTAGACTTGTCAGAAACAAAATACAAAACTCCATCGGGCGACCATTCCGGTTGAAAAATCGACTCATCAACCCCGCCAGCAACTAAGTATTTTTCCCCTAAAGAACCGTCAGCATTAATTTCTGCTACCCACAATTCTGTGCCATCCCACGGCATATTTGGATGGTTCCAACAAATCCAGGAAAGTTGAGAACCGTCTGGACTCAAACGAGGGGAAGCATAAAAATCATTGCCCTGAGTTAAGATTTGAATATCTTCGCCGTTATCTAAATTAATGCTAACAATAGTATTGACAGGTTCACCCTCACCTGCATGGTCTTCGCGCACGCAAATCAGGCGATTTCTTTGCTTGTCAACTATCGCATCTGCATAGCGAGAATTAGCAGTAGGTGTCAGAGGTTCTGGTTGAGAATTTAATGTTTGAGTATAAATACGTTGGTCGGCAAAATGAGAAAAATAGACAACACCGCCAGCAACTGCAAAAGCAGCGCCGCCGTATTCGTTAACGCGAGTGCGAACATTAAAAGGATGCGGTGTCACGTCGCTGATTTTACCCTCAGGAGTGCGCCGCACGAGGACGCTTCTTCCCGCTTCCGAAGGCCTTCCCTCAACCCAGTAAATATCATCGCCGTCAATAGCAATTTGTCCGAGTCCGACCGTTCCAGAAACAATTAAATCCGAAGAAATAGGCGATTTCCAAGACCCGTAAGGTGATACTTTATTCATATAGTTGAGGCAGTTGTGTTTCTCGCACAAAAAAATTAATATTTGTACTTTACACTACTTCAGTCACTGGGGAAGCAAAATGTCAAAAAAACTCGTACTCATGGATCACGACGGTGCAGTTGACGACTATCTCTCAGTCGTGTTGCTAATGACAATGGAGGAAGTCGAAACTCTGGGAGTAATTGTAACTCCTGCGGACTGCTACATTCAACCGGCTGTGAGTGCAACGCGCAAAATCCTCGATTTGATGGGGCGTTCAGAAGTTCCAGTGGCGGCGAGTACGGTGCGGGGACTGAATCCATTTCCGGTGTTATTTCGGCGAGATTCCTTTGCAGTCGATCGACTTCCCATTCTAAATGAAAAAGGAACCATTGACACGCCGTTAATATCAGAACCCGGACAAAACTTTATGGTGCGAGTTTTGCAAGATGCAGCCGCACCAGTCACATTAATGGTAACGGGGCCGTTAACAACTGTAGCGCAAGCTTTAGATATCGCGCCAGAAATTGAAAGCAAAATTCAAGAAATTGTCTGGATGGGAGGCGCCCTCAATGTTACGGGCAATGTTAGCAAAGATATGGAACCCGGACAAGATATGTCAGCGGAATGGAATGCTTACTGGGACCCGATAGCAATCGATAGAATTTGGCAAACCCAAATTCCCGTTGTCATGTGTCCTTTAGATATCACTAATAATGTACCGCTGACTGTAGAATTTTCCAATCTCTTAGCAAAACAGCGCCAATATCCAATTTCCGACTTAGCAGGACAGTGTTATGCCCTAGCAATATCTCAAGATTACTATTTTTGGGACATTTTGGCAACGGCTTATTTAGCGCATCCAGAATTTTACAAACTGCGAGAATGGGAAACAGAAATCATTACCAAAGGCATCAGCCAAGGACGCACCAAACTTAAAAGTGGAGGGCGACCAATTCAAGCAATGCATACAGTAGACACCGCCAAATTTTACGATTACATATTACAACAGTGGGCAAGGTAAAAATCACCTTATCTGCTAGGAACGAGTGCGCCAAATCTCCGTACCAAATCCGCCATGACACGAAGATTTACCTTCTCTTCTCTTCCTTCTCTTCCTCTGCGCCCTCTGCGCCCTCTGCGGTTAAAAAAAATCTCATCTCAAAAATGCAAAACATCAAAAAATGCTGCCAATTATATCAATTATCCCCTTAACCCAAACTCCTCCCGTACCTCAAGAAATAGTTCAAATTCAAGAAGTGCGACCTCTCCCCGGACAGTTAGACAACATACCAGTATTTAACAGCAATAGTCCCGAAGTAGTGCTGCAAGAAGGAATTTTGCTTTCGACATTTCCCCCGGATGGTAAAAGATTTCCTGCTGCACATTTAAACTTTCCGTTTCAAGGACGTTTCGACATATTTGCCCACCACATAGCCCGCGCACCTTCGCCGGAAGATTTGCGAACATTGTATCAAGGAGTAATTGTTTACAATCCTGGCAATAAACCTGTAAAATTAGATATATTGCAAGCTGCGAGTTATCTCAGTCAGCCCGATGCACCTTTTATTGAATTGCCGCCACAAGTCGATAATTCAAACAGTAATATTTACGCCGGGCCGGGAAGCCGCGCTGTGAATGATATTCTGAGAGGAAGGAGACAGTCAGACTTTGGGCAGGGGTTAATTATTCCACCGGGAAAAAGCGAACTGTTGATGAATCATCCGATACCGGTGCGGGGATTGGTACCGCCGCTAAACGGTCGATCGACCTTGATGCGGTTACGCAGCGATGGTATAGTCTATCTTGCCAGTCTGGCGATGTTTGCCCGAGTTGACCCAGAGGAAAACGGACAGGGAAACGAGCGATCGCCCAACTTAGCAGAATGGCAAAACTTATTAGACAATGGTAATATAGCCGGGCCGCGCGATCGAGCTCCCACACCGCCAGAAATCACCGAAGGCCAACTAATTTACGGCCGAGTTGCCGGTGTAGCATTAGGTTCAGAATGGCGAGCACTTCTCTCAGACAACCCCGCCACCTCAAACCTAGCAATTCCCCAACCCGGAACAGCATTTTCCTACCCATTAAGCAGCCTCCCGCGCGGAATGCTGGGTACAAATCAAGTGCAAAGTGCGAGGATGCTAGTCCGCTACCAAGATACAGCATACCGCGCCCACGGCAATTACGGAATTCAATACAGTCTCAGCTTGCCGCTGTACAATTTTACCAGCAAAAATCAAACTGTAACTGTCGCCATTCAAACTCCAATTAAGACAGACAAATTAACTTCAGGAGGACTTAGTTTTTTAGAACCTCCGGCCCCTCAAACTTTTTTTAGGGGGACGGTCAGAGTGCGCTATACTGATGACAATAAAGTGCCTCAAACTCGGTACGTGCATTTAGTGCAGCGGCGGGGACAGCAGGGAGAACCTTTGGTAAAATTAGAGATGAAATCGGGAGAAAAGCGACTTGTAGAAGTAGATTTTATTTATCCGCCCGATTCGTCGCCGCCACAAGTTTTGACAGTGAAAACAAATTAAGTTTTAGCGGCTTCTACGGGTAGGCATCTGCCTACAAAGACAATGCGTAATTAACCAGATTTTTTTTATTTTTGCGCTGCGCGGAATTGATTTGTCCCTAGTCGGTATTGGTAAAAAACAAGATGAACTTATCAAAAAGATTCTGGATTATTGCTTGTTTTGTGTACGTTTTAATTCTTCTCAGTATCATGCTTTTAGCAGGTACGGGGAAATTAGTCAACTTTCCTCTAGCTCATCCGCCTTATGACAAACTCGGCCACTTTATTTTGTACGGAATAGCATCTTTTCTGTGCCACAGAGCAACTGGAAAAAAAAATATCAATTTGTTTAATTATTCAATTCCTTTCGGGCCCGCAATTTTTACTATGTTCACTGCTGCCGAAGAAATGCTGCAAGCGATTTTACCAAATCGCAGTGCTAGTATTGAAGATTTTTTATTTAGTTTTGGGGGGATTGCAGTTTTTTATTGGATTGGAGAAGTTTGGGATAGAAAAAAATGGCATTGATGATATAGAAGGAAGAAGGAAGAAGGAAAAAGGAAGAAAGAAGAAGGAAGTTTCTAGAGTGCACAATGCGAACCGGTTGACGAGTGTCAGCCACTTTTTTTACTG
This sequence comes from Microcoleus sp. B3-D7, assembly GCF_036705305.1. Lineage (NCBI taxonomy): Bacteria > Bacillati > Cyanobacteriota > Cyanophyceae > Oscillatoriales > Microcoleaceae > Microcoleus > Microcoleus sp. B3-D7. The sequence goes on along the minus strand of NZ_JAUBUE010000038.1, from coordinate 3,459 downwards.
GTGACTTTGCGCGCACGGGTAAAGAGATATTTGCAGCACAAAGGGGAGCAAATGTCAATACGCTGGCTGCTGCGGTCGCCGTTAAAAATTAAATTTTTTTGAACTTGTTTAAGATTAGCAATTAACCGGGATTTCCACTCTCGACAATGTGTTTGAGAGCGTTTAATCACTCTCTTCCAAAAAGGTTTGTACTCGACCGTTCGGTCGCAAAACAACTCGAATTTTCGGGTTTTTGCCATTAGAAACGGCAGAAACAAATGGCTCGCCGGCTAATGGCATATTAATTTGCTCGATATAATCTGCTGCTGCTTTTCCCATCGGCACAACACTTTGAACTGACCCATTTTCATCGATCAGCACGCTGTATTCCAAAGTTTGTTCCATTCCTTCTGGAGGCTTCCAGCGTTCCTCAAAGTAAGTTCTAGCTTCTGAAACTTGAGGAATTGTATCAAATAAAGTGCGGTTTTTTTGACTCGCCGCGGCCTGGTTGTTGTCCTCGGGCTCGGCTGGGGGTTGAGCGTCCTCAAGAGGTGGGAGCTCGGTACTGGCGGGGGGGACAATCGGCTCGATGGGGCGGGGGGAGGGTTGCGGCGGGGGAACGGGAAATCGGGAAGCAGACAGGGAGGGCGGCAGGGGGGGCGGTACGGCGGGAGCTAGTCTCGGCGGTAGGGGGGGCAGCACGTAGGGTACTGGTGCGGGTGCTTGGGGGGCGGAAATGGGCGGTTCTTCCGGGGCGGGAATAGTGATTGTTTGCCCTTGAGGGAAAGCTGGGGCGCTCTGTGGGGCGCTGGCTGTGCTGCCGTTGGGGGGAAATAGCAGGGGTGGCTGCTGGATAGGGCTGGGTCTGTTGGTGGGGGGAGTTGGGGCGAGGGCGATGGGAGGCAAGCTGGGGCTGGGGGAGGCGGCGGTGTTGATGGGCGGGGGCGGCAGGGGCGGTAAACCGGGTGTGGCTGCGGGTGTTGGTGCTGGGGATGTCGGTAGGGCGGGAACTGGACTGGGGGAGACGCCGACACCTAACTGGGGGTTTCCGGGAGCGGGGGCGAGTTGTGGATTGGCGGGGGCGGGAGCGGGGGCTGTGGCGGTTTGCGGAGAGGTGGCGGCCCGATCGAGCATTTTGATAATTCCTGTCGTCAGGCCCGCGCTGGCGACCATCATTGCTGCGACCTTGAGCCAGGGTGAGGACAGCGTTTGTCGGGGTTCGCGGTTGAGGTTGGGAAGCGCCATCACTTCGGCGGCGCAGTCATCTAGTGCAGTGGCCAAGTCAAACAGTTGCAGGGTGCTCAAGGGAACTACTGGCCCGGATTCTGCGGCGCTCAAAGAGCCTAAAAACAAGTTGTGGGCGAGCAAGCCGCGGGGCTCTAAGCGGGGGGGAACCGGAAGGTAGGCAGTGTTCGGGGCGGAGGTTGCTAGTTCGGAAGTGTGGACGGATCGATCAAATATAACGGCATTACGCGCGACTTCTGGCGAGTCTGGGCCCGCAGGGATACGGCTTGTTTGAGAGTTGAGGTTGCTTTCCCAATCGCGGGATTCGCCGAGCAAGTTTTGGACGTAGGTGCTAACAGCTTCGTGGAGGGTTTCGAGTTGAATTCGATCGCCCCTGAGAGTAACGTGTTGGGTATCTGGCAGCCTGGGGTCGTCGAGTCGCAGCTCGAAACTTAAAGATTTAAACACCGGTTGGCCCGCCCAGCGAGATAGAGGCGAACTTTTGGCTGTAATTTCCAGCGTGCAAGTGGGGGGCGTGTACCGTTTGAGAACCATAGCAGAAAGTCTGTTGACTGTTGACTGTTGACTGTTGACTGTTGGCTGTTGACTGGTGACTGTTGACCGTTGACTGTTGACTGTTGACTGTTGTTTAATTCTTAGAGTCGAAAGTCTGTTAACTACTGACTACTGACTATTGACTACTGACTATTGACTACTGACTACTGACTGTTGTTTAATTCTTAGCGCGGTCTAGAAGAGCCAGCCAGAGGCGGCGGTGGCCGCCGGGACTGCTGTAAAACAGCAAATCGATCAGGAGTTTGAGGGCCAAATCAGTCAACTCTCGGGCGGATAAATTTTCTGCATCTTCCATGCGCGAGCCATAAGTGTTGCTGAACCTGTCAATATAATCTCCCAGCAAAGCGATTGTGTGAGGTTCGCGGTTTTGCTCTGCCATTTGTTCCAGCAAAGCAACAGCGCGGCGGATTAAAGCTTGGTGCTGTTTTGCCAAATGACAGCTTATCAAAACGAGCGATCGAGCTTCCTCCACATCGAGTTTTTTGCGCCCTCCGTGGCCTTTCCGCAGCGGGTTAGATTGGCGCAGCCGCCACAAAGCTACCCGATCGGCTACCATTGGCTCTAAATTCAGTTCGGCTGCTACCTTGAGCATCGCCTCTGAGCCAATTTCTGCCAGTGCTTCTAGGGCTAACAGCACTAAATCCAGTTGGGCTTTAATGTTGTCCAACTGGGTAGGTTCTGGTGCTTTTTGGGTCAATTCTTCCCAGTTGGGAGATGGGCCCGTTTCGTTTGTGGGAGCGGAGGACTTTACGGTCGAGCGCATGGCTTCAGCACGGGAAATTAAGACTGGTTGAGGCAGGATATCAAACAGTATGCACTGATTAAAGCTTTTGGGCCTGTGGGCAACAGCACATCTGTTAAGTTGTCTCCATAGCTCGTTGCTTTGATTCCGGCAATCCTAACTGCTGGACGGAGTTGCGGGCTAAAAGTTGCGGTTTCAAGTTCGATCGATCGCAATCCGCACAACCCATAGATTTTTACTTCTAACCATCCTACGCCACAGAGTGACCGAAATCAAATCAGTGCTTTGAAACTATCGGGACTTATAACAATGCAAAGATCCTAGCGATCTCAAATGCTACTTATAGTCTGTCGCTACTTATAGTCTGTCAGATTATAGTTGTCATTGCTTCATCTTGCGCCATCTATGGATATTACGGAGCAATTTGGTAAAAAAGTTAGACATTTCAGAAAGCTCAGAAATCTTTCTCAAGATCAGCTTGCAGAACTATCTGAATTACATCGCACCTATATTGGTTCAGTTGAACGAGGTGAACGGAATATAACGCTGCTTAATGCCAGCAAAATAGCCAAGGCATTATCCGTTAGTCTAGCTGATCTGGTAATTGATGATGACTGAAAGAAGACTCGATCAAATTTTAGCAAGATACCAAAACTCATTTACCGAAAAAATTTATGCAGAAGAGAATGAAGAACACGATGTTTTAATGGATGTGTTTGGTCTTTCTCCCATAATAAAAAAAGAAAATAGGCAATATTGGGGACGTGAGTTATACCAATTTCCTAAAGTAGTGCTACAGTTAGTAGGTGTCTGTGTTGTAAATTAGTACCCAAACATAAGAAAGAAAAATGTCAGGAGTTGCGGGTCTTCTGGGTTGGCGGTGATAAGAAAGACTAATTAGAAAAGCAAGCTAATAGTCGATCTCGAAAATTGTCAAA
>NZ_JAUBUE010000037.1:0-71330 GCF_036705305.1 Microcoleus sp. B3-D7 | reverse complement strand
TCTTGAAAAAATCACTCCTGAGGAAATCTGTTCGTTGTCATCTTACAATTTTATTCTTGAAGCCCTATTCTATGCAGTTTCATATTAAATTGGTATGAGCGAGCCAAAAATAACTCATGTATACAGATTTTTTTACAGATTAAATGATTAATAAATCTTCTAAAACATGTGGAGTTCTTGCTTATAAATTAACCTCTAAAAAAATATACAATATATATTTTAGAAAAATTCCTACTATTGAATTAAGTAATTTGTTTTGTAGACGTTGCTGATTTAGGATAGGAAAGGCTAAATATGCAAGTCATAGAAACCAGTATCCACAAAGATTCGGGATTCTCAACTAAATTTTTTCATACCCTGATTAAGCAAGGTCAGATTTTGGAGTGATCTAACTCACGAGGAGAGCTTTTTGAACAGCAACTTAACCACTGTAGCCACCAGAGACGATCGCACTTACGTGTAATTGGGCATAAGTTCGATCGCCCCCAACAACCCCCAAAACTTCAATTACTACCGGATCGTCGATCGAAGTGACAGAGATCGACTAAAGTAAACAGAAATTATTATGGGCGGTAATTAGAGTGATCGAGACTTTAGCAACAGGAGTCGCAGCAGCCGGTTCGCTGCTAGCATTGGGCGGGTTAGGCCTAGAGTTGAACTATCGCCGGACTGGAAGTCCAAATAAACTAGAACTAACAGCCGGAGAATGGCACTTAGCCATCTCGGAACCCAACCGCTATCTTTTAGTCGGGGAAATGGAGTTCCGCAACCTGACACAGCGGTTTGAGATTATGTTGCCGGAAGTGCGGGCGCAGGTGAAACTGCTGTCTGACGGAAGTTTAGATGGCGTTACTTCCCAGACAAAGGTGATTCCTTGCCACAAAGAGGCAGCAGCCAGAGCAGACGATTACTGGTTCGGCTATATTGTTAAAGCCCAAAAAAACACAAAAATTAAAGTTTCTGTAGACATTCAAGGGCAAGATTTAACCAAATTGCAGTCAGCTTGGGTGCAAGTACACTTCGTCACTTACGGCCCGGGCGGGCGCATCCCCAAAGTCCGTAACGTAGTAGTCCCCCTGCAATTTCCTAACTCCGACACCGTACCCATCGCCAGAAATGTCGGAGTTGCAGAAGTCTTGCCCATTCGCACTCACATACTGGCGGAATTGGACAATCCAGTCGAAATTGTCAAACGGTACGTGCTGCCGCGCGCCCAGAAAGGCGATATTGTCGCCCTGGCAGAAACTCCCCTAGCTTTGATGCAGGGACGCTACCGCCATCCCAGCGAAGTCAAACCCGGATGGGCGGCAAAGCGAGTGTGTTTGTTTTTCTTGCCCACGTCGAGTTTGGCCACGGCTTGCGGGATGCAGACGTTGGTTGATGTAGTTGGCCCTTGGCGCGTAGTAGCAGCTTTTGCGATCGGCGCTGTGGCCAAAATATTCGGCAAACCGGGAGTCTTTTACCAACTAGCAGGGGAACAAGCCAGGCTCATCGACGACGTTACGGGGACTTTGCCTCCCTTCGACCAATTTATTGTCCTAGGCCCGGACAATCCTCAGCAAGTTGTAGAAGAAATTCAACGAGAAACCGGACTTGCGGCGGCGATCGTAGACGCTAATGACTTGAAAGCAGTTAAGATATTAGCAGCGACCTCCGATTTATCGGTAACATTCTTAGAGCAAGCCTTGCGAAGCAACCCCGCCGGGAATGCTGACGAGCGCACACCAGTCGTTGTAATTCGACCTCTGCAACAAAAATCTTGAGTTGAAAACAGAAAATTAAAAATTCAAAAAGATGATTTGAAATTTTTAATTTTCGATCGCGCAAGAAAGGGAGAAGAATCAAAAGTTATAAGTTTTGAAATCAAAATTTACCAATTCAAAACTCAAAACTTCTCTAACTCTTCCCCTTTCTGAATTTTTATTTTTAAATTTCCATTCTCCACTTGTATGCTATGACTTCATTTCCCTCCCAAAACCAAAACCAGGTTGTGATTCGCCCGTTTCAGTATCGCGACATCGAGGTGATGGAACAACTGTGCGCGGAAACAGCCGAAGAGCCAGAAAACAGCAAGGGCGGAAGCTGCGACGTGGTATTAGGTAGAAAGTTGCAGCAGATTCGTCGCTGGTACGGACTACTAAAGATTTTTAGCTTGTTTCCCAACCCTTGTCAGTCCCTGTTCCGTGCCCACGTTGCCGAAGAAGAGGGGAGCGTTAAGGGCATAATTCAGATTTCTCCTTTCAACCGCACCCGCAGCACTTGGCGGATCGATCGCATAGGAGTAGACCCGGAAGCCCGCAGCAAAGGAATTGGTTCCATGCTGCTGCGGTACTGCTTTGAGGCAGTCTGGGAGGCGCGGACGTGGCTGTTGGAAGTGAATGTCGGCGACAAAACTTCCTTGGCTTTGTATCGGCAGAACGGGTTTCAGCCTTTGGCCCAGATGACATACTGGACGATCGCCCCAGAACGCCTGCAAGAAATGGCTTCCTCGACCCCAGATTTGCCCAATCTGCTGCCGGTCAGCAACGCAGACGCTCAGTTGCTCTACCAACTGGATACCGCGTCTATGCCGCCCCTGGTGCGCCAAGTATTCGATCGGCACATTCAAGATTTCAAAACCAGTTTTTTCGGCGCTTTAGTCGAAGGTGTCAGACAGTGGCTGGGCAAAACCGAGGTAGTCAGCGGCTACGTGTTTGAACCGCAGCGCAAAGCCGCGATCGGCTATTTTCAGGTGCAGCTATCCCGTAATGGCCAGCAACCGCACGTCGCCCAGTTGACTGTACACCCGGCTTACACTTGGCTTTACCCAGAACTCCTGTCCCAGATGGCGCGCCTTGTTCAAGATTTCCCAGTTCAAAGCCTGCAACTGGCTTCCGCTGACTATCAGCCGGAACGGGAAGCTTATTTAGAGCAATTTGGAGCAGTGCGCGTGGAACACAGTTTGCTGATGTCTCGATCTGTGTGGCACAAATTGCGCGAGTCCAAGTTAGTCTCTCTCGAAGGACTCCAGCTATCAGAAATGTTGCAAAGCTTCCAGCCAACTCGCAAACCCGTACCCGGCAGGATGTCCTGGCTCGGCCCGATGGCGGGGGAAGCAGCAGCAGGGCCCGCATCCTCGGAGATAAAACCGCTGTTGACTGACTCAGGAAACAGTCAAACGAATCAAGTTAACCCCTTGGGCGGCCAAAATTCCGAATCAGCAGCAACTGATGGCAGCAGCATTTTGCCTTTAAATCTGCCAGAGTTGCCTCTAGACGGCGGCTGGCCAGGAGAATTCAATTCTTAATAAGTGAAAGCAGAAGGTAAAAGGTAGAAGACAGAAAAAAATAGAATTAATCATCCAAAAAATTCCTTTTTTCGGCCATAATCCCAAAATATCCCTTCTGCTTTTAATTGATATCAACCTAAGATTACCTATCTTCTTCTTACTTTCTTCTCTTCTTTGTTCGCGTCCTTCGCGTCTTCGCGGTTCGTTAAATAAGATTATTTACGCCAAAAAACAGTAAATCTAAAATCTAAAATCTAAAATCTAAAATTGCTTGATTGATAATGTCCAACGATAAATTATGGATTTCTGCACTGGGATTAGATATCGGCCTCAAACGAGTCGGCATCGCCGGGTGTGACGGCACCGGTTTAATAGCTACGGGCATTACAACACTGGTACGATCGTCCTTCGATCGAGACGTAGCTTATCTCCGAGAACTGGTGCGAGAGCGGAGAGTACAAATTTTGGTGGCAGGCTTGCCCTACTCTCTGAGCGGAGAATTGGGCGCTCAAGCCCGACAGGTGCAGAAATATGCGAATCGCATCGCCGCAGCCTTAGAGATCCCGCTAGAATATGTGGACGAGCGCCTGACTTCGGTTGAGGCAGAGGAATTGATGAAAGCTTCAGGGATTTCGCCGTCGCAAAATAATAAGGGTTCGATCGATCGCAAAGCAGCAGCCCTGATTTTGCAGCAGTGGCTAGACGAGCGGAGGCAAAATATCTCCGCCCTTCCCAATCCTTGATAGCTGGTAACAAAGGCGTGATATCCTGGTTGTGCAAGTTTGCTACGCACACCTGTAACCCTTGACAAACTGGAGAAAATTCTGCTGTACCTCGGTACTGAAGAAGCACCAAATCGTGATTTGTCCTCAGTGTCGCTTGCTGACTCGACTGAGATTTAAACGCTGCACTCCTCGCCTGTGGAAAAGGCCGCGAGTCTCGCGGTTTAAGCTGGTGGACTGGCGATCGCCCACTTAGCCAGAATATCGCCACGAAAATTCCCCATTGTCAAGCAAACGTTACTGAATTATTGACGGAAAATAAGATACACGCGATGTCCTCATCCCCATACCGCAAAAAAGAGAATGGCAATTCCAACGAAGAGTCCGTCACCCTGACGGATGAAGTTGGGCGATCGCTGACTTGCAACATAGAATATTCTATGAATCTCGAAGGTCAAGAATACGCTTTGCTGCTTCCGATTGACTCACCCGTAGAAATTTTTACTTGGCAGGGAGACGATAACGACGAAGCTGCAATTCCTGTAGAAGACGAGACCGAAATTGACAAAATTTTTGATACAGCTAAAGTTGTCCTGCAAGAGCAGAACTTGACGCTCCGGCGCACGGCGGTGACGCTGACTGTTGTTGGCGAATTGCCGGAATTTCCCGAAGAGGATATGGCATCTGATGTCGATCCAGATGAGGAGTCCGAATTCGAGGAACTGATGTGGCTGACCAGCTTCTACCACGAAGAACAGGAATATGCCATTTATACGCCTCTCGACCCGTTCTTTATATTGGCTAGAATGGATGACGACGGCAAGCCAGAATTGCTTTCGGAAGAAGAGTTCCAAAGGCTGGAACCGATGTTACCTATGCTGGAAGACCAGTTCTTTGACGAGCTTGATTAGATATTAATTGCAGGCACAAGCCCTGATGGCAAAAAGCAGAATTTTTTACTATTTTATAAAACAGTAAACTGCTCGCCAGATCGAACTTTTTCGAGATGGCCACTTCTGCCTTCGCGATCGGGCTTTTGAATTGGGCCGCGTGAATTGGGTCTTTTAAAGGGCTTGTATTCGTAACTTTTCGGTCATCAATCGCAGGTCATCAGTCATGAGTCGCTAGTTAACCGCCGCTTATCCAGGACAACGGACTATGAATAAAGAACAAATGACAAAAGGCAGCGCGCGCGAGAGCCGAAAAGGTACTCCGCAAGTCTCTAAATGGTTGTTTTATCTGGCGTTGCTGCCGGCAATCTGGGGAGTTTGCGCTTGGCAAGGCTGGGCTTGGTGGAGCTGGGCTTCGGCGCCTCCTAAAATAGCTGAAACGTCAACTTCCACGCCAGAGGATGCTGTAGTTTCGATCCAAATCCCGGAGGGCACTCCCAGTCAAAAAATCGGCCGGGATTTAGAGGCAGCCGGGTTGATTCGATCGAGCTCGGCATGGAATATGTGGGCCCGCTGGCTGACTCTGCAAAACCGCGAGGGAGGTTTTCAAGCAGGAACTTACCAACTGTCGCCGACTCAGCCTCTGAGTGCAGTTGCTGACAAAATTTGGAGGGGCGAAGTCGTACAGCAGAGTTTCACGATTCCAGAAGGATGGTCGCTGCAACAAATGAGCGCTTATTTTGAAGCGCAAGGTTTTTTCCCGGCTAAGGAGTTTATGGCGGCCGCGAGTCAAATTCCTTACGCTCAATTCCCTTGGCTGCCGAGCGGATTGCCTCATTTGGAAGGTTTTTTGTACCCGGATACTTATCAGCTAGACGGCGATAGAATTACTCCTCAAGCTGCGATCACACAAATGCTCACCCGTTTCGAGCAGACAGCTTTGCCGGTATATCAAAAAAATCAGAATAATACGAAGCTCTCTCTCAAAGAATGGGTGACTTTGGCGAGTATTGTAGAAAAAGAAGCTGTGGTTGCATCCGAGCGGAACCGCATTTCTGGAGTGTTCAACAACCGTCTGAAAAAGGGTATGGCGTTGGGATCTGACCCGACAGTTGAATATGCTCTGGGCATCAGGCAAACTAAGGAAAAGCCTCTGACTTTTAAGCAAGTAGAAACGCCTTCTCCTTACAATACTTATATAAATCCAGGACTACCCCCAACTCCGATCGCATCTCCGGGAATAGCAAGTTTGGAGGCGACTCTGGCTCCAGAAAATACAGAATACCTGTATTTTATGGCGCGGTACGACGGCACTCACATTTTTAGCCGCACTCAGGCCGAACACGATGCTGCTGTGGCTAAAGTGGATCGACAAGTGCGATCGGGTCAGTAGATGGGCAATGACTAATAAAAAAGTAAAAAGTCAAAAGTAACCAAGGAAAAGCAATAATTATTCACTTTTGATTTTTTACTTTGTCAATCTTTAACTCCCAATTTCTTATTTCTCAATCTAAAATCTAAAATCTAAAATCTAAAATCATTATGACTTGGGGTAAACTACTACAGCCTGACTTAGTTCTAGGCGATTCAGTCATGAAGTTAACGGCTGATATTCTGCAGAAATATCAGATTAAAGGATTAGTGTTGGATGTGGACGAAACTCTCGTTCCCATTACGGCAATGAATGCTTCTCCTGAACTCAGCTTGTGGGTGCAAGAAATTAAACCCGTGGTATCGCTATGGTTGGCGAGCAATAATTTAAGTCAAAATCGGATCGGTCGAATTGCTGATTCTTTGAATCTACCTTACATCACGGGTGCGGCTAAGCCGTCGCGCCGCAAGTTGCGAACAGCAGTGACTGCAATGAATTTGCCGGTGGAACAGGTGGCGATGGTGGGCGATCGACTTTTTACTGATGTTTTAGCAGGCAATCGTTTGGGTATGTTCACTATTTTAGTGGAACCAATGGTTGATGCTGGCTATGCGCTTCGCAAGTATCCGGTACGCTCTTTTGAAGTTTGGGTTTCTCAAGCTTTGGGGGCATCTCTGAAAATTAAAGATTAAAATTGGGCATCGGGAATTGGGCATAGGGCATTGGGAATTGGTAATTAGGAATTAGTAACTAATGGCAACAGTCAACAGTCAACAGTCAACAGTCAACAGTCAACAGTCAACAGTCAACAGACAACAGACTAAAACTATTGTTGTTAAAATTGGAACTTCGACTCTGACTCGATCGACTACGGGAAACTTAGCTCTTTCAACTATTGCTGCATTGGTCGAAATTTTAGCTGATTTGCGGCAGCAAGGCCATCGAGTAGTTTTGGTTTCTTCGGGTGCAGTTGGGGTGGGCTGCGCGCGCTTGGGTTTGACGGAACGCCCGCGAAACATTGCTCTGAAACAGGCTGTGGCGGCTGTGGGCCAAGGGCGGCTGATGCGGGTGTACGATGACTTGTTTACTACTCTGCAACAGCCGATCGCTCAAGTATTGCTCACTAGGGGCGATTTAGTGCAGCGTAACGGTTATGTTAATGCTTACAATACTTTTCAGCAACTGCTCAGGTTGGGCGTGATTCCGATCGTCAATGAAAACGATACTGTGGCGGTAGACGAGCTCAAATTTGGCGATAACGATACCCTTTCGGCGCTAGTAGCGAGTTTGGTAGAAGCAGATTGGTTGTTTGTACTCACAGATGTCGATCGGCTATACTCCGCCGATCCGCGCAGCAATCCAGACGCGCAGCCGATCGCCCTAGTCCAAAGTATGGCACAGCTCACAGAATTTCAGGTGCAAACAGGAGATTCCCGCAGCGGTTGGGGAACCGGCGGTATGGTGACAAAAATTGAAGCTGCGAGAATAGCAACTGCATCGGGAGTGCGGACTGTCATCACTGACGGCTGCTTTCCTGGTAATATCGAGAAAATACTTAACGGAGAGTCGATCGGTACTCAATTCGAGCCTCAACCGCGCCCTGTAAACGCTCGCAAACACTGGATAGCTAACGTTTTAATTCCAGCAGGAAAACTATATTTAGATGCGGGTGCTGTAAAGGCAATTTCCCACGGCGGAAAATCGCTTTTAGCAGCGGGTATTGCTCAAGTAGAAGGAGAATTTCAAGCTGATGATTCCGTGCAGTTGTGCGACGCAGCCGGCCAGCAAATTGCTAGAGGACTTGTGAATTATAGCAGTTTAGAATTGAGACAAATCCAGGGCTGTAAATCAGAGAAAATTGCTGAGATTTTAGGCTATGCAGGCGTAGAAACGGCGGTACACCGAGATAATTTAGTGATTGTTTAAACTAACAAATATCGAGACAGTCGATCGCGCAATGAGCGAAGGCAGAAATTGAAGATATTTGCAGCACAGTCTTGCAAGAATTTGTTTGGCTGTGTCTGAACAGCTCGTTCATCGCTTCTGTGAACAGTTCAAATAAATTTTGTGCTAATTCTAAAGCTGCTTGGTATTCCGCATCTGTAAGTTTGATCTCTGCTAAAATTTGCAACATCTCTGGCGTGTTTAAAAGGTGATAATTTTCTAAACCCCCATAAGATCCTCCAAAATCAACAGATTCTTTTTGGTTAATTTGCTGTAATTCCATTACCACTGCTAGCGCCGCATCAAAAAAAACTTGGGCAGTGCCTTCGAGGATTTCCACTAACGCCAGTTTCTGAATGGGAGAAGCTTTCCAAGCGTAGCGTTCGATCACTGAACAAAGCGATCGAGTTTTTTTAGTTTCTTCACCCCAAAGCAGTCTGAAATCCCCGTAACTCATTAATTGGTTTAAGCCCAGTTCCTCTAGGTATTCTAGATAGTCGTGCCAATAATAGTTTTTTTTATAAGTATATTTATTAATGAGTTCCTGAACTTTGTTATTACTAGAAGATTCTCGGAGCACATATTTATTTAAATCGCTCAATCCCACAGCCAAAGGAGCGAGTACAGGTGCAAAAATTAGTCGTTGATTCGCGTGAATGTGTTTATTGGCTAGAAAGTCAAACAAGGGCAATTTTGCAAACTCTTGCTTTTTGGATTCAATGAATGCTACAATACCTTTCATACTTTTTTCGCCTGAATGGTTGCTGTCAAGATCATCTTCATATCTCCGTTAATTATCTATATTTTAGCGCCTAAAGAATTGTGTGTATTATCATATATAGTTGTATTTGAGATCATAGGTAAGAGTGTTGGCAGTCACAGGAAACAGTGACTTGTATCATATTGTGCCAGAAGTTCGAGCATCTTGTTGCCTAGAGATAAAATGTTCTAAATTTAGATTGCATATTTCAGGCGTTGCTCAAAGCCACCCCACAAGAGTTTGATTATTTACCGATAATTTAAAGGATGATTAACTTCTATGGGCAAGTGAGCATCCTGTTCGCACTGCTAAAAAATGCCTTTTACAAAATCGCGGTGATCCATGCAAATCAGTCCTAGACGCATAGAAGTCTCGAAACCAGATTTCTTCGGAGATTCATAGCTGCTCAACAAAAATTTTTATGACAAACCCGGTTTCTTTAACCCTTGCTTTTATTGCTTCTTCCCTCTTTTCTCTTCCCTATTCTTATTCCTTATTGCTTCTTCGGGCGGCTATAAGCCTCCAAATGACAATTTCCCATTCTCAGAATTGCCTTTAGGTGCGTTGTGAGTTACTCTATCTTTTGGGTCAGTTAACACAATTATAGGAGTTAATCTTGGAACGGACTTTTTTAGCGATTAAGCCCGACGGCGTACAGCGCGGACTCGTCGGCGAAATTATCGGTCGTTTTGAAGCCAAGGGCTTTAAGCTAGTTGGTATGAAGCTAATGACGGCGAGTCGAGAACTAGCGGAACAACATTATGATGTTCACAAAGAAAAACCATTTTTTGCTGGATTGGTAAACTTTATCACTTCAGGCCCTGTAGTGGCGATGGTTTGGGAAGGCGACGGCGTTGTGGCGTCGGCGAGAAAAATCATTGGCGCCACGAATCCTCTGAATGCAGAACCAGCGACAATTCGGGGCGATTTTGCTGTCAATGTCGGCCGTAATCTGATTCACGGTTCTGATGCTGTCGAGACTGCCCGTGCGGAAATTAGCCTTTGGTTCAAGGAAGAAGAATTGAGTGCTTGGACACCTTGTTTAACTCCTTGGATTGTGGAATAGTTTTGATATTCTCCCGGTGGTTAATCGGGAGATATACCCTTTCTTAGATAGATGATATCGATTCCGGTTGCAGCGTCCGTGATTGTTGACTGTTGACTGTGAGTCAAAAAAATGAAAATTGCGCGAATTAGTGGTTGGCCTCGGGATTCGACTTTATGCCCGACGAATGAAGCAAGGGTTTGATATCATTCCGGTGCAGCCGGAATTTATATGAAATATCATGTCGCTGACTCACTCATAAGCGTAAAATATAGAAGAGTTTGAGATTTTTACTCGTTACCAGGAGTTTCCGGGTAACTAGAATTAAAAACGTTAATCGGAACTTACAAACTCCAAATAATTGTTAGTCAATTCTTTGACTGCTAATTCGTAAAACTGCTGACCTTGTTCGGGGGTTGCTAAGCCCGGATTTGAACCCATTCTCCCGTCGGGAAATCGGCGGCGGAAGTCAGCACCACCGAAAATTTTGTGCCCGGAAGCGACTTCTTCCGAAAGCGGAGCTTGCTTAATTGCTTCTGGATAAAGGTACTGGGTTAAGGCGATTTCGCTGGGGGTGGCGTGGGAACCTTCTTGGTTTCCGTATAATTCTTTTGCTAGTTGGTAGACTGAACCGCACATGAACCAGTTGCCGATTTGACACTGGATTTTATCGGCATTCGGTAAATTTAAGTCAGACAAATGCGCGTAAGTCTCGGAAAATGCTGCTTTCATCGTGGCAATGTTGCCGCCGTGACCGTTGATGAAAAAATATTTCTCAAATCCCGCTTTTGCCAAAGATGTGATGTAATCCCTGATTACCAGTATCAGGGTCTGTGGTCGGAGGCTGATTGTGCCGGGAAAGCTGGTGTGGTGCAAGGCCATCCCTACATTAATTGTCGGGCCGATTAAGGCATTGGCAGCTTCGCCGACACCGCCGGCGATCGCCTTGGCAGCAATGGCGTCAGTCCCGATCAAGCCGGTGGGCCCGTGCTGTTCGGTGGAGCCGATCGGGATAATTATGCCTCGCGAGCTTTCGAGATAAGCTTCTACCTCGGGCCAGGTACTCAAATGTAGCAACATGATAGGCAGTCTACAGAATTTTTACTTGCTATCGTCGATCGTAGCCGGCACGGGAAGAAAAAGGAATTTCGACCAACTTATTATTGTATTCTTAAAAAAAGCTCTAAAGTGCGCTCGCAACTTTACCGTTATATTACTTAACGTTAATAATTTAACCACTTGATGGCCAAAACTTTACCTTTTAATAACCTTTTAAGAGTAGTATAACAAGCATATCCCTCTAGATTGGGTGTTACGTGGTCAATTAACAGCGGGCAATGTTTTATGAATTTAACACCGACCCCGAAAAATGACCAGACTTCTGTGGCCTGGACGCAGGCAGACAGCGCGGTTCCGGCAACTGCTCTACGGCTGTATTCCTTGCATGAGCAAGTAGCAAAGGTCGAGCGCGTGTCTGTGGGATGGACTGGCGAAGGATTCTAAGCGATTGAACAAATGGCGATCGTACAAGCGATCGCAGCGCGAGAGTGCCTCAGCTACTGAAGAAGGTACCTCGCGCTAGCCACATACAAACATCACTCCCACTGATATTTATGTCTTCTGCTGAATTAAGCGAAAGTCCTTCAAGGTTGGCTGTTGGACAAGCCGGCCGTATCTTGTTATTGGAAGGTGAAGATCTGTTGCGGGAAATGCTAGCTTTAGCCCTTAAAGAACAGGGCTATGAGGTGGTGGTTACTAGCGACGGGCGCAACGCTCTGCCTTCTGTACAGGCTTCTTCGTCATACCACGGTGAATTTGCCTTTAACCTGTTAATTATGGATTCAATTAACGGTTTGGATCTGTGTCGAATGTTACGGCATCAAGGAAATCCCGTCCCTATTTTGATTATCGGTGCTAGAGGAAGTGCCAACAATTGCGCTTTTTACCTAGAAGCCGGATCGGATGATTATCTGACCAAGCCTTTTGGAATGCGGGAGTTTATCGCTCGCTGTCGGGCGCTGATGCGGCGCCAGCGCCTCAGTAGGTTACCGGAACCGAGGACGCTGCAATATAAGAGCATAACTCTGTATCCTGAAGAGTGCCGCGTGTTGGTTCGTGGTCTGGAAGTGAAATTTTCTCCTAAACAGTTTCGCTTACTAGAACTATTTATGAGTTATCCCCGGCGAGTTTGGTCTCGCGATCAGTTGTTGGAAAAAATTTGGGGTCAAGATTTTATCGGAGACAGCAAAACAGTTGACGTTCACATCCGCTGGCTGCGCGAAAAGTTGGAAATAGATCCAGCCCAACCGGAATATATCATTACGGTACGCGGGTTCGGCTATCGATTTGGTTAAATTATTAAATCAGTTGTAGAGTGACAAATTGCAGTCGAATAGACAAATAAGGACAAAAAAATGTTATCTCCTTATTGGTCTATGGAGGGTGTGCAATACAATAGCTTGGAGGTGCCACCAGTAGAGCTATTCCAGCGACAGTTGCCGTTGTCTTTTACCCTGGGCGATCGGTATAAACTCACATCTTGCACCATTCTCAAGAACAGGCTTTTCGGCCTGTTCCACAAAGAGTGAATTTTCTTGTGGAACAGGCCGAAAAGCCTGTTTATAAAAAGCTTATTGATAATGGTGCAACATCTCAGTATAAATCAAAACTCCCCCGTCCACTGCCAACAATGAAGTTTCGAGAAATCTCCTGCAACCGCAACAGCCGCGACCATATCTGAACTCGGAATTAATTCCATTAAAGACCATCTCGATGCTTCTTGGGGGTTGTCTTCAACATTTAACAGCGCGGCAGGTTCTCCTGGTGCGAGGCTGACATCAAACTGATTTAGGGGAATAGAAAGTCCTTTACCAACGGCTTTAATGTAGGCTTCTTTGCGAGTCCAGCAGGTGAAAAACGCGCGGGATTGAAGATGTTCTGGAACCGAAAGCAACACAGAATTTTCTAAGGGGGAAAAAAACTTTTCCGCAATTTCCAGGCAAGGAAAGTGGGAATTTATGCTTTCAATATCGACACCAATATCTCGATTTTTGGTAATCGCAATTAGAGCCATGTTCCCTGAGTGAGACAAATTGAAACGGAGGGTATTTCCACCTTGGGCGGCGATGAGAGAGGGTTTGCCGTAGGGATTGTAGTCAAAGCGCAAAATGTGAGAATTTATGTTAAGATAGCTACTCAGAATCGCTCTCAGCGCCCCACGACTCACAATAAATTGCGATCGACCTTTGGGAAAGTGAAAACCCTCGGCTTTTGTCTGCTCGTCTGTAGAGAGAGTCTGTTGTAAACTCTGCAAGCAAGATTCTGTTTGAGCCAGAGAGACGCGCCAAACATGAATTTCGCCCAGATCCAATGTCAGGTTTTGCGGTGGGGACTTCCACGAATCAAAAGCAGCAATCATGTATTTATCTTCTTTTCTGAGTCACCTGATCCAGCATTCCCAGAAACAGGCAAGATGCCTGTTCTACTTTGAGAAACAGGCAAGATGCCTGTTCTACTTTGAGAAACAGGCAAGATGCCTGTTCTACAACAGATGAATTTCAATCGCAAGGGTCAATAAATCCAGCTTTGCACAACTTTTCCCGCTAATTGCTGTCCTAACCAAGGCGTATTTGCCGATCGCGACTTCAGACTTGACCCGTCAACAGTCCAACTCATTTGCGGGTCGAACAAAATCAGCTCAGCAGAGGCTCCCGGTGCAACCGTGGCGGGGGTTTGTCCGAGACAAACGGCCGGCAGGGTACTCAAAACTCGCCACAGTTCTAAAGCCGAAAAATCGCCAGTTTCTACCAGTCCGTGCCATAGTAAAGACAAAGCTAATTCCAAGCCGATCGCCCCGGGCGGACTATCAGCAAAAGCCACAGTTTTCTCCTCATAAGTATGCGGGTTGTGGTCGATTGCGATCGCATCAATTACCCCATCTTTCACAGCTTGAATCAACGCTAATTGATCGCTGAGATTGCCCAACGGCGGTTCTAGGCGTAAATTCGGATCGTAGGCTAACGAACCAGTCAGAGCATTTTTTCCGCCGGAATCTTGAGAGTTGCCTGAAATGGCCCCGACATTCAACAGCAAGTGCATCCAAGTCACACTCGCAGTCACGGGCAAACCCCGCGCCTTCGCATCCCGAATCAATTCCACGCTGCGCGCTGTAGAAACGCGCATAATGTGTACCGGAGTGCCCGCAGATGCCACCAACTCCAAGATTGCCGCCAAAGCCGAAGTTTCCGCACTCGCCGGAATTCCTGGTAAACCCAACCGCACCGACACCGCACCCTCCCGCGCCGCGCCCTTTCCTGCCAAAGTTCGATCGCACGGCCACAAAGCCACAGACTTGCCCAAAGGCTGGATATACTCAAGCAAACGCCTCACCAGAGCCGGATTAGACAGCGGCGAACCGTCCGCAAAACCCACCACTGCACAGGAGGCCAGCTCGCCCAACTCAGCCATCTGCTGCCCTTTAACGCCCGCGGTCAGCGCGCCCCAAAAATACAAGCGGGGCAGCCCGGGCGACAAATTGCGGATATGTTGCTGCAACAAAGCTAAACTGGCCAAATTGTCAACAGGTGGCGAGGTATCCGGCAAAATCGCCACTCGCGTAAAACCCCCAGCCGCTGCAGCCTGCATCAAAGATTCCAGGGTTTCCCGATCCTCAAAACCCGGTTCTCCGCTGTGACTGTAGATATCAGTTAACCCCGGCCCCAAAATCAGTCCCCGGCAATCCCGCACTTCCGTGTCTGAGGGAAACTCAGCAATTTTTTCCTCAACTGCTTTGATATCACCTTCAGTAATCAGAATATCAGCGATGCGATCGCTCCCTGAAACTGGATCTAGCACCCGTACATTTTGTAGCAGTTCGCGGCTCATATAACAGAAGGAAGAAGGAAGAAGGAAGAAGGAAGAAGCAATCCACCGCATTAGTTTCAGGAATTAAGAACTTCCTAAGCGTCGGGCGCGGTTGCTATAAAAATTCAAACATTTTTCAGGCGGGCGAAGCGTAGCGGTGGGCGTTCCTTCCGCTACGAGTTCGCCCCCAGCACTTTACCGATTACAGTGCTCCGGCTGCTGTTTTGTCAAAAACGCCGCCGCTCAAATGAGTTGTGACATTCATTGCCTGCAATACCGGCAAACCATCGGGGCCGTGGGGATAATCAATCACGCTAACGGCTCCGTTTCCTTGTTTGAATTTCCAGAAATGTTCGGGTTCCAAACCGAATAGATGGCAGAGAATCGCTTTGTTAATGGCGTCGTGAGCAACGACAATCCCAGTACCAGAAACTGATTGTACGATTTCTCGCCAAGATGCGATCGCTCTCTGCCAAACTTGCTGCAAATTCTCTCCTTCGGGCATTTGGACTGTTTCAGGAGATGTTTTCCATTCCTGTAGCAAACCCGGATAGGATTGTTCGATTTCCGATTCAAATTTTCCTTCCCAAAGTCCGTGGCTGATTTCTCTCAACTCATCGCGCAGTTCCAGTTGCAAACCGCCGTGATATTTGAGAATAATTTCCGCAGTTTCTTTCGGGCGCAGCATCGAACTGCTAATAGCAAAATCTAATTTTACATCCTTGAGAAATTCTGCCGCCCGCCGGGATTGTTCGCGGCCGTTATCGTTGAGAGGCACGTCAATCTGCCCTTGAAATTTACCTGCTTTATTCCAGTCGGTTTCGCCGTGACGCACCAGCAACAAGCGCGGGCCTTGGTGTCCGTCTCTCGGTTTGGGAAAAATTTCCCCGGTATGGGAAGTTAAATTCAGGGATTCTAATTGAACCGGAACTTTCTTTTTTGGCTCTCCTGGCTCGTCGGTGGTAACAGGGGAATATCCAAAATTAAGGACGCTAATGCCGCAATTTGACTGCTGAATAGATTGGTAGTAATTCGGGTTAATTTCTGATGCTGTAGCTATGAGAGCGCGGTTGATTCCGTTATGACCTACTACTAGAATTGTGCCGTCCCGGTGGCGCGATAAAAGTTCTTGCCAAAAATGACGGGCGTTAGCAAAAATTGCCAATACGGGGAAGTGTTCGATTTCGCCATCCACAGATGGCAGTTTCATGGAAAATTTGTCTGGCTGTCTTTGCCACTGCTGATATGCTTCGGGGAATTTGTCGATCGCATCTTGGCGCAGCATTCCTTCCCACAGAGGCAAATCGATTTCCATCAAATTATCAGTTGGTTGGAGTTGTGGCGGATTTGTCAAGCGCGACAGGATGATTTCCGCTGTTTCTTTGGCTCGTTGTAGAGGACTGGTATAGGCGGCATCAAAGGCGATACTGCTGAGTGTGTCGCCTACTTGCAGGGCGGCGCTGCGGCCTGCTTCTGTCAAAATTGATTTATCGAGGCGGCCTTGGATGCGGCGTTCTTGATTGTAAGTGCTTTTGCCGTGACGGACTAAGATAATGCGAGTCATTCGATTTTAGATTTTAGATTTTAGATTTTAGATTTAGCCTGTTACCGCACTTCGGGTGCGCGGTGCACGCCTTACCCAGTCTTCGGGTGCGAGGCGAGTCAAAAAGATGAGCCAGTGAAATTTTACCAGTTGTCGGGATACTCTCGGCTGCAAACGCCTATGATTAGAGACGGAAAAGACTTAGCCACGGATTCGCGCGGGACGGAAAACGAGGAATGACACTGAAGCGGGTTATTTTAGGTATTTTAACGGCGATCGCGATCGCCCTGGTCGGTTTATCTTTACTTGCTAGTTGGAATCAGCCACAAATTCAAAGCCGGCTGGAACTCTACCAGACAAATTTGCTGCTGCACGCCTCGGAGTGGCAAGGAGAAAATAATCAGAGTGCTAATTTAAGTTCGGCGCGCAACAATATTGTCGGTGCAGATCCTTTAAATACGGCTTTGACGCAATATCAAGAAGCGCGAGACTCGACTCGCAAAACTCTCGAAACAACTCAATCACAAGTTAAAGTAATTCAGTCTGCTATCGCCTCCAAGTCGGCTGATAATACTCTGAATTTAGCTCAAAATAAGGCGGCGTCCGAGTCGATTAAGCAACAGTCAGCGCTGCTAAACGAACTTGACTTGCGATTGGGAATTTTGCAGGCAAGCAGTGGCAAAACTGAGGCAGCTCTCCAAACTTGGAAAAATTTAGTTGAGCGCTACAAAACTAAAAGTGATGACGATTCTTCGGTGGTAACTGCTCAAGTTTTAACGGGAATTTGGAGCAATCCGGCTCAACTGCTGCCGGATGCCGAGCCGCGCATTCAAAAGTCTTTGGATGGCTGGTTTCGCTATCGCGCTCTCGCTCAACTTTACAAGTTGCAAGAACGTTCTAAAGAGCTGGCGGCGCTGCAAGCAGCAGAGCAAGTAACGGCAGAGCAAGCTGTAGAAAAGTTGGCAATTATAGTTGGCGTTCCGGCGATCGCACTTTGTATTGGCACGGTTTTGCTGGTTGGTTTGACCGTGCAGTGGTTGTTGCAGCGGAAGCAGTTAGATACAGCAGGTTCCGGCCCGGTTTTGGCGCGAAATGCGAGCTTGACTTGGGATGTGCCTTGGGACGGCGAGATTGTTTGGCAGGTACTTGTGGTCGGCTTTTTCTTTGTCGGCCAAATCTTGATTCCCTATTTGTTACTGCCAGTTTCTCTGGCTGTTTTAAAACTCAATCCAGCTACTTTTAACCCGCGCGACAAGGCTTTTTATATCTTTGCTACTTATTTGTTGCTGTCGAGTGGGGGGCTTTCGGTACTGTATTTTTCGGTCAAATCTTTTTTGCCTTTGCCGGAAGGTTGGTTTCGGATTAATTGGCGGGGAAGTTGGTTTTTGTGGGGTTTTGGCGGCTATTTTGTTGCTTTGCCTTTGGTAGTTTTGGTGTCGCTGATCAATCAGCAATTGTGGCAGGGACAAGGTGGCAGTAATCCTATTTTGCCGATCGTTCTCGAAGGTAGGGACAACGTGGCTTTGGTGGTGTTTTTCGGCACTGCTGCGATCGCGGCTCCGGTTTTTGAGGAAATTGTGTTTCGGGGCTTTCTGCTGCCTTCTCTGACTCGCTATTTGCCTGTTTGGGGGGCGATCGCCGCTTCTGCTTTCTTGTTTGCTGTGGCTCACTTGAGTGTCTCTGAAATTCTGCCTTTGGCGACTTTGGGTGCGGTTTTGGGGTTTGTGTACACGCGATCTCGCAATCTCCTTGCTCCTATGCTTCTCCACAGTCTTTGGAACAGCGGTACTCTCCTGAGTCTGTTTCTTTTGGGCGGCGGCGCAAGTTAATTCGGACGGTTGTTAATAATTGTGAATTAACCGAGTTTTTTTTGACAGTTTTCGTGCGGGCGATCGACTCTTGCCAAAAACAGCAGTAGGGTGCTCGGTGCGCCCCTGATATGTAGTCCGGTAAAATAACCGGAATTTCATTAGGGGCGGCTTCACCCTAATCTGTAATATCAGCCACAGCTCCAGCTCGACGGGCCCCGGTTCCTTACTTGAGCGGAAAAACAGGGTTTAACATGGAAGTAATATCTTGTCGGCTGATGATTGAGAGACTCACCCGGGCGATCGCACCAAGCGGAAGTTGACAATCCGGCTAATTTATAGCTAAATTTTAATTTAGGATGAGGCTTAAACCCATGAGCAATTTGAACAGCCGCAACTTAGAGGGAACGCCGAGTTGGATGCGTTTCGCACCCTACGCAGCCTTGGGCATTTTAATATTTTCTCTCAATTCAGGCAGCGAACTAAATTATTTCTTGAGAGGCTACTTGGTCATTCTACAAGCTCAAGCCGGTATAGTTCTACTGTATTTTGCGATGTCTAAGTTTCGCAAAAACCCAAACAAATGAGTAAAAATTAGTAAAATTACTTACCTCGATTGTTCAAGGTCGTGCATTCAAAGTCAATGGCGGAAGTTAAAATAAAAAACTGGGGAAAGTAAAAATGGTAAAAGATAAAACCGTAGCAGTTCTGTTAGCTTTCTTTGTAGGAGGTTTCGGAATTCACAAATTTTATTTGGGCAATAACTTAGCAGGGGTATTATACTTGCTATTTTCTGGGACATTAATTCCGTTCGTGATCGCGTTTTTCGATTTTCTCGGGCTGCTGCTGATGTCGGAACAAGCTTTTCAGGTTCAGTACAATGGCGGCACGTTGCCATCTGGGTATGTCCTCAGAGCGGCAAAAGATGTAACCGGGGCGATCGGCGAATTGAAAAAACTTTACGATATGGGCGCAATTACCGCCGAAGAATATGAAGAAAAACGCCAAAAATTGCTGCGAGAATTGTAATTAAGAAGGAAGTTCGGCAACGGATTTTGTAACGGATGTAACGGATGTCAGGAAGAAGGAAGAAGAAAGCCCACTATTAAGAAAGTGGGAGTGACATAAGAAAGTGTGAGAACACAACTATTTAAGGATAAAATTAAAGTGTCTCAAGATTTATACTGGCTGCGTCAAACTCCAAACTGGGTGTGGTATGCTTTTATTCCCTATTTCGGCGGATTGGCGATCGCCTATGCAGGCCAAAAGTCAAATATTCGTAGTTGGATGGGATGGGGTGTTGGCATTACTTTAGCAGCACTAGCGGTATCTTCTTCAACTAATTTGGGTACGATCGTGTGGATTGCTCAAATTGTCACTGCTTTTAGTTTGAAAAAGCGCTATCTGATCAAAACCGCACCCAGAGGTTTACTGGTTCCGGCGAGTGCGACGAATGCCGAAGAACTGGCAAACGTGCGCGGCAAAATAGATATTAACGAGTGTACCAAAGACGATATGGTCAGAATCTTGGGTTTGCCGATCGTCTACGCCAACGATATTGAATCTTTGCAAAACGAAGGCTACATTTTTACCTACGCCGAAGAGTTATCACAAATAGCCGGAGTTCCCGAAAGTCACGTCAGACGAATCGCCCCAATGATTTGCTTCAGCTACAATTATCAAAAAGAATCGCAGTTTACTTGGAAACGGTTAAATATTCTTTCGCCGGAAGAGTTAATCGCCAGCGGTTTAGATCGATATGTTGCGGAAAAAATAGTTAGAGAAAGGCAGAGAAAAGGCGCTTACAAATCAGTTGTCGAAGTCAAGCGACGGACGGGACTGCCTTTTGATTCCTATCGCCATATTTGTTAATTTGCAGTGGTTAGCACCAAACGCTTATGCCAACAAAATTAGAAGTTGACCGACAAAACTTGTATGATACATATTACCTGAGATGGAGGGAAACCAGTGTGGAAAAGTTGCGGGTTCGCGACTTTTAAAACATTAACTGGGAAAATCTGATTGCAGAAATAGAAGACATGGGGCCAAGTGAAAGCCGGAGTTGAGAGAGTAATCTGGTGGTAATTCTCCTGCACTTGCTTAAATGGCAATTTAAACTGGATCAAAGAAGCGGTAACATTTCTAAAATCTAAAATATAAAATCTAAAATGGATTGATTTTCTGCCAGATGAGATGATTCAAGGGTAGTATGGCAAAAAACTTGATCGCCTCCTGGTAATTGACATTAAATGCACCTGTTGGCAAAAATCTCCCCCAGCAGGCGGGCTCAGCGAAATTATAAAAAAAGTATTTATCCTCTTGACATTTACAAAAAATAATGATATTTCAATATATTGTGAAACTCGTACTTTTCCCTAGCATCAACTCCAAACCAGGGTAAGTTTTCAAGAATCTGCCTTAAATATCAGTGGTAAGCTATCTGAATTATTATTGAAATGCAAAACGACACAATAGTAGCAGTACCGCTAACATCAAATTATGTCTGACTCTCCTCCATCCCAAATCTCCCCAGAAGCAGCACCGGAAAGTGCTGCTACCGAAAACCGCAGTGCCAAAACTAGGCAACTGTTGGGCATGAAAGGGGCCGCTAGCGGGGAAACTTCCATCTGGAAGATTCGCTTGCAATTGATGAAACCGATTACCTGGATTCCCCTAATTTGGGGCGTGGTGTGCGGGGCGGCGTCTTCTGGAAACTATGTTTGGAACCTAGAGAATTTCTTGATCGCAGCAGCTTGTATGTTGATGTCAGGGCCGTTGCTGACCGGGTACACTCAAACTTTGAACGATTTTTACGATCGCGACATCGACGCCATCAACGAGCCCTACCGTCCGATTCCCTCCGGTATTATCTCGATTCCCCAAGTAGTAACGCAAATTTTGGTATTATTAGCGGCTGGCATTGGGGTGGCTTATGCTCTAGACTTGTGGGCGGGTCATGAATTCCCAATAATGACGGTTTTGACTCTCGGCGGCGCGTTTCTAGCTTATATCTACTCTGCGCCCCCGCTGAAACTCAAGCAGAATGGCTGGTTGGGAAATTATGCCCTGGGTGCTAGCTATATTGCCCTGCCTTGGTGGGCTGGTCAAGCTTTGTTTGGTACACTAGATCCCACCATTATGATCTTGACCCTGTTTTATAGTTTGGCAGGGCTGGGGATTGCGATCGTCAATGATTTCAAAAGTGTGGAAGGCGATCGGCAATTAGGGTTAAAATCTTTGCCAGTGATGTTTGGCATTAGCACCGCAGCTTGGATTTGCGTGTTGATGATCGACATATTTCAAGCTGGGATTGCAGGCTACCTGATCAGCATCCACCAAAACCTTTACGCTGTCATTCTGCTACTGCTGATAATTCCCCAAATTACTTTTCAGGATATGTACTTTTTGCGTAATCCCCTGGAAAATGATGTTAAATATCAGGCAAGTGCTCAGCCTTTCCTGGTTTTGGGTATGCTGGTAGCAGCCTTGGCACTGGGTCATGCGAGTTAAGCAGAGTTTTGAGGTTTGAGTTAAAAAATTTTGAATACAAAAAATATAATTCACTTCTCAAAAAAATACCAAGCTCTGCAGCGTTAAGAAAAGTTTTGAATTTGGAGTTTTGAATTAAAAACTTTTTAATTCAAAAAATCTAATTCAAGGCAGCGTGTTATTCAATAAAAAATGTCGAATTAAAAATTAAGAATTTAAGAATGCTAGCTTTTTAAATTTTTAATTTTTAATCGGACTTGATGAGGTTTGAAGGTCTGAACGTGGCAGAATTTTTCTCAAATATCAAAGATACATTGAGCAAAGTCACTAACGCAATAAGCGGTAATTCCGATCGAGAACCGCCGAAGCCTGCGAAGGGCAATAAGCTCAACTCGCCGAAATCGGAGGCGGAATTTTATAGAGGGACAACGGCGGAAAGATCGGAGTATGTGGTATCAGAAGAGGCTGCACCTCTAGAAGAGTCGGAATTAGAATCAGAATATTTAGAATCAGAATATTTAGAACCAGAATACGATAGATATCCAATAGTCAAGCGCGAGTGGGAAGGGTTGAAGCGCTTAATTGCTTGGTTGGAAATTGAACCTCAAGTTACCAGCTTGCAAACCAAGGGAAAAGAATTGTTGCGGCCGGGATCAAGTTTGCTGGGAACTAAATCACCCCAAAAATCGGATAGTAGCGAATTGCCTGAAAATAGCGAATCGCAGAACACCGAACTCCCGAGAAATACGGCACTACAGGAAAATAGCGCACCGCAGGAAAATACTAAAAAACGGATCTCCCGCCCGCCTAGATTTTGGATAAGTTTAGGTGTTGCCAGTATAGGCGGGGGCGCTTTAATCTACGGTTTATGGATTTTGTATACCTTAGACAAAGGTTTGCCGGATGTTAACGATTTGTCAGCGTTTAACCGCGACGGAACGCTGACAATTAAGGCGGCAGATAATACGATTTTGTTGCAGTCGGGGCCTGCAACTAGAGATAAACTGAAACTTAAAGAAATTCCTGAACAGTTGGTTCAAGCTTTTATTGCCATAGAAGACCGCCGTTTTTACAAACATCGCGGGGTGGATTATCAAGGTATTGTGCGATCGATTGTTTCTAATTTGGTAGCGAGAGATTTAGTGCAGGGCGGCAGTACAATTACGCAACAATTGGCTCGGGTGGTTTTTCTTAATCAGGAAAGAAGTATTAGGCGGAAAGTTCGGGAAGCTCTTTTAGCTCAGAAAATAGAGCGGGAGTTGAGTAAAGACCAAGTTTTAGAAAGATATTTAAATCTGGTTTATTTGGGTTCGGATGCCTACGGAGTGGCAGATGCAGCTTTGGTTTTCTTTAGCAAAACAGTCGATAAATTAACTTTGGCAGAGATGGCAACTTTGGCGGGTTTGCCGCCGGCACCGAGCGAATATTCGCCTTTAGTTAATCCGGATATGGCTAAGAAACGCCGCAATCTTGTGCTACAAGAAATGCAGGAAGCGAAGGTCATTACAGAGGTTCAGGCGAAGGAGGCAATGGCGGAACCTATAGCGGTTAAACCAAGTCCGCCGAAGCGATTTAATGTAGTGGCGCCTTATTTTGCTAGTTACATTCGGAAGGAATTGCCGCGCTATGTTTCTCAGGATGCTTTGGAAGCGGGCGGTTTGACTGTCGAGACGACGGTGGATTTGAAGTGGCAGAAAATAGCGGAAAAGGTGGTTAAAGATGCGATCGAAGTTGATGGTCGCCGTCAGGGTTTTGAACAGGCCGCTTTAGTTTCTATGGACACTAAGACGGGCGAAGTTAAGGCGCTGGTGGGTGGCGGAAATTTTAAGGAAAGTCAGTTTAACCGTGCTACGCAGGCTTTGCGGCAGCCCGGATCGACGTTTAAAGGGTTGGTTTATGCCGCAGCGATGGCGGCTGGTTTTTCTCCCTATGACAGTTACGAAGACGAACCAATTATTATCGACGGCTATCAACCGAATAATTATGGCAAAAAATTTAGCGGTTGGCGATCGATCTCTGATGCTTTGACGAGCTCGGTGAATGTCGTAGCTGTGAAGGTGTTGATGGATGTGGGGTTTGAACCGGCGATAAAATTAGCCAACGATATGGGGATTAAGTCTAAATTGAGTCCGATTTATTCCCTGGCTTTGGGTTCTTCAGAGGTTAATTTGCTGGAGTTAACCAATGCTTACGGTACTTTAGCCGCCCAAGGGAATTTTATTGAAGCCCACGGAATTAAGCGGGTGATTAATCAGCGGGGAGATGTGATTTATCAGGCTAATTTTAAACCGAAACGGGTTTTGGATAAGGATAGTGCTGCGATTACGACTTGGATGTTGGAGGGCGTTGTGCAAGAGGGTACGGGGGGACCTGCTGCTTTAAACGATCGCGCTGTAGCAGGCAAAACTGGTACTTCGGAAAATGTGCGGGATTTGTGGTTTATTGGTTACATTCCGCAAGTGGTGACTGGCGTTTGGTTGGGGAATGATGACAATTATCCCACCTGGGGAACTAGCGGTACGGCGGCTTACAATTGGCGCGATTTTATGAGTCAAGCTGTTAAGGGAATGCCGGTAGAGAAGTTTCCAAAGTTGCCGCAGTTGGAGGGCCGCAAAGGCAGTATTAAGGCGAAACCGGTGGAGCCTAAGAGGATTATTCGGGGGATGATTGTGAATGAGGATGGTGCGATCGTGCCTTACAATCCTAATCCTGAACCGAAGTATTACCCACCGCAAGAGCCTGCTTATCAAGAGCCTGCTTATGAAGAACCTGCTTATCAAGAGCCTGCTTATCAAGAGCCTGCTTATGAAGAACCTGCTTATCAAGAACCGGGATATTAAACTATCGGTTTGGAGTAAGGACTTTACTGCTTTTTCAAGTGCTTTAGCCTCACCATAAAAAAGCCGTCCATCTGATGTCTGTGCGGCCAAACTTTCACCCATCCTTCGGGTGATGGCTGTACGGGTAAATCAATTGTTGGCGGTTCTATTTGCCAGTGAGGATTGCTGTCTAAGAACGATCGAATAACTGTTTCATTTTCCAAGGGATGAATTGTGCAAGTTGCATAAACTAATACGCCGCCGGACTTGACAAATGTCGCTGCATTTGCTAGTAATTCCGATTGCAGTTGAGATTGTTGTTGAATGTTTTCGGGCGTGTGATGCCAGCGGGCGTCGGCGCGGCGGTGGAGGGTTCCGAGGCCAGAACAAGGTGCGTCTAGTAAAACTCTGTCTGCGAGGTTAACAAACTCTGGGAAATGGCGGCTGTCTCCGGTATGAATTTTAATGGATTTCATCTGGAGTCTGTCTGCATTTTCTTTAAGTTTTTTGAGTCTGCTGGCGGTTTTGTCGCAGGCATAAATAGTGCCTTCATCCTGCATTAATTCGGCGCTGTGGGTGGTTTTCCCCCCCGGTGCGGCGCAGGCATCGATGATAGTTTCCCCCGGCTGCGGCCCTAATAAATGGGTGACTAATTGAGCGCTGCTGTCTTGGATTGTCCACCAACCTTCGCTGTAGCCGGGGAGGTTTTGAATTGCGCCGATGCTGCCATTTAGTCTTAATGCTTGTGGTAAATGTGGGATTCTGCTAACGCTGATGTTTTGGGATTTGAAGGCGGCTTCGATTTGAGCGATCGAGCTTTTTAAAGGATTGATTCTCAGGTGAATTGTGGGAGATTGGTTGAACCATTCACAGAGTTGTTCGGTTTCGGTTTCGCCTATTTGTTCGATCCACAATTTTACCAGCCATTCGGGGAAGCTGTGCAAAATTCCTAGGCGTTCAACGGTTGATTTATAATTAGTAACTGTTAATGGATTTAAGCCGTTATCTGTTAAACGGATGTATTGGCGCAACAAACCGTTGACAAAACTGCTGAGTCCTGAAAATCCGTTTTCTTTTGCTAGTTGAACGGTGGTGTTGACAGCGGCGGAGGGGGGAATCTGGTTGAGATATTCGAGTTGATATAACCCTAAATGTAGGATGGTGCGGAGTTCGGGCGGTTGTTGGGAGGATTTCTTTGTTGCTAGTTGGTCGATGATGAAGTCGATCGATCGCATTCTCCTGACGCTACCGTAAACTAATTCTGTCACTAAACGCCGATCGAGGTCGTTGAGTTGAGAATTGCTGAAAGCGCGATCGAGTGCGGCATCTGCGAATGCACCGCGGCGGTGGACTTCGCGGAGTGCGAGAAATGCTATTTGGCGGGGATTTTGCATAACATATTACATAAAAGGACTTACACAATGTTAAGTGTATAGTGTAAATAGCTGCTTATCTAAATTATAGCTAGTTTAGTTTTCAGCTTATTCTGGTTTTGTTGACACCAACGGTTCTAATAAATTGCGTTCTTCTATGGGAAGTTCTAGCAAAACTCGTCGGTCGCCCTTGGTTTCCTTATAGCGGACAGCCGCATTCAGCAGGCGGATGGGAATTTGGAATTCTTCGTACTTGCTGGTTAGTTCTTGCCACAATTCTAACCAAGTGCGTGCTGCTTTGTCGCTTACCATTTCTGACATTAGCGCGGGGATGTTTCGCACAATTCCCTGTCCTAAGACTGAGAGATATTCGTGTTTTTCGTAAACTGCAATTAGGCTAGTGATACGAGTTTGAGTTATCGTTCGAGCGTGGGCGATCGCGAATAGGTTTTTGATAATTAACTTGGCACCATCTGCCTCAGCTTCATCGCCTGGTTCTAGGCGTTGGAATGCGTCGTCTAAGGTGGCGATGCCTTCATCCCAGCGATTCAATCCGAGAATGGTAATAGCGCGGTTGAAGAAGACAGATGAATCTTGATAACCAAGTTCGCTCGCTCGATCGTAAGATGCTAATGCTTCATCATAGCGTTTGAGATTGTAGAGTACATCGCCTCGCTGATTCCAATCCCAGGGATCATGGGCATCAAGTTCAATCGCTCGATCAAAAGATGCTAAGGCTTCTTCATAGCGTTTGAGGTTATTGAGTATATTGCCTCGATTAGCCCAAGCCCACTGATAATTGATATCAAGTTCGATCGCCCGATCGTAAGATTCTAAAGCTTCTTCATAGCGTTTGAGATTGTCGAGTACATCGCCTCTGCTAGCCCAATCCCACGGATCATTGTCGTCAAGTTCGATCGCCCTATCGTAAGATACTAAGGCTTCTTCATAGCGTTTAAGGTTTTTGAGTACATTGCCTCGCTTAACCCAAGCCCACTGATAATTGATATCAAGTTCGATCGCTCTATCGTAAGATACTAAGGCTTCTTCATAACGTTTGAGTGTGTCGAGTAAAAGACCTCGAAGAAACCAAACCAAGTGATAATGGGCATCAAGTTCGATCGCGCGATCAAAAGATACTAAACCTTCATCGTAGCGTTTTAAGTTGTTGAGTACAATGCCTCGTACACCCCAAGCCCACTGATCATTGGCATCAAGCTCGAGCGCCCTATCGTAAGATTCTAAGGCTTCTTCATAGCGTTTTAAGTTGTTGAGTACAATGCCTCGTACACCCCAAGCCCACTGATCATTGGCATCAAGCTCGAGCGCCCTATCGTAAGATTCTAAGGCTTCTTCATAGCGTTTGAGGTTTTTGAGTACATTGCCTCGTAACACCCAAACAGGCGAATCATTGGCATCAAGCTCGAGCGCCCTATCGTAAGATTCTAAGGCTTCTTCATAGCGTTCGAGGTTGTTGAGTACATTGCCTCGTAACACCCAAACAGGCGAATCATTGGCATTAAGCTCGCTCACCCTATCGTAAGATTCTAAGGCTTCTTCATAGCGTTCGAGGTTGTTGAGTACATTACCTCTGTTAGCCCAAGCCCACTGATAATTGGCATCTAGTTTGATCGCCCGATCAAAAGATTCTAAGGCTTCTTCATAGCGTTCGAGGTTGTTGAGTACATCACCTCGCATATGCCAAGCCCACTGATAATTGGCATCTAGTTTGATCGCCCTATCGTAAGATTCTAAGGCTTCTTCATAGCGTTTGAGGTTTTTGAGTACATTGCCTCGGTTAACCCAAGCCCACTGATCGTTGGCATCTAGTTCGAGCGCCCGATCGTAAGATACTAAGGCTTCTTCATAGCGTTTGAGGTTTTTCAGTACATTGCCTCGCCACCTCCAAGCAGACTGATCATTGGTATCAAGCTCGAGCGCCCCATCAAAAGATGCTAAGGCTTCTTCATAGCGTTCGAGGTCGTCGAGTAAAAGACCTCGAAGAAACCAAACCAACTGATCATTGGTATCAAGCTCGAGCGCCCGATCAAAAGATGCTAAGGCTTCTTCATAGCGTTTAAGACTGTTGAGTACATCGCCTCGCCGAACCCAATCCCACTTATCATTAGGGTCAAGTTCGAGCGCCCGATCGTAAGAGACTAAAGCTTCTTCATAGCGTTCGAGGCCGTCGAGTACATCACCTCGGATACGCCAAGCCCTCGCATCATAGGAGTCCTTTTCAATAGCCTTATCTAAACATTCCAAAGCTTTCTCGTGGCGTTTAAGCCTATTTAAGCAGCGTCCCTTTTCTACCCAATCCTTTGCCTCGCCGCGACTCGTTACCAATTTTTCCGCATATTCTAAAGCCGAAGCATCATCTTTTTGTTCGTGACAATTTTCAATTTCATCAAAATAAGCCTTCAGACGCGGGTCTTCCTCATTTCTCTCAATAGCCTCAAGCGCCCGGGTATAATATTCTCGTTCCATCACAGCGTCAGGTGGAATCGGTTGCAAACCTTGCCGATACATAAAATGACTTTCTTTCTCCGCCAAATCAACATCGGCCATCCTCAATCCCAATCGCTGCTGCAACTCTTGCCGCGTATACCAAACCCGAATAAAATCCACAATTAATCGAATCGGTTCATTTCGCTGCTTCTTTACCTCCAGACAAAAACGCATCAATGGTTCCCGCAATTCATACCACGATTCCCGTCCTATCTCCTCAGTTGTGACATAACCCTTATCTCGCAAATCTTTAAGTTGGCTAGATACAGTTCGCTGTTCGATAAAACAGCGTTTAGCAATTTCTTTGACTGGTGCAGCACCACCTCGATCGCACAAAAAGTCAACAATCTTGCGCTGCTGAGGTGAAATATATTTCATCCGATCCTGATAGTATGGCGTGAGGTCATCCAGCATTGCCATGAACGGTTCTACCAATTTATCTAGCGATTCAGGAGTCATCAGAAAAGCAGAAAAAACAATATACACGCGAGGACTGCCACCAGAAAGGTAATGAACAACTTTAATGCGATCGCGCCCTTTTGGAGTTTGAATAAAAGATGCTAAATCACTATTTCCTTCTAACTTAGCAATGTGATTTAACAAATCTACAGCATCATCGACGTTAAACTCATTTAATATATGTGGATTGAAAGAGCCATAAAAAGGATGATCATAGAGTTTGACTCCATCAAACAAACTTTGTGATGTCGCCAAAATCGTCAAAAACGAATAATTTTGAATGTAGGCCCTCAACTGCTTTTGCCCGAAATCCGCCAACCCGCTAAACACGTCCTCTAAATTTTCGACAATCAACAACAGCACCCGCTTGCCAACAAAATTTTTCAGCAATTCTGCCGCCGTAAATTCAGCTTGTTCCAGCGATAAATCATAAAGCTTTTCAACCTCATCATGTAACTGAGCTTCATATACTTCTGGATATTCTTTAGCAATTGCCCGAAATATTCCCCGCAATAAATCTAAAAAAGACGCAATCCCCCACTCCTCCTCCCTAAGCCACGCAATTAGCAATTTCTCCTGCAAATCTTCCATCTTAGCAACGCGATGATAAATCAGTGAAACCAAGTGCGTTTTGCCAATGCCGCGCGGCCCAATTAGCAGTTGAAAATGCTTGTTATCTGTTAGCGCGCTCACCCGAATTAGCTCTACTAATCGTTCTGCTAGTGTGTGACGTTTTACTAAGATAGCTTCCAGGGTTTCTGGTGCCATTAAGCTAGGAGTAAATCGAGAGATAAATGTATTTTTCATGGATTGATTGGGTTGGTTATTTAGTCCGCCAGGGAATGAATTCCCTGTCGGACTGTCGGACTGTCGGAGTTTCGGAGTTTCGGTTTAAAGTGAAGCCTGGGAACTAGGAGAATATCAACATCTCAAGGATTTCCAGTATTTTTGAATCAGCGGGTAGCGAAATTGAAATCCTAAATCACCCTTTTTGATATAATAATCCTGCTGCAAAAGCCTTAACACATCCCTCGCTATTTCCTTGTCTTGAGTTTCTGACTCTTGCTTGAGACGATTAAACAATTCATCAAATACCACAGGCTGGTCTGCAACTGCCAAAATATCCAGCAAATTCACAGCATAAAGATACTGCGAATCTTTATAATATGTCTTAATTCGATCGCCATAATGTTGCATCATCCACGGATTCAGGGGATCGTTCAGAGAATCAGCAATTATTGCTTTAATCGCTGGTATATCCACCGAGCAGCCGAGCTGTTTT
This sequence comes from Microcoleus sp. B3-D7, assembly GCF_036705305.1. Lineage (NCBI taxonomy): Bacteria > Bacillati > Cyanobacteriota > Cyanophyceae > Oscillatoriales > Microcoleaceae > Microcoleus > Microcoleus sp. B3-D7. The sequence goes on along the minus strand of NZ_JAUBUE010000037.1, from coordinate 41,185 downwards.
ACTTTAGCAATTATGTGGTGAATGTAGAACGGAATATAATTCACTTCGTCAGCGATAAAAACCGCTGTTCCTTGAATATCAGGTGTAGAAATGTTCTCACCTTCAAGCAACCGTCGGGCTAAATTAGTGGCAGTTGTAGGAGACAGCGGCGGCACATCTTGGATGTACATATCATTAGTAGGATCGTTCGCATAGCCAGATTTTTTGAGAGAGCCAATGACATGATGCAAGCCAATTGAGCCTGTATAAACCATTCTGACAGCAGGGTACATCTGGCGGATCGAGCGCAAAGTATCCAGCAATTCCATTGCCGATTCGTCGCCGATCTTACCGAGCATATACGGCACTTCATCCCAAAAAAAGATGATAGTGGGGTCTTGATTTTCTACCAAATCTGCGATCGTTTGAGTCAGCAATGCTTTCCAGTGAGGGGCGGCAATTTCGGGTAACTTGAAACCGCTAAATTCTGTACCTCCCAGTTGAGTTAGCAATGCGCGAGTCTTCTTAGCATTGCGGTTAAAACCTGTTAAATATTCTTCGACATCCTTAAAGACAGTCTCGACAAATTCTAAGGGCGATCGAACAAATTCTAAGTCATGATAAATAGGCAATTTGTTTGAGCGAGGCTCCGCGCACATCTTTTGAATTACCGAAGTTTTTCCCATCCTGCGCTCTGCACTCAAAATCAGGCTTTGCCGCTCTAAAATCTCCCACAAACCTGAAATTAGCTCACCCCTGCCGATGACTTCCGCCGGAGCAATTTTTCCCCCTGGATTCGCTTTCATATTCTCTCCTTAATTATATTTTTGAAATCTACTTTTTTTATTGTACGTCAAATTTGACGTATATCAGGAATCGACAGACAAAATCAATTAACTGGTTTCCCGGCTTTGCCTGGGAATCGATATCCAGAGGCTCTGCCTCCCGCGAGTCTAAGACTTGCGAGGCAGAGCCTCCAAATCTGCGTCCCCAGGCAGAGCCGGGAAACAAGAAAAAATCTGAAAAATATTCCTTAAGACTTGTTACAATACACAAAACTTCATACTTTCCCCAACACTGGATGACCTTTTTCAACGCCTCCGAACCCCTAATCCGCTGCAAACAGGAACATCTCGACGTACAAGACCGCGAAGGCCTGTTGCAACTCCGCTGGCAAATTGGAAATATTACTCTTTTCTCAGGACTTTATACCCGCATCGACCAAACTTTTCTGCTTTGGGGTTTGGTGACAGGGGGGATTTTTTTTACGGCTCAGTTTTTCCCCATCAGTTGGAGCTTTCAGGCGATTCTGTGGTCAAGTTTGACTCTAATTGGTACTGCGGTAATGGCTGTTTTGACTTTGTTTTGGGTAAGAGTCGAGCGTGTTAGCTGGATTCTTTACTCTTGGGCGATTTTGATGATAACTGGTTTGGTTCTGACGGATTGCAGTATTTTTGCCGGTTGGGGAAGTTTCTTGCTGCACCTTTGCGATTTGTGGTTGGGGTTGAGCGCGATCGGCTATTTGTTGACGGGATTAGGTTTGCGATCGCGCACTTTTCTCCTGATTGGACTAACTCATTTATTTAGCATACCTCTATTAACATTTGTTGCACCTTGGCAATATCTAACCACAGGAATAATTATGGCCGGCTGTTTGTTGTTATTGTCCGAATTGCAGTGGGATATGCGATCGCCGATCGACAATACTTTGCTAAGCGCAGAACAGAAAGAATTTAACCGAATTCAACAGCAACTGCGACAGAGTGGCGCAACTATATCCAAATAAATCACCAATGTAAAGAATTCTGTACAACAGCTAAAACTTGACATAAATCCCACACAATAGAAAGATACAGCATCAATAAAAAACAAACTTTAACCAGAACAGGACTTTTGCTGTTTGACCTGTGAATCGCCAACCTAAGGAGAACGGTGTCCGGGAGGCGACTGGCGCACAAATGCTGTACTTGCGACGAGAAAAGTTAATTCGGGTTGACAGTAGTTGTTGGAATCAAAAGGTGGTGCAGGGTTTTTACCGTTTCCCCTGCTTTGCAGTCTTCTCGGAGAGGCTAAACCCTCTACCAGAACAGCCTGAGGAGATTGGCACAAAATTCGACAGTTGGTCAGGCGGATTTTTGAGTCAGCGTGTTTAATAAAATTGGGAAAATGCTCGCCTAGAGCCTTGCAGGACTTACGATTAAACAAGTCCTGCTTTATGATGGGAAATTTAAATTATGTTTTACTCTGGCGTGCGTTTTCGCAATATTTCCCTTACTTCCATTAAAATCTGGCCCAACATATTTTTGCCACTGCCATCTTTACCGCAACCCCAATAGTAATCACTAGGAGAATTTTCGACTATTTCCTCATCGCCAGTAGCTAGTAAAATTTCTCTAATGTCGGGATGAGTTTCAAATTTGCGGAGTACGGCTTTTCCCATGAGATCATCTTTTACTTCTTCCCAATCTTTGCGGAGGGGACGAGAGCGATCGCGCCCCATTTTTGCTGCATCCTTCGGCGTTTTTGCTTGGCGAATTTGGTCGCAGTGAGGCGTTGCGGGAAACTTTTGTGCTTGAAAATAATGTTCAGTAGTGGGCCAATATTCTCCCTCTAACTCGAATCCATGACTGGAAAAATTAGAAAAACAGCCGTATTCGCTGCGAGTGCTGTAAAAGTAGATAGTCATAATGTCGGCGATTTCAACCGCCCTAATAATTTGGGTCAATCGTCAGTTTTACCTCTCTTGATTCTGCACTATCTTTAACCGCACATCAATATCTTCAAGATGGGAACCGATGTAAGACAGCAGGGCATAGATAAATACGATCACCCCTACCATTTCCAAAATTTCCTCAACAGAAGCCATCAAACCGTAGATCAAATTTCGCTGACCTACCGCATCTGCATAATAGCCACAAACCATTTCCATGCCAAGTGCTCCACCGACATATATACTGCCTGCCAGTAAAAATAAATCCCTTGTTTTCCGGGGTAGGTGCCGGAGAAACTTGAGATAAGCCAGCCCAGTAACAACAACAAAAATCGCCCCCGGAATTACCCAAATGAAGTAAAAAAGTCCCCCTAAATCCAGTGCCTTTCGCAAGTCGTTAATAATTAATATTTCGTGCAGACTCAAAATTTCATCTAACGAAAAAAATACAAAGATGAACCCCAGCGCTTTCCAGTGTCCAAAATAGCGATCGCCCTGCTTCTTCTTAGCACTAGCAATAATACCTAGCAAAATCGCGCAAAACAGCAAAGTAAATGACGAGTACCACGAAGGATAATTTATTTCTCTGTCTAAGTTAAACAAACTAATCCAGCGTTGTTGATAGTTAAAACCGTAGCGGAGAACTTGTACGATGCAACCAGCAACAGCAAAGAAGAGCACCCAAATGCTGAGAGAGAAAGCAACTCTCTTCGGCGAAACAGAAATCAGGAATTTCATCAAGTTTTTGATAAACTAGAACAAGGAAAATCAAACTATAAAGTAAAAAGTAAAAAATGGCAATAGTGGCGCAATCCGCCACCTCGGATTTTTATCTACAAAAAATAACCAATCACTGACAATGCACGTTCAAATTGAAACTTTCACTGTACGCAAGCGGTTTGCGCTTACCATCAGCCGCGGTACAACAGCCCAAAGTACCAATTTATGGGTAAAATTAGCACACGAAGGAATCGAAGGCTGGGGAGAAGCATCGCCCTTTTCCACAGGTTCTCAGCCCCAAACTACCAAAATTCTGGTAGCTGCATTGCAGGAAGTTGCACCGCTGCTAGAAAAGTTTACTCCGTTCGATCGCCAAAAAATCGAACAAGTATTAACAGAGGTCAACTTACCCTCAGCCGCCCGGGCCGGCATAGACATGGCAATGCACGACTGGCTGGGCAAAAAAGCAGGCTTGCCGCTGTGGAAAATGTGGGGATTAGATCGATCGCGCATCGTCCCCACCTCCGTCACAATCGGCATTAATTCGCCCTCTGGTGCAAGAGAAAGAGTGCGCGATTGGTTTGGCAAAGATCCAGCAGGTATCAAATACCGCGCCGTCAAGGTCAAATTAGGAAATCCCGCAGGAATAGAAGCCGACAAAGCTATGTTAATAGCAGTGCTAGACGAAGCCCCCCCTAACCTTAAAATCAGTGTAGATGCTAACGGCGGTTGGAGTTTAAAAGATGCAGCAGAGATGTGTCACTGGCTGGAAAAATACAATATAAATTATGTCGAACAGCCGCTTTCACCCCTGGCAGATATGGAGGAATTCTCAGAACTGTACCGTCAATCGCCCCTGCCAATTTTTGCGGATGAAAGTTGCTTTAATAGTTCCGATATACCCAAGTTAGCGCACTGCGTCCACGGCATCAATATCAAAATGATGAAGTCAGGGGGATTGACCGAAGCAATGCGGATGATTCACACAGCAAAAGCCTGCGATTTGCAAGTAATGTTCGGCTGCTATTCAGATAGCGCGATCGCAAATACAGCAGCAGCGCAACTTTCCCCCCTAGCGGACTATTTGGATTTGGACAGTCACTTAAATTTATTAGACGATCCTTTCACCGGTGCGATCGTCGAAAATGGGTGTTTGCTGCCAAACGGGCGATCGGGATTGGGAGTGCGGCGAATTGAGATTGGAGAATAGAAGTAAGTAGGTCGGCGAAAATAAACTTTACTATGTAACAGCATATCAAGCTATCATAAACTTTGCGATTGCCTTCCTTCGGCTCGTGAAAGCTAAAGTTTCACTCACTGCGTCCAGCCCTGATGTATTTTCAAGCTTCATCTACTTACAGTGAACCAATGACTAAAAACTATCCGATCAAAAATGGCAAAGTTGCTATCTTGCTGCATGAGGGAATTCTTGGTCCTTCCGGCAAAACAGGCTTAGCATTTTTGCGCTATAGCGAAGCACAAATTGTAGCCGTAATAGACCTCCAATGTGCAGGACAATCTTTACCTGAATTAACTGGCATTCCTCAACAAGCACCGATAGTTGCTTCCGTTGCAGAAGCACTGCTATTTGCGCCGGATATTCTGTTAATTGGTATCGCTCCTTCCGGCGGTGTTTTGCCTGCGGAATGGCTGCCAGAAATTAATCAAGCGGTAGCAGCAGGTTTGTCAATTGTCAACGGTTTGCACGCAAAACTTGCACCTTTGATAACAGTTCCCTTAACCGAAAATCAATGGATTTGGGACGTGCGTCAGGAACCGAAATCTGTCGGTGCGATCGCCTCTGCCGCTGCTGCTAAATTAAACTGTCGCCGCGTGTTAACCGTTGGCACAGATATGAGCGTTGGCAAAATGTCAACCAGTTTAGAACTCAACCGCATTTGCTTACAGCGGGGTTTGCGTTCCAAATTTTTGGCAACCGGACAAACGGGTTTAATGATCGGAAATGAAGGTATTCCTTTGGATGCAGTGCGAGTTGATTTTGCCGCTGGTGCTGTCGAACAAATGGTGATTAAATTGGGTTCTGAATGCGATATTCTGCACGTAGAAGGGCAAGGTTCGTTATTGCATCCAGGTTCGACGGCGACTCTGCCGCTGTTGCGGGGTTCGCAGCCAACTCACTTAATTTTAGCCCACAGAGCCGGACAAACTAGCATTCGCAATCACCCGCACGTATCGATTCCTAAGTTATCAAAAGTGGTCGAACTGTACGAAATGGTTGCTGCTGCTGCGGGTGCTTTTGCAGGGGGAAAAGTGAGCGCGATTGCCCTCAACACTCATCACTTAAATCAGGAAGATGCGCTGTTAGCAATAGCTGAAGTTCAAGCAGAAACGGGATTGCTTTGTACCGATGCGGTAAGGTTTGGCGCGGAGGTGTTGTTGGAGGCGATCGACAGTTGATATGCTACAATAAATTACAGCTAATAAATAACTAAATAAAACTATGACACAAAGCATTCAAGCAAAAACACTGACTCTGCTAGATGTCGAAACAAAATTTTATTTTCAACTTTGTGAAGACGAGCAATTCTTCCGGGAGTGGATTGACGATTTACCGGAAATTAGCGATGACAAAAAGCGAGCGCTCGACAACGTAAAAGCAGGTTATATCAACAGTGTCAAGTACGCGATGCTGGAAGATACCGTAAAAATGGTGGTACTGGCTCCTTTGCTATTTTTAGCAGATTTCTACTTGACTCCCTTTCACATAGAGGCAGAAAAATCAGTTGAACTGACTATTGAAGATGAAGATACAATTGTCAAGGGTAGCATCGATGTCCTGCTATTGCTGAAATCTTTTTGGGTAGTTGCGATCGAAGAAAAACGCTCTCAATATTCTATTGAAGCTGGGCTTCATCAGTTACTATTTTATATGCTGAATGGCCCCAGCCCCGAACCAGTAACATTTGGGCTTCTGACGAATGGTAGCAGCTTTCGATTTATCAAAATGACCAAACGAGACACACCGCAGTATGCCGTATCTAAACTTTTCGATATTGCGAATACCGGAAATGAACTTTACGAAGTTTTTCGCATTTTGAAGCGGCTAGGTGGTATAATTTCTAGTGATTGAAGTTATACTTAAATGCACCCTCTGGAACTCGACCCGGAAAATAAGAATAAATTTACTAAGTAGGTAAGCGGGATTAAACCGAGCTATGTAACAATATGTCAACAGGGCTAACTTAGCCACGCTTAGCGAATTTGGATACTTTACAATCATTAACATAATTGTGTTTTACAGCGCCTACCTACTTAGGTATTGATAACAAGAGTTAATTAGAATGAATGATTTAGTTTATTTAACTGCTCATCAATTAGCAAAAGCAATCCGTGTTCGTCAAGTCTCTTCAACAGAAGTAATAGAAGCTTATTTGAGTCAGATTGCTCAATACAACCCAGCACTAAATGCGATTGTGACTCTGGATGCGGAAAATGCGATCGCGCAGTCGAAAGTGGCAGATCGAGCATTAGCTCAAGGAGAAAATTGGGGGCCCTTACATGGAGTACCCGTAACTATCAAAGACACCCTCGAAACCAAAGGATTAGGCACAACCAGCAGTTATCAACCCTTAGCTAATTATGTCCCAAAGCAAGATGCTACCGTCGTCGCTCGACTGCGTGCTGCTGGAGCAATTATTTTGGGCAAGACGAATACACCACAACTAGCTGGTAACTTTCAGACCAACAGTCCTCTGTTTGGTAGAACAAACAACCCCTGGAACCATGAATATACGCCAGGCGGCAGCACTGGGGGTGGAGCGAGTGCTATAGCTGCGGGGTTATCCCCTCTTGAACTTGGTAGTGATATTGGTGGGTCAATCCGCGTTCCCTCTCACTTCTGTGGCATTTTCGGCTTGAAACCAACCCAGAATCGCGTCTCAACATTTGGACATATTCCAGAATTACCAGGAACACCTAAAACTATCCACCACTTACAAACAATAGGGCCTCTTGCCCGCTCTGTAGAAGACTTGCGATTGTGCCTGTCACTGATTCAAGATCCAGACCCCCGCCAGCCAGAAGTAATACCGATATCCAAACAAGTTAACCCAGCAACCACGCTACAATCGTACCGCTACGCTTGGACAGAAGGTTTTGGTGAGATTCCAGCCACAGCTCAAACCAAAGCTGCTCTAGAGAAATTAGCATCATCCCTGACAGATATAGGATGCTATGTAGAGCAACACAACGTGCCGCCAAATTTTGATAGCAATGCGGTACGTGATACTTACCTCAATATTTATAAATTTGAATTGGGTTTATCCCAGCCAAACCTGACGCAGATTCAACAGCAACAACGATATGTCACCGCCCTCATTGAGCGCGATATTCTGATTGCTAATATCGAAAGTTTCTTATCTAATTGGGATGCTTGGCTGTGTCCAGTGGTGCCAGTGCCTGCTTTCACCCACCGTCAGCCAGGAGAACCCATTGAGGTGGATGGTCGCGAGTTCTCTTATTGGACAACAATAGGTGCTTACGTAACAATTTTCAATTTAACTGGCAACCCTGCCGTAGTGCTGCCCTTTACCCAGTCAAAAGAAGGACTACCCATCGGCGTCCAAGTGGTGGGACGCCGTGGAAGCGATCTGAAACTGCTAGAGATTGCGGAAAAATTAACTCAAGTAACTGGTTTTTTTCAACGCCCGCCTGGGTATTAGAAATGTCATTTGTCATTGGTGTCGGGCATCTGACTGCGGGAGCAATGACCAAGAGCCATCGGCGTTGTCCCAGCCCATAAAGATTACTCTGTACCCTACGGTATAGCTTGAAAAAAGCCTGACGGTAGTTAAGTAGGTAAGCGCGATTAAACCGAGCTATGTAACAATAGGTCAACAGGGCTAACTTAGCAACGCTTAGGGCATTTGGATACTTTACAATCCTTAACATAATTGTGTTTTAGAGCGCCTACCTACTTAAAGCTAATTTTATGGAATCATAATGAATGAAAGTTTTTTTTCGTTGCCGTCTGAATGCGCCATCCGCCCAGCATCAGCTCAAGACATCAAATCAATTAGAATGTTAGTGTGGAGCGCCCAACTCGATCCAACTCAGTTGCGCTGGGAGCAATTCTGGGTCATCGAATGCGAGGGAAAATTGGCAGCTTGCGGACAGTTGCGGAACTTTGCGGGCGCGCAAGAATTGGGCAGTTTGGTGGTGGCGAAAGATTGGCGCGATCGAGGTTTGGGAAGCTACCTCGCAAAATATTTAATTCAACAAGCTACAGAACCGCTATATTTAGAATGTTTGGGAAAGCGGCTCGCATCATTTTATACTCGCTTTGGCTTCGTAGAAGTTTCCGTACAAGAATTGCCACAGTCGCTTAAATTCAAGTTCGGTTTGTCTCAATTAGCTAAAACTTTATTCAGAATTCCTGTAACAATTATGCAGTATCAAGCAGGTTGTCTATAATTATGACTTTTATGAACTTAAGATTCTGAATTTATGAATGGATTTTAAGTTCGACCCGTTCAATAATTGGATAACAGGGTGCGATCGAGCCGCATCGATCAAAAACTCCTACCGCCTCCTGATATCTGCGTCAATCTCGATCGCCTATTTTCTATGCCTAAATAGGTAGGTACAAATCAACATCGCATGGGGAGGGCGGGTGAGTGCCCTGGTAAAGTGCCTCATATCATAGATCCGCTTACGGGCCCCTAATGGCGCACAGGGTGTCAGAAACTGGGTTTTTAGAGGTTTGGTGCGTAAGTCACGGACTAGATATGTATGGATATTCCGGATTGGGCGATCGAGACGGCGTAAGTTCATAATTCAGTGTTTGCGATAGTCCACTTGACTAAATTGGCACAGCTACCAGCCTGATAGGTAGGCAGAAACCTTTGCAAAATCGTTGTTTGCAGGTTTGAAAGTGTCCTGTGCCAGTACCAGACTCGGAAAGTGGACTGGCGATCGCACCAAAGATATTCGACTCCTGGCAAATTAGTAAATGTAAAGCAAGTGAGTCACAAGCCAATCAAAAAATTCAACCCAAAAGTTAAACCCAAAAATCACAGATATTCACAGCAGCAGTAATGCGGAATCAGACAATCTCTAATGTAGCTAACCACATCTACCCTTGAGGTAAATCCCACCAACTGCTCAACAATGAAATCCTTAATTCAATACCTCGGAATTACTGGATTTATACTCCCCCCAACCGCTTCTCAAATCCCCTCAACATTTCAAAAATTCTTTGCCTTTTATCCTGATAGAACGACGGAAGGCAGGAACAATGAAATATCAAGGCAATCAATCAATCTTAACCGAGGAAATGCAGCCTCTCAAATAGCATAAACAGACAATTACACATCCACATATTTTAACACCACAGGAGTAAATATCATGTTCAACGTAGTAAAAGCTTTCGGCTCGATTTTCTCTACCCAAGGATACAGCGGCGCTAACAATATGCTCATCAAAAATTACGTCAACACCAATTTTAACTATTTCAACGAAGAAGCAGTCGTCGATGAATCGATTTACCCGAATCAAACAGGTCGCGTCCGCTTCCAAGGTAGCTGGTGGCCCGCACGTTGCGATCGCCAAATCACCCTAACACCAGGAGACACCGTTTATGTCATCGGCGTTGACAACATCACTCTGTTAGTTTCCCTCGCTCCCGCAGACTAAATCAGAGCATGAACAACCTGGTCATCAATTTCAACCAGGAAATGCTACTTTTCAAAGAACACAAAATAGGCGATTAAACTTCGATATATTTTAACACAAAAGGAGTCAACAAAATGTTTAACGTAATAAAAGCTTTCGGTTCTATTTTTTCTACTCACACCTACAGCCCAGAAAACAATCTCTTAATGGATAACTACATCAACACCAATTTTCACTACTTCAACGAAGAAGCAGTCGTCGATGAATCGATTTACCCGAATCAAACAGGTCGCGTCCGCTTCCAAGGTAGCTGGTGGCCCGCACGGTGCGATGGCCAAATCACCCTCACACCGGGAGACACGGTTTATGTCATCGGCGTTGACAACATCACTCTGTTAGTTTCCCTCGCTCCTGCAGACTAAACTAGAAAGTAATCTCAACTTTTTCACTGTCAGAACCCCGACTTATTCAAGAAGTCGGGGTTCTGACTATTTCGCTTAAATTCAACATGGCGGCAATTTCCTCGCGGCTTTTCTGGGGGAGTTTGTAGACGATAATTGTTTCGATGAGGTTAATTAAATCGCGTTGAACGGTGGGATTGGATATCGGTTGTCGGGTTATTGCGATCGACTGCCGCGCTTGTTCTGCTGCTGTCTCTGCTGGCTCGATTATCAGTTTAACAACTTTGACTCAAGCGCGATCGATCTGTGGCTTCTGGCAATTCATCGAGGTAAATCCGTTGGACGCGCTGACTGGTTATCTGCTGAAATTGCGATCTCGCTATAGGACTTTGGGGAAACGATCGCCCTGTTGAATTTTTTCGCAAAGGCTATCGTGCTACGTACTAGGTCAGCACTGCGATCGCACTGCTGACATTAATTTGAAACTTAGTCTTCCATAAAGTTCTTCTTCTTTTCCTGCTCAATTCTTTCCCGAAGCCCATGAACGTATCGTTCCACATATTGCTTGTGTTGCAGAAAATCCACAGTATTGAGCAGTTGAAGGAGCGACTCGAAATACTTGACACGAGTCTGATACATGGGAACAGCACTTCCTTGCCAACTCCAAGTAGCGGGTTCAAGAGGAAGTTTTTCAAATTCCTCAAAATTATTATTGCTTTTAAGGAATAAAGCGATAAATCGAAAGCGTCTTTCATCAGAAAAATCGCCGATAGCACCAAACAAAAACCGTATAAATTCAATGTCTTTATGCCGCTTTTCAAGGAGCTTTGTTAGTAAGCTATCCTGTCTTTCTTCTATGAGAGCGTTGTCTCTAGCACCTTCAGTGAGTATGAAAAATTTTATAGGCAATAGACGGGGCTCTTGCTCCCGTGTATAAAGGTGTTCAACTATCTGACTCATTATTTCTTCATAGTTTTCACGCCTCCAAAGAAATGAATAGTCACGGGTATCGTGAAAATGGTGTGATTGTTCTTTCTGCTTATCAATCCAATCGATATATTCAAAGATGAAGTTAGGATCGAGGTCTAGGATGTAGGTAAAAATTTGCTCGTTGCACTCTCTATGCCAGTCTGTTTTCAGGACGGCAAGATAGGCTTTTTTGAGCAAATCTAGATAATTATTGAAGGGGTCGAGTAAAGCTTGGTCTACCTCCATGTATTGTTTGAAGAGAGATAGAGCAGAGGAGTAGTTTGAATCCTCAGCGATCTTCTCCAGGATAATCTCTACTACCCGGACGACTACATTTTCATCGAACGAGCGGTATTTTAGAAGGAAGTCTAAATCCTGCGGCATTTCATCGGGTGCGCTCTCCCTATACAGTTCGTATATCTGATCCAAGCACTCAACTTTAATCTCATCTTGAGGAAGTAAGCGATAAAAGCCGAACAACCATTCCCGCCTTGAAGGGTAATCGAGTTTGTTGAGAAATTGATAGGCTTCTTCAACTCCATAAATTTTCATCAGCCTATTGACAAGAGGTCGGTGATAGAGCTTAAGTGGATCTCCAAGGTTGAGATAGTGTTCTAGTACCTCAACATATAGATCACCATCCCGATCCGCCAGAGCTATTAGCACTTCCACCACTCGAGTCGGAAAATGAGATTTATTATGGTTTCGACGATCTGTTTCTCCTTGAATCTCAAGACATTGCTCGAAAAACTGCTTGTAATCTGTGAAGCAGTAGTTTGTGAAGTGTGCTTCAATCTGTTCTCGCTTTAGTTGCTGGTATTCCTCGTATTCCAAATCCCGGTTTTTTCTCTCTCCCCAGTCAAATAGAAGTACCTTGGATAGAGCATAAGTGTCGTTTGTAAAGCGGTCGCGCAGATCCTCACTGAATGCCACCTGATGATTTTCAAGATGATCTAAGCAATCTTGAACCACAATACAGTGACAATAGCTGCTAGAATCTAGTGTTGATTCGATAAAAGGAATGACTTCCACTGCATCTTGTGCTATCAACTCATTTACAGAAATTTTGTGACCAGATAAGCAGTATTTGTGAAGAAGATCAAGCACTTCTTTTTGGAAAATAGGTATCTGGTAAAGCTGTAATACCCGCTCCCAAATCCTCCGCCTCAAGTTAATGAGTTCTGGGCTAGGTTGCAATTCAAATTCAATGATATTCAATGTACTTCTCCCATTCAATTTAGTGGTATCAAATTGTGTTTGTAGGTAATGTTCAGCTACTGCGAGAAACAGTTTTGATAATACTTGCTCCTTTCCGTCGTTTACTTTATTCCACAACTCATCAATGACTATCTGCTGCTTAATGAATCCGTAAGCCCATGAGTCATACTCAAACCCTAATCGTTTGGTAAGAAGGTAAAGCGCCTGTGATAATTCGCTTGGTCGTTTGGTGAGGTACTTAAAGAGGAGATCTAACGCAATTCGGAGATTATTCTCATCTGAATAGCTGAACAAACCCAATGTGCTGAGTAGAGAAGGCGATGAGAGATTTGAGCTGTGGTTAATTTCCAGCTTAGAAACGTCTACTGACTCTGGTTCAATTTTGGAGATACAGTCACGAACATAGAGAAGTATATCTGTCTGCTTGAGTAACCAAAACACTTGCATAAAGCGCATCAGGTTTACTTCATCTCCTGCTTTCTCGTATGTCTCCCAAGCCCGATCGACATCAGGACGCATTACCTCAAGGATATTCATGCTATCAAAGGTGTTCAGGACAGGGTTGAGAACATCAACAAGTCGATACTGAAGGCGAGGGAAAAAGTGCTGTAGGAGAGCAGCAAAATCGAGCGATCGCTCCTTGAAGAAAGCAAGGTAGAAAAAATAGGTAGCAAGAACTTGGTCAGAGGTGCGTACTACCTCGTTTTCGTACAGATCGAGCAATTCCCAGCCATCTAACCGACGTACCGCTTCCCAAAACACTTCCTGGGGTATCCCGAATGCTTCCTCGATTGCTCCCATCATTTCCTTATTGGAGTAATCTACTGCCCTAAAGAATGCAACAATACCAGCCGCTTTCAAAATGTTTTCGTCACCGAGTTCTTCGATATCTCGGCGGATTGAGCCGTAATACTCGTCATAAAGAGACGATACATTACTAATGCTTTCCAGCGTGTTCTCCCGCTTCGCGACTGCCGCGGCCATAATTGCAAGTCGGGGATTGCCTTTAGCGATTTCGGCAATTCGCGCGGAGTAGAGAGGATGGATAATGCCATACTCATCATTAACAAGTTGCTTGATCTGCTCTTCTTTCAGAGGGTTGAGTTCTAAATCCCTCCAATCTGGATAGGAGCGTGCTACCTCTCGGACTTTTTCCAGGGCATAGTCTCGAACAGTAGCAATGACTTTAATTTGTTGATCCTCGCGCTGGTCGCTAAGAAGTTGAATGAAATATTCAAATTTACTGACACGGTTAGCGTCATCTACAAAAATGAGGTAGCTGCCTGGTTCCGCAAAGTAGACGCGCAAATCCTCAAAAAGATCTACTCCTCGAAGAAAAATACATTGAACTTTGTATTCAGGGTGAACTGCCACAAATCGATCGCAACACTCCAGTACAAACCGAGACTTGCCTACTCCTGCTTTACCAGACACTACAACAAGATTGCTTTCCTCAAGTCCCTGCAATACCTGCGCTAACTCTTCTTCCCGAAAGTGGAAGGTTGTGCTAAGAGGAGTGGCGATCGCACTTTTGTCGTATGCAGTAACAAACTCATCAGGAGTAACAATCTGCCTCGTGTCTACCTCAATGCCAAGAAAATCTCGTGCAATGCCTGGATATTTTTGGTAGAGATCGTAAGAGAGTGTATCGATGCCGAAGATATTGAGGTTAACCCCACGTTTCTGACACTGTTCCCTGAGTAAATCTAGCTCAGATGTTTTAAGGGTAGACGTATAGCAGATAACAACTTCGTCAATTTTTTTAACGGCTATACCTGTCTTTGCTTCATCAAAACACTTGTCGAGATCCTTCTTGAGCTTCTCATAGATTCCGTCTTGCTGTGTTGTGTGTTCGGCAAAGAGGTATTTACCATTTGGTAGTAGCACCAGCGTGTCAGGAGTTCCCTTTCGGACTTTATCTGCTCCAATCACAGACCCTACCGAGTTGATCTGCTCATAACCTTTCTTGTGGAGGTAAGCGTCAGCTAGTTTTTGGAAAGCCCCACCGTCTAGTTCTCTTAACTTATTTTGAATTTGGTTAATTTTTGACATATGAGAAGAATGGTAATTATCATTAATGTTCAGGATGACTTAAGCGCTATCTTCGATCGGATTGCCAACGGTAAGGAAACTGAGGGACCCTCAAACTATCTATCAATCGCCCATTTGTTAAAATCGAACTAATTCCTATCCTCACATCGCCGCTAATGAAAATTATATTAGAAATCCCCGATCGCCCGGGGTGCAAAACTGCAACCATTGGGCGATCGCCTCCCAGAAGCCCTCGATCGCGCACTCCAGGAACTCACCCCCCCAGAGACGATCGCCAAATCGTCGAACTATTCGATCGCCATAAATCCGGCACTCTCTCCCAATCGGAAGCAGTCGAACTCGATCGATACTTGCTGCTAGAACCTTGGGTGCGCTTAGCCAAAGCTCATGCTTACAAATACAGACAGCAGCATGAGTTATGTATGAGCCACTTTGCGTCAGTTAGTGACTCAACGCGCCCGATCGCAATGCGAGTATCGATCTAGAAAACATTGCTATTATCGAGCGCAATAACTCGATCGATACAATATACCTGAAAAAAGAACTTAAATATCCAGCGATACGTTCAGCATCTCTTATCTAATTTCGGCAGGGTTTATTTCAATCAACCCTGCCTTGAGTATGCTTAAATAAGTTGAGACACATACTAGCCATATTTAAACCAGTGAATTTTCAATCAGTCATTGCCACCTTAAACAAATTCTGGAGCGATCGAGGCTGCCTGATCGCCCAATCCTACGACACAGAAAAAGGTGCAGGAACCATGAATCCCCACACCTTTCTCAGAGCAATCGGTCCCGAACCTTGGTCAGTCGCCTACATCGAACCCTGTCGCCGCCCCACCGACGGACGCTACGGCGAAAATCCCAACCGCTTCCAACATTACTATCAATATCAAGTTTTAATTAAACCCTCTCCTCCCAACATCCAAGACATCTATTTAGACTCCCTCAGAGCATTAGGAATTAGCCCAGAAGACCACGACATTCGTTTCGTAGAAGACAACTGGGAATCCCCTACCCTCGGAGCTTGGGGCGTCGGCTGGGAAGTCTGGCTCGACGGCATGGAAATCACCCAATTTACCTACTTTCAACAGTGCGGTAGCATTGACTGTCGCCCCGTATCCATTGAAATTACCTACGGACTAGAACGCCTCGCAATGTATCTCCAAGAAGTCGATGCCATGACGAAAATTCAGTGGAAAGATGGCATCACTTACGGCGACGTTCACCTGCAAGGAGAAATAGAACAGTGTACTTATAACTTTGAAGCTTCTAATCCCGAATTGCTGTTTACTCTATTTGGATTGTACGAGCAAGAAGCCGAACAATTGACAAAAAAAGGATTGGTTTTGCCGAGTCTTGATTATGTGTTAAAATGTTCTCACACTTTTAATTTGCTCGATGCTAGAGGCGTGATTTCGGTAACGGAAAGAACCCGCTACATCACCAAAATTCGCAATTTGGCGCGGCGAGTTGCTCAGCTTTATTTGGAACAGCGCGAAAAGCTAGGTTTTCCTTTAGAAAAAGCTGTAAAACTTTGAGTTGGAGTTGGTGGGGCGGGCATCTTGCCTGCCTTAAAAACGGGCAAGAGGCCCGTTCCACAAAGAGTGAGTTAAATTGGGGAGTGGGCATCTTGCCTGCCTTAAAAACGGGCAAGAGGCCAGTTCCACGAAAGCCATATTTTTAATTAATTAAATGCCTAATTATTCGGAAAATAATACAGAAACAAATCCTCAACTGCGAATTGATAATGTTAGTTTAAAAACACCGATCGCCTCAAGTCATTTGTTGGAAAATATATCGTTTCAGGTACACAAGGGATCTCGCGTGGCAATTGTTGGCCCTTCAGGTGCGGGGAAAACAACGCTGTTGCGGTTGCTAAATCGCCTCAGCACTCCCACCAGCGGCTCGATTTATCTGGAAAATACAGAATATCGCCAAATACCTGCGATCGAACTCCGCAAACAAATCACCCTCATCCTGCAAGAATCCAAGCTTTTGGGAATGTCGGTGCGAGAAGCATTGGCTTATCCTTTGAAGCTGCGGGGCGTGACTTCATCAAACATTGCTGAGAGAATTAGCGGGGCGATCGAACAACTGCACATACCCCAAGAATGGCTCAATCGCAGCGAATTCCAGCTTTCCACAGGCCAAAAACAGCTCGTGGCGATCGCCCGCGGCATCATCCTGCAACCAAAAATCTTGCTTTTAGACGAGCCAACATCCGCCCTAGACGCAGGAAAAGCCGCCCACCTTTTGCAAGTATTGACACAGCTAACAAACGGCCAAACCACAATTGTAATGGTCAACCACCAATTAGAATTAGCCGAGCAATTTAGCACGCGAATTCTGCATTTACAGCGCGGAAAGCTCATCGAAGATTTGCCCTCCCATCAAATAAATTGGGTACAACTGCGGCAAAATTTAATCCAAGCAGAAGCAGAAGCCCAGCAAGAATGGTGAACAAGTTAAAAAACAATTTCTGCGACTAGATACGCGGTGGAAATCCCAGAACCTTTTTCTCAAGTTGCGCCTAAAGCTGCTTGAATCTCTGAAAGAGATGCGATTGCACTTGTATTTGCTTGGTTTAACCTCTGGTTGCGTAATTAATTTGGATTTTTTAACCGCAGAGGGCGCAAAGGGCACAGAGAAAGAGAAGAGAAGAGGGAAAGAGAGAAGTTTACAAATTGTTGAGGATTGCTAGAGATACAGTCAGATATTAGCTTTGGGAATGTTGCTTAATGTTGGCCTTTGTGCTTTTACACTAAATTGTTACTGGGGAATTAAACCCATTTTTTGATAAAGTGGCCGGACTAAGTTTTTTAAAGCTGGCAACTGTTTGGTAAAAACTATGGAGCCTAAAACACAAATTATACCTCCAATGATGACTGTATTGGGAGCGTTGATATAATTGGCCAATCCGCCAGCAACTAAATTCCCAAACGGTGTCACTCCAAAAAATGCCATCGTGTATATGCTCATGACTCTTCCGCGTTTGTCGTCTTCCACAATTGTTTGCAACAATGTGTTTCCTCCTGCAAATTGGATAATGAAACCAAACCCCACAAACAACATCATGATTAATGACAGCCACAAGACGCGGGACAAACCAAAACCTATCAGTCCGAATCCCATAATGGCCGGTGAAATCGCAATCCATTTGCCGAGGCCAACTATACTTTTGCGAGAAATCAAATAAATCGCGCCTGCGAAGGCGCCAACTCCCGAAGATGCCATCAAAAAGCCGAGGGTTTGTGCGTCGCCTTGCAGAATTTTGGTGGCAAAAATTGGGACTAATACTGTGTGGGACATTCCGGCAAAACTTACTAATGCTAATAGCAGTAAAATTGCTCGAATTGGGGGAAACCCGAAGGCATAAACGAATCCTTCTTTTAATCTTTGTAAGGGTTTGGTATTAGTTGCGGCAATTTTACGGGCTTTGATTTGCATCGCTAATAAGCCGGCAATTACGGCGATGTAGCTGAGCCCGTCAATGAGAAAGCAATAACTTGCGCCGACTGTAGCTATCAGCAAACCTGCAATTGCTGGGCCGATTAATCTGGCTCCGTTGAACATGGAAGCGTTGAGGGCGATCGCATTTGCTAAATCTTCTTTCTTTTCTACAAGTTCCGGTACAAAAGCTTGCCGTGCCGGCGCGTCAAAGGCATTAATTGCGCCTTGAAAGAAACTCAGTACCAGGATCTGCCAAATGTTAACGACTCCTGTTAGCGCTAAAAATGCTAGCGCTAAGGATTGAACCATCGCTAATATTTGAGTGGCAATTATCACTCGGTGGCGGTTCCAGCGATCGATTAAAACTCCTGCAAAAGGCAGTAAAATTAATGTGGGGATTTGACTTGTAAATCCCACTACGCCCAGCATCCAAGGTGAATCGCTCAAATTGTAGACAAGCCAAACAGTAGCGACTTGTGTCATCCAATTGCCAATTAGGGAGATGCCTTGTCCTGCAAAAAACAGGCGATAATTTCTCGATCGCAGCGCTGGAGGAATTTGTATAGTTTTGATTTTTGCTAGTAGATTCATGCGAGAGTACGGCTAGAGCAATCCTATTTGATTGGTAAACATTTGGTAGGGGTAGCGCCCCTGGGCCTACCCCTAATTAGCCAAGGGCAACCATCGAGGGACTGCCCCTAGACTCATTATTACGAATCATTGAGAATTGCGATATGAGCCGAAAGTTCTATTTTACAACTCCCGAAAACGCGGATTTGAGTATTGTTAAATTTTTGCCCGCAGCAAAACGATCGCCACATTTAATTTTTCTGTCGCGATCGCTTGACTGACGAAAAATTCCTTCCCCGAATCCTTCCCTCAATTAATGCTCAACAGCCAAGTACCGAGGTAACGCAGCAAGGGAACGTCGCCGGGGGTGCGGATGCGGACGTTGAAATGGTACATTCCGCCGGGAGATGGGTTTCTGACGTTGGAGAGTACAACCTCAACATTGTTGCCGGCAGCAATTGGTTCTTTGGGATAAATTTCTATGAATCGATTTTCTTTGTCCCAGATTACTTCTTGCAATTCTATTGTTTTATCTTTGACGCGCACTTTAATGTCTTTTTGGTCAAATTCGCCCTTGTAGTAGTCTGGATAGGATATGTTCAGTTGGGCGATCGCCAAACTTACTTTTTTGGAAGGAATTCGCAGCCGATATCTATCGCCGCTCATCCCGGCTGTACCGTAATCCAAGCGATAGCTTAATTGGTTGGCGCGCTCGGGGCCGCCGAAAATCGTGAATCCTGGCATGGACTGGGCTAAACTGATGGCGGGTAATCCAGCCACCAAGCAACCTGTAACCGCTAGTGCTGAAAATAATCGTCGCATAACAACTCCTCTAATTAAACTTTTGGTGAACCTTAAATATTGCTCGCCCGAAATTTGCGATCGTGCCTACAATAATATCGAATGTCTCAGCAATTTGATGAGGGCGAGCGACAGGTGGCTGAGGTCACTTTTTTTTGCGTATTTTTTGCGTAATACTGATAACAGACATTCAAACTACAGAAGTAGGCGACATAAAATTATATCATAATCGGTGGCAAACTGAACAATTTAGCGAATTTGAATGTATAAGATAAGTTAAAGATACGGGTCGAATTTGGGCGATCGGCTTTAGTATCAACGAGAGAAGTTTAGGGGAACGGCTGCTTCAATGTAAAGCAAGGCATCGGGCGATTAAAAATCGCACTTCAAGAAACCTGCGGAGGCAGGTTTTGTCTGCTGTGTAGGCGCGGTTTCAACCGTCCTAGGAAGGCTTAAATAAGGAGAGTGTATGAAATTAGCGATCGCAAAAGAAATAGCAGCAGGGGAACGCCGGGTGGCTTTAGTACCCGACGCTGTAGCCCGATTAGTCAAACAGGGCGTCGAAGTTTGGGTTGAGGCCGGTGCCGGCGCACAATCCTTTTTCTCGGATCTTGCTTACGAAGAAGCGGGAGCTCAGGTTGTCGCCGATACCGCTAGGCTGTGGGGCGAAGCCGATGTCGTCGTGAAAATCGGGGCCTTGCAAGAATCAGAAGTTCATCAACTCCGGGAAGGAGGCGTTTTCATCGGATTTTTGAATCCTCTGGGAGATCCAGCTTTAGTTCAGCGTTTAGCTGATCGCAAAGTAACGGCATTCAGCATGGAAATGATCCCGCGCACCAGCCGCGCTCAAAGCATGGATGCGCTGTCATCTCAGGGTAACGTCGCCGGTTACAAAGCGGTACTGATCGCAGCCGCAGCTTTGCCAAAGTATTTTCCGATGCTGACAACGGCGGCGGGTACAATTCGCCCCGCGAAAGTATTGGTAATGGGTGTGGGCGTTGCTGGCTTGCAGGCGATCGCCACAGCGCGCCGTTTGGGTGCGGTAGTCGAAGCTTTCGACATCCGCCCGGAAACAAAAGAACAAGTGCAAAGTTTGGGCGCTAAATTCCTTGATGTCGAACTCAAGGAAGAAACCGTCGCCGCCGGAGGTTATGCTAAAGAGCTATCAGAAGCGGCTAAAGAATACACCCGCCAAGTGCTCACCCAACACGTCAGCGCTTCCGATGCAGTGATTACAACGGCTCAGGTTCCCGGCAGAAAAGCACCTATTTTAGTTACTAGAGAAATGGTTTCTCAAATGAAGCCCGGATCGGTAATTGTTGACCTCGCGGCGGAACAAGGCGGCAATTGCGAATGTTCTGAAGCGGGGAAAGATGTTGAATGGAACGGCGTTAATGTCATCGGCCCGATTAATGTGCCCTCCTCGATGCCTGTCCACGCTAGCGAAACTTACTCGAAGAATATCTCGGCTTTACTTCAGTTGATGGTGAAAGATAAGGAACTCAATTTGAATTTTGAAGACGATATCATTGCTGGTGCTTGCGTCGCCCGCGACGGTGAAATTAGCAACCAGCGAGTTCGCGATGCTTTGGCCGCTCAGGCTTCAGCCGTCAGTTAGATTCTGTCGTTATGAGGCAAAGTCCGGCAAGTCCGGCAAGGGTTGAAACCCCTGCCTCAAAGCTAAAGTCCTCTTAAGAGGACTGAAGAACTGATTAAATATCTCCAGAAAAGGCTTTTTTTGTTTGGTGACTAGGGCCAGATCCCCCCTAACCCCCCTTAAGAAGGGGGAACAAGAAGTATTCAAAGTCCCCCTTCTTAAGGGGGATTTAGGGGGATCGAGACTCGGCAACAAACGAGAGATAAAGGACTTTAGCGTTAATTTCACACCAATTACCAATTACCAATTACCAAGTGTTATGGCAGAAGGATTGATTGCAGGTTTAGTGGTGTTTACTCTAGCGTCGTTTGTGGGATTTGAAGTAATTAATAAAGTCCCGCCGACGCTGCACACACCTTTGATGTCGGGATCGAATGCGATTTCGGGAATTGCGGTTTTAGGTGCAATTCTGATTTCAGGCCAAGGCAATGTGACTGTTACTTCGATTTTGGGGACGATCGCGATCGCCCTGGCCACAATTAACGTTGTCGGCGGTTTCTTAGTAACCGATCGAATGCTGCAAATGTTCAAGAAAAAAGAGGTTAAAGCGTGAGCGATTTTCTGCCCAGTGGCATTCAACTAGGTTATTTAGTTGCCGCATCTTTGTTTATTATCGGTTTGAAACAGTTGGGTTCCCCTGCAACCGCGCGTCAAGGGAATGTGTTAGCTGCGATCGGGATGTTAATTGCGATCGTCGGTACTTTGCTCGAAAAGCAAGTAGTCAGCTACGAATTGATTGCTGTCGGAATTATCGTCGGTTCCATTTTGGGAACGATTATGGCGAATACCGTGGCGATGACAGATATGCCGCAGATGGTGGGTTTGCTTAACGGTTTCGGGGGCGCGGCTTCTGCACTCGTTGCTGTGGGTGAATTCTGGCGCTATCTCAGCATCCCGGAATCGCCAACTCCAGACGCGACAATCACGATCCTTTTGGGTGTGTTGATTGGCGGAATTACTTTCACTGGTAGCCTTGTGGCGTTTGCGAAACTGCAAGAATTGCTACCTGGTGCGCCCATGACGTTTCCGCTGCAACAGCCGTTTAATGCCATGCTGGCGATCGCACTTTTAGCCGGCAGCGGTTATATGCTGTTTAACCCGGAGAATGTGCCGGTATTCCTGGCTTTGGTGGCGATTTCCAATATTTTGGGCATCATGTTTGTGCTCCCGATTGGCGGTGGTGATATGCCGGTGGTGGTGTCGCTGCTTAACTCTTATTCGGGGATTGCGGCGAGTGTGGCTGGGTTCATTTTGATGAACAATATGCTGATTATCGCTGGTGCACTTGTTGGCGCGTCGGGGATTATTTTGACGCAAATCATGTGCAAAGGGATGAATCGATCGCTTTCTAGTGTGCTGTTTAGCGCCTTTGGTAGCGGTGGCGGAAGTGCTGCAGGTGCTGCTGGGGCTGCTGGTGCTACTGACAAAACTGTTCGCAGCATCAATCTCGAAGAAAGTGCGATGATGTTGGGTTATGCGCGATCGGTTGTAATTATTCCCGGTTACGGAATGGCTGTAGCGCAAGCACAGCACGCGGTGCGCGAGTTAGCCGACGGTTTGGAAAAAATGGGTGTTGACGTGAAATACGCGATTCACCCGGTGGCTGGGCGGATGCCGGGACACATGAATGTGCTGTTGGCGGAAGCAAACGTGCCTTATCCGCAGTTGTACGATATGGACGATATCAATCCGCAGTTTGACGAAACTGATGTGGCTTTGGTAATCGGGGCGAATGATGTGGTGAATCCGGCGGCGCGTCACGATACGGCGAGCCCGATTTACGGGATGCCGATTTTGGAGGTTGATAAGGCCAAACATACGATCGTGATTAAGCGCGGGATGAGTGCTGGTTTTTCCGGTGTAGATAATGAGTTGTTCTACAAGGATAAGACGATGATGTTGTTTGGTAGCGCTAAGGATGTGGTTGCCAAATTGGTTTCTGAGGTGAAGCAGTTGTAGGATTTTTTAACAGCAGATTAACGCGGATTAACGCGGATGATAAAACCCGGTTTCTTGTAGAAACCGGGTTTTTGTTGGGGTTTTGTTTTGATATCAATATTCTTCAGTCTCCAGCGAGAGGGACTTCGTTGTCGTTGATTTGGTAAATCCGTGGGCTGATGCCGAGCCTTACCCAGACGAAATTGAAGCAACTATTAAAGAAAATGAGGGTGCTTAAAACATGGCACGAATTTGCCATAACAAGACATACGGACTCCGACAAAGAAACCGGGTTTCTTACCTCATCTGTGGGTAAGAACGCGTCTTTTCGTAAAAAACCTGTTTTCTGGGCCCGAATGCGTAAGTCCTTATAATTAAATCCCCCATTGCTCCCAAGATTAGGTAAAATTATTGGCGTGTCTGAGGATAAACTATATGCGCTTGGTTAAATATATTGCGATCGCGATCGTCAATGGTTTCGGTGTCGTCATCGGTATTATTTGGGTTGCAGTCCCCACAACACTGGCTCAACCTTCCTTAAACTACCAACTCGCACTCTCTGCGCGACAGCCAGAGCGCGAAACTCCGCAATCCCTTTCCGAACTCTACAAATTGCGCGATCGACTGAAAGTACAATTAGATAACCTTGCCAAAACTCCCGACAGCGCCCCGTTTCCGGCCGAACTTTGGAAATCAGCAATCCACCGTCAGCAATCTCAAACTCTGACGCAGCAACTCCAAAATGTTCAAAGTCAGATTCAAATAGAAGAAAGAGCCAAATATAATTGGGACGATGCTGCTAAATTAGCCGCCCAAGCAGTCTTAATAGGACGCACTTCTAATCCTTCTTCTGCTACTTGGGAACAGTCCCAGCGGCTGTGGCAGTTGGCTATCAATACGCTGCGACTCATTCCTCACGATTCTTTTTTGGCCGATGGGGCGATCGACAAAACCATCGAATACCAAGGAAACCTCAGTGTCGCTACCTATGAAATGCAAGTTGCACGTTCTATTGAGAAAGTTAGAGCCGAGGAAGAAGAGATAAGAGAGCGAGCCCGCAAAGAGCAAGAGAAAAAAGAATTTGCTCGTCGAGAAATAGAGAGAAAAGAGCAAGAGAAAAAAGACCGGGCTAGAAAAGAACTAGAAAGGCAAGAATTCCAAAGGCAAGAATTAGCCAGGAAAGAACTTGAAAGGCAAGAATTAGCCAGAAAAGAGCTTGAAAGACAAGAACTTGAAAGGCAAGAATTAGCCAGACAAGAACTTGAAAGGCAAGAATTCCAACGGCAAGAGTTAGCCAGACAAGAACTTGAAAAGCAAGAATTAGCCAGAAAAGAACTTGAAAGACAAGAACTTGAAAGGCAAGAGTTAGCCAGACAAGAACTTGAAAGACAAGAGTTAGCCAGACAAGAATTAGCCAGACAAGACCTTGAAAGACAAGAGTTAGAGAGAAATCAGCAAGCAACTTCTCAACCAACTCCTGAATTAACTGCAACACCTACTCCCGCCCCAGTTACGCCTGCTGGGTCGCCGCCGAACTTTTTCTTTGCGGGAGATACCAACAGAGATGGCCAAATTAACGAGCAAGACGAAGCCGGAAAAGAACAATGGTCTTTGTCCAAGGGCGCGCTAATTTTATTTAACGATCGCAATAACGATCGCGGCAAGATACCGACTTGGAAACAAACCAAAGTTAGCGCTCCCCGCCGTGCAGCAATGCTTTCTCAAGTTAACTTAACACTGTCTGAAAACTTCAAAACCTCTCAGTTATTTATTACGGCTGACAGCATTGCTAGCCCTCACATCAGCGTTTTTCAGAAGACGGGCGACGGCTGGCAACCTGTAGATATATCCGGTGCTAAACCTCTAGTTTTCAGCACAAATATTGTTTTAGGTGTCGAAGCAAAACAATTTGCCGATCGCAATTGGAACGGCACTGTTAATCTCAAAGCCACTGCCCAAAACAACGGCCAAGAAATCGCCTCTACAACAATCCAAATGGGCGTTAGTCCTTGGATGATAGCGCCCAATACAGCACCAGTAACCGAAGTTCAGGTCAGCGACAGAGGCGCGGTAAACAGCGAATTTATCTCGCAACTAAAACAAGCAGTAGAACCCACGGGCGCTAAAGTAAAAATTCTCCAGGGCGATCGCACTTGGATGCAAGATACCCAGAAAAACGGCTACGTTCAATTGCCAGAAAACTCGGATATACGCCTGTTTAATGTAGCCCTAAAAAGCAATAGCGAACCCGAAAAAAACCCGCCTGTTAAATCAACTCAAGACCGGAATTTGAAAGTATTTAAAATTGGCAATCCTCGTTCTTTAGACCCTGTAAGTCAGTGGTCTGACGGATACGGCAATTTGCAGGTGACACCGCCGATTCCGGGACACCCAATGGGTCGAGTTTATTACGGGAATTCGGGAAATGCTAGTTTTAATCCAGAGGTACTTGATTTTATTCAAGCTCAGCGAATTCAAGGGCCGCCAGTGGATATTGATACTTCTTGGCTTCTGACTCGCCAAGTCGATGAAATTATCAATTTTATTCCCACTCAAACTCCCGGACAATATGTAATGGCGATCGCCAGTCCCGAAGCCGGAGTTAAGCTATTGGAAGAATTGGAGGGAAGAGGTTACGGCGATGTGACGATTAATCGCGGTTTGAGCACTCAAACAACTGTCAGCGCCGCTTTGCAAAATCGCGCTTTAATTCAACACAATCTCTATTTGCAAAATCAGAAACTTAATCCGATTATAGAGAAGTTGAAAAGAGAATTTTTACTCCGAGACGACCAAATTATTCAAGTTCCGGTGATGTTTGGCTACAGCGGTTATGCTTGGTGGCCTAATATGGTCAATTCGGTGCCAGTTAACGGCAAATTGTTAGTTTCAAATCCGCGCGGGCCAATGATTGAGGGTGTAGATTACACTCAGGAAAGATTGCGCCAACTCCTGCTTCCTGCTGGCGTCAGCGTTAGTTTTCTGGATGACAGGTATTATCAAGAATTGAAAGGAAACGTGCAGTCGGCGACTAATACTGTGAGGAAGCCAGAAGAGCGGCCTTTTTGGCAGTCTTTGCCTAATACTGGAGCCCAGTAGTAATTTGCGATCGCAATTTGTACTCAATATTTACAGAAAATTGGTAAATTGCGATCGCCCCAGCAGATAGATTTCTCGATAGACACGGACGGCAATTTGTCAAGAGCATTGCCGTAGTTGTTCAGTGCAGGCGATCGCACCAGTAACGTAAAATGTCTAAAAGCGGTCTTTGTAAAATAAATTTAGCCCCATGAGCGACGAACAGGAAAAAAAACAAATTTTGACTCAGCAACCGGAAACAATTTCCACTGCCAGTGATGAGTTCGATCGCAGTGAAATTGCCAGTGGCGATTCAACTTCCGCACCCCTAGAAACTCCCGCAGAAATTGTCGCGTCCAAAGATATTTCAGCGCCAATCGACGAGGCCGAAACAATTCCAATTGCCGCCGATAGCGCGCCGGCAACAACTCAACTTGCAAGTTATCCGCCTCCAACAATTCCAACTGCCAACCCCGAACCAAAACCAGCTCGCTCCTGGCAAATCTTAGCAGTTTTTCTCAGCGGAATGTTAGTCGGTTCCGTCCTTAGTCTCGGCAGTTTGCTAGCGTGGAGAATGTATCAGGAAAGAGCGAACCTGCAAATCAAACTACCCGCTGACGTACCCCTCCCCGAAAGCCCTCCGCCTGTGGCAACAGCGCCCGCCAGCCGCCGGCCCGGACTTCCCCCAGCACCTGGAACTCGACTGCCCGCCACAATCTATCCGTCGCCCCGTCCCACTCAAATACCCTCTGTGTCTGGCGTTCCGCAACTTGCTTCGCCGTTGCCTTCGCCGTTGCCTTCTCCTTTGCCTTCTCCTTCTCCTTCTCCCGCTGCGGTTGAAACCCCTGTAACCGAGCGAGTTTACTTTCAAGCTGGTGCTACGGGAACTACTCTGAGCAATAGTTTGCGAGCCAACATATCCAGGCGCTACTTACTGGAGTGCAATAGCGGCCAAAGCATGACAATAAATGTTCAAGAAGGTCAAGTTAGCGCCGCAATTATTGCTCCTAACGGTGAAAATTTAGGTACTGCTGATAGCACAGGTCAGTGGCAAGGTCAACTAGCCAGTAGCGGCGATTATACTATTGAAATTTCAGGCGATCGCCAAGCAAACTACCAAGTTAAAATTGAAGTCAAATAGCAACTATAATTGTATCAGGGGGTATTTACAAAATACATAAAGTCCCCCTGTAGCTAATTACAAATTACAAATTACTTATTACCAATGATCGCACAAGTATCTGAAAACATCTACGAAGAAAAAACTCAAGAAATTGCCAAAGAAATATTGCGGGCAACTCAAGAGAAAAAGCGCTCTTTTTTCGGTCAACTCCAAGACCAAATGCGCTGGGACGACAAACTCATGGATTGGGCGATGGCCAGCCCCGGACTGCGGGTGCAGTTGTTTCGATTTATTGACTGTTTGCCGGCCCTCCGCAGCAGGCCGGAAATTGCCCGCCACTTGCAAGAATACCTGACCGCCCAAGAGGTAGAATTGCCCGAAGCATTGAAAAAATTGCTCAACTTTGCTAGCCCTGATTCGGTTCCGGGTCAATTGGCGGCGACGACGGTTGCGCCTGCTGTGGAAACTTTGGCGCACAAGTATATTTCTGGGGAAAATATCAAGCAGGTAATTAAAACCTTAGAGCGACTTCGCAAAGATAAAATGGGTTTTACAGTTGACCTTTTGGGGGAAGCTGTTATCACTGAAGCTGAGGCGCAAATTTATCTTAACCGCTATTTGGAATTGATGGAGGAACTCGCGAATGCAGCGAAGAATTGGCCGCAAGTAGATGCAATTGACAAAGCTGACGGCGAAACTCTGCCACGAGTGCAAGTATCCGTAAAGTTAACGGCTTTTTATTCTCAGTTTGACCCGTTGGATGCTAAAGGTAGCGAGGAGAAAGTAAGCGAGAGAATTCGCCTGTTACTGCGCCGCGCGAAGGAGTTGGGAGCGGCTGTTCATTTTGACATGGAACAGTATGCTTACAAAAGTTTAACTCTGACAATTCTCAAAGACTTATTGTTAGAGGAAGAGTTTCGCAGTCGCACGGATATTGGAATTACATTGCAAGCATATTTGCGCGACAGTGCCCAAGATTTGCGAAACCTGATTTCCTGGGCAAAAAAACGCGGAAATCCGGTAACAGTGCGGCTGGTAAAAGGCGCTTACTGGGATCAGGAAACTATCAAAGCGATGCAGAAAGATTGGCCTCAGCCGGTCTACAATGACAAAGTTACTACCGATGCAAATTTCGAGCAGATGACGCAGTTGCTGCTAGAAAATCACGAATATTTGTATGCAGCTATTGGCAGTCATAATGTGCGATCGCAAGCCAGGGCGATCGCCATTGCCGAAACTCTCAATATACCGCGCCGCCGCTTTGAAATGCAGGTACTGTATGGCATGGGCGACAAATTGGCTAAGCTTTTGGTCGATCGGGGTTATCGCGTTCGAGTCTACTGCCCCTACGGCGATTTGCTGCCGGGAATGGCTTATTTGATCCGCCGTTTGCTGGAAAATACCGCCAACAGTTCTTTCATCCGGCAAAGTTCCGAAGAAATGCCGATCGAACAATTGTTAGCCGCGCCAGTTGCTAACGGAAATGACCAGCTAGTTTACAGCAAAGTATTTCCCAACGTTGCCGATACCGACTACGCCAATACCAAATTGCGGCAACAAGCAGAAACAGCCATCAAATCAGTGCGGGCTAACTTAGGTAAAACCTATTTACCGCTAATTAATGGCGAGTACCAAAATACTGAAGCAACAGTTAACTCTCTCAACCCTTCCAATCCCACAGAAGTAGTTGGCAAAATCGGATTGCTTTCCGAAGAACAAGCCAAACAAGCCCTTGAAGCAGCAAAATCAGCCTCCACCAGTTGGCGGAAAACCCCCGTCCGCCAGCGCGCCGGCGTCCTCCGCAAAGCCGCTGAGTTGATGGAACAGCGGCGGCACGAACTGTCAGCTTGGATGGTGTTTGAAGTCGGCAAACCCGTCAGAGAATGCGATGCCGAAGTTTCCGAAGCTATAGATTTTTGCCGCTACTACGCCGACGAAATGGAACGGTTAGAACAAGGGAAAAATTACGACATTCCCGGAGAAACTAACCGCTACACCTATCAGCCGCGCGGCATTTCTTTAATTATTTCGCCTTGGAATTTCCCCCTCGCAATTCCCGTTGGCATGACAGTTGCCTCGCTGGTTGCAGGTAATTGTACTTTGCTCAAACCTGCGGAAGTTTCCTCAGTAATTGCAGCAAAAATTACAGAAATTTTGCTAGAAGCTGGCATTCCCAAAGGCGTGTTTCAATACGTGCCTTGCAAAGGTTCAACCGTCGGCGCTTACATGGTGAAACACCCCGACGTTCACATGATTACTTTCACCGGTTCTCAGGAAGTGGGCTGTCAGATTTATGCCGATGCTGCGATTTTACAGCCTGGACAAAAACACCTGAAACGAGTAATTGCGGAAATGGGCGGCAAGAATGCAATTATTGTCGATGAAAGTGCGGATTTAGACCAAGCAGTTGCAGGCGTAGTTTATTCGGCATTTGGATACAGCGGCCAAAAATGTTCCGCTTGTTCGCGAGTAATTGTAGTCGAATCGGTGTACGATAATTTTGTGGCAAGATTGGTAGAAGCGACGCGATCGCTCAATGTCGGCCCCGCAGAAAATCCCGGCACTCAAGTCGGCCCTGTGATCGATGCAAATGCCCAGTCGCGCATCCGCGAATACATCGAAAAAGGTCGCGCCGAAGCTAAAATAGCTTTAGAAATGCCGGCACCGGAAACCGGTTATTTTGTCGGCCCAGTCATTGTTACGGAAGTATCCCCGACAGCAACTATCGCCCAAGAAGAAATTTTCGGCCCAGTTTTGTCGGTGATGCGGGCAAAAAATTTCAGCGAAGCGATTGTTATTGCTAACGGTACAAATTTTGCTTTAACCGGCGGATTGTATTCTCGCACGCCTTCGCATATCGATCGAGCCGCATCGGATTTTGAAGTTGGAAACCTGTACATCAATCGCGGAATTACCGGCGCTGTGGTATCGCGGCAACCTTTCGGAGGATTCAAACTTTCGGGGGTTGGTTCTAAAGCGGGTGGCCCGGATTATTTGCTGCAATTCCTCGAACCCCGCACCATAACCGAAAATATTCAGCGGCAAGGTTTTGCGCCGATTGAAGGAGTAGATGATTAATCTTAAATTCGTTTGATTAAGATTTGATACCCGACTTCTTAAAGAAGTCGGGTATATGCTATCTTGGTTCAAAGAAGTCGGGGCTGGGCTATTCTGTTGTTATAATTAAATTTATTTAAAATGGAATATACAAAAAATGGTGCTAGGCTAAATTATCACCATCCTTCACTTGGCAAGTGGATGAGAGTTTTAATGATAGTTATATTAGTCCTGGGTATATTTTTTCGTTTCGCCAATCTCGAAAAAAAAGTTTACTGGCTAGACGAAGGTTACACTTCTCTGCGGATTTCGGGTTATACAGAATCTGAATTTATTCAAGAGTTTGGTGACGGTCAAATCAAGGAAATAAACACTCTACAAAAGTACCAGCGAATAAATACAGAGAAAAGCGTTTTTGACACCGTAAAAGGATTGGCATTAGAAGAGTCTCAACTTACTCCCCTGTACTTTGTAGCAGTGAGATTCTGGGTGCAACTGTTTGGAGATTCAATCGCAGTAACTAGAAGTTTGTCGGCGGTTTTTAGCGTGCTGGCATTACCTTGTATGTATTGGCTATGCTTAGAATTATTTGAGTCATCGGTGACAGCTTGGTTAGCAGTTGCCATAATAGCTGTATCGCCTTTTCAGGTAGTTTATGCTCAGGAAGCTCGACCTTACAGCTTGTTTGTCATGTTAATTTTAATGTCAAGCGCGGTCTTGCTACGAGCAATGCGCCTAAAAACTAATAGTAGTTGGGCAATTTATGGTGTAACATTAGTAGTTGGATTTTATTCTCACCTCTTATTTGGAATAGTTGCAATAGGACATGGAATCTATGTATTAGTTATCGAAAAATTCCGGCTTAACAAGACGGTAATTGGCTATTTGCTAGCATCAATAACAGGATTGATTGCTCTGTCTCCTTGGATTATAGCTTTTATAAAAAACTCGGGCAATGCCACTGATAAAACATCCTGGCTGTCTCTGAGAAGACCTATTTCAGAATTGATAAAAAGTTGGGTATTGAACATTACCAATCAATTTTTTGATGTGGGATTTTACTGGAATTTGTCACGACCATATTTGATATCTACTCTGCCAGTTATTTTAATGATTTTAATAATGGTAGGGTATTCTTTTTATTTACTTGTATGTAAAACGAAAATGCGAGTTTGGTTGTTTGTTGTGACATTAACGTTCGTGATAGTAGGATTTTTATTACCAGCGGACTTAATTAGGGGAGGGATTCGATCTGTCAACACTCGTTACATGATTCCCTGTTATTTAGGAATCCAGATATCTGTGGCTTATTTTTTTACTCAAGTTCAAGTTACAGCTCAATTACAAAAGCTGTGGAGATTAGCTCTCGTTGTTCTGCTCTCAATGGGAATTGCGTCTTGCTCCCTCTATGTGTCAGCAGATAATTGGTGGAATAAATCTGGCTCTCTTCTTAACGTTTCGATCGCCCGTACAGTCAACTCAGCTTCTAAGCCATTAATCATAACAGACTTTTCAGAGTATATTGTATGGGATATCGGCAATTTACTCGGTATGAGTCACCAACTCGATCCCAAAGCTAAATTATTACTAATGCCACCTAAAAATAATGTTGAAATTCCGGAGAATTTTAACGAGATTTTTTTGTACAGTATTTCTCGCGAATTAAAGACAAAAATTGCCAAAAGTAATCAATATAAAATACAAACAATCTATGCGGAAAATGACGAAATTATCCTAGGCAAAATAGTCAACAAATGATGTTTTATATAGCAAAAGCAGGTGAGCTTGTTTAAAATGGAATTTCCGAAAAATTGCGATCGACTAAATTCTCATAACCCTTCACTTGACAAGTGGCTGCGATTTTTTATTATCGCCGTATTAGTCATAGGTATTTTATTTCGCTTCGCCAATCTCGATCGCAAATTTTACTGGATCGACGAAACATATACTTCTTTGAGAGTTTCTGGCTACACTGAAGCCGAAATAATCAAACAAATTTCCTACCAGAAAATAACCTCGCCTGCGGATTTACAAAAATATCAGCAGATAAATTCCGAAAAAACTTTAAGGGATACCCTGAATTCTTTAGCAACAGAAGACCCCCAACACCCGCCTCTGTATTATGTACTAGCGCGATATTGGGCGCAATGGTTCGGCAGTTCCATTGCCGTAATGAGAAGTTTGGCCGCCGTGATTAGCCTGCTAGTATTTCCCGCAATTTATTGGCTGGCTTGGGAGTTATTTGAATCTTCAGCCGTAGCGTGGATGGCGATCGCAATTTTCGCCATTTCTCCCTACCACATCATATTTGCCCAAGAAGCAAGACAGTACAGTTTGTGGACATTAACTACTATTTTATCTAGTGCAGCCTTGCTGCGAGCAATGCGCTCTGACGAAAATCAAAATGCTGTCGCCGTCGTTCTTTCCTGGGCGCTTTATGCAGGCACAGCAACACTGGGATTGTACACCCACTTGTTATTTGTCTGCGTCGCTGCCGCCCACGCAATCTACGTCGCAGTTATTGCCAACTGGCGCGATGTGAAAACATTCATTTCCTATTATGTAGCAGCTTTAATCGCTTTGATCTGCTTCATGCCTTCCCTCGTAAATACTGTAGAAAACTTCAATCAAGTTAGAAGCACAACTGTATGGGCAGAACAAACAAATTTCTTAAGATTAGTCAGCAGGTGGGTTGGTTCCATCACCATAGCATTTTTTGATATTGGCATTGATGGAACTGCCAACGCTACACAACTAGCCTTGGTAATTCCAGTTGGAATCATGGTTCTAGCTTTAGTCGGCTATGCCCTTTATTATCTATGCCGACAAACACCAAAGCGAGTGTGGTTGATTGTATTGTTATTAATTGCAACAACTGCTTTGTTTTTAGCAGTACCTGATCTAATCAAGGGTGGAAGGCGATCAGCAAATCCGCGATATTTAGTTCCTTGTTATGTGGGAATTCACCTAGCAGTGGCTTACCTGATGTCTGCGAAAATTAGTAACAATTTGGATAATTTAAAACAGCAAAAACTCTGGAAAATAGTTATAGTTGGAGTTTTTTTCGCAGGTATTGTATCCGGTGGAGTTAGTTCTCAAGCAGATATTTGGTGGAATAAAGGTAGCGGTTGGTTGCGTGCCTTGGAAGTAGCCGCGACTGTCAATTCTGCCAGCAATCCCCTGATAATCAGCGATACCAACATTGCATACATCATGCCTTTAAGTTATCACCTGCAACCCAAAGTCCAACTGCTAATAGAACCTCGCTGTTACACTTCTTGCTACAAAAATCGAGAATTGGCAAAGAAAAAACCCCAACCCCCGCAAATTCCCGGCGGTTTCAGTGAGTTGTTTTTATACAGACCGTCCCCTACTTTGCGATCGGCAATTCAGCAACAAAACTATCAAATAGATCCGGCTGACCCTAATGTCGAGCTTAATCTGTGGAAAATTACCAAAAAATAATCTAAAACATTAAGGCAAAAAACACGGGTTTGCTGCCAAAAAATAAATGTCTTATTCACTGCGACATACTGACCATAAGCGGTATTTTTGGAACTATGTCGCAAGTATAGTTCAATAGGGTGGCTTTTCGCGGTAAGCTAAAAGTTAAGAATCAAAAAATAACATCAAAAATCTCAAATGACAGTCACTGAAACCTCCAACATTCGTAAACTGCTGTGCGATCCAGACTTAGGGCTGATTCCTCACCTAGAAAAGTGCCTGAAAGATTTGCACTCATCTGCGATCGCCAGTGGAGAGAAATTCAAGGTAGAACCTTACGATATAGAACTCAAAAGCTGCCACACCCAGAAGCATCCCAACGACCAAAAACCCCTCGTCACCCAGTCAGTGTTAATAAAAGTTCCCCTGACTGGGAAAGTTGAAGACAAGATGCACCTATATCTGATCGCAACTGAGTTGCAGAACCAAATCGACTTCAAAATTATCGACTGGAGTGCCTTAGAACGCCGCCAATACGATATTCAGGGCATCCCTTTAAAGCAGCCGATCACCAAAATAGATGGGCACATGAATTACGAGTTAGTATTCGATCGACCAAGCTACTGCTGCATCACCCTGTGCCGCCAATTTGACTTAACTTACGCCGCCAATTTTTAATACCAATTATGAAAAGTAGGGACACGACATTGCGTGTCCGGCGCGGGGAGTAGGACACGGCATTGCGGTGTCCCTACGGTTTACTTTTAATAATTGGTAGAAGATGGAGGATTGTAGATCGATCGCACTTGCATCAAATTCAAACCGATCGATTCGCAGTTTCCGCAAGAATCCTCTTAATATCAGCAGGAGTCAGACTCGGATTAGCTTGCAACATCAAAGCTATCACCCCGGATACTTGTGGCACTCCCATTGAAGTACCCGCAAAATATCGATAGGGAATCCCCGGTTGAGAAAGCGGCACAGTTGAATAAACGTCACCAGAATCCGTCGTGCCACCGTCGCCGCCGGGAGCAACAAAATAATTAATTGTCTCCGCACCTGCCCGGTTAGAATAATTCCCAAACAAGCCATTTCGGGTAACACCACCGACAGCAATCCCTACCTCATTGGCAAACCGAGCCGGATAATCTACTTGTGGGCGAGCATCATTTCCCGCCGCCGAAATCACGATCGCGCCTTGAGCTTCCGCCGCCCGAATCGCATCCAATTCTTGAGCATTCAACTGTAGGCCACCCAAACTCACATTTATTATCTTCGCTCCATTTGCCACCGCATAATTAATCGCATTAATTTCATCCCGAATTTTACCTACTCCTGCCCCATCAAGTATTTTCAAAGGCATAATCTTCGCAGTTGGAGCCGTTCCAGTAATCCCAACCCCATCTTTTTTCGCAGCAACCAAACCCGAGATATGAGTGCCGTGATTGTTATCATCCATCGGGTCATTATCGTTGTTGACAAAATCCCATCCCCGGAAATCGTCAACAAAGCCATTGTTGTCATCATCAGCCCCGTTGCTAGCTTTATTGCGACCGATCGCATCAACACCGGTTTCCCCCGCATTACTCCAAATATTCCCCGTCAAATCCGGGTGATTGTAGTCAACTCCGCTGTCGATAACTGCCACCACAATTCCGTCTCCTGTCAAGCCCTGGGCCCAAACCTCCGGAGCTTTAATTAAATCTCTGCCCCACTCGTCGCCGCCCAAGTCGGGAACGTCAGGAAAAGGTGCAGTACCTCGAGCTTTAGCAACTGCCGCCGCTGCATTCACCAAACCGAACCCAAAACGAGAGTCAAAACCCTGCAAGTTGCTCGCATTGTTAGTAAAAACAGTTGCCGGGGTTGCAGACAGATTGAGGGAGAAATTTGTACTGCCTTGGTATTGATAAACTCGGAGAAAGTAAGTTCCTGCGGCTAAACCGTTGATGTCGATCGACTCCGGCGATAAATCCGGTTGTTGAGAAGAAGCAATAATATCGGTGAAGTCAATAGAATTGTCGCCGTTAAGATCTTTAATTAATGCCACGTCAACATCAGCCGTCAAACCGCTGACACTTAATTTAAAGTCGCTAGTTGCAGGCAAAGTAAAGCGGTAAAGGCCGTCTGGCCGGGCGTTGCTAAGCGAGTCTGCGATCGTTTGAGTGTCGCCCAAAATGCCTAAATCGCGAGCTTCGCTGAGTTGGTTGCCCAATACGGTAGTTGCAGAGATGAATGTATCGGCGAGGTCTTGTGGAGATGCGTTGGCTACCAAGCCTAAAATAGCATTGGATTGGCGAATTTTAATTAATGTATTGGAAATACCGGGGGCGATCGATATTTCTTCGAGAATCAAGTCAGCTTGGGTAAGGTTGTCAGTCAGTCCGATCGAATCCACAAAACTGTTAAAGTCAGTAATAACGTCGGCAGCAGCCGGATCGGTGACTGCGGAGTCGCTGCGGAGTACAAAGGTATCTGGACTTAAACCCCCTGTCAGCATATCTTTGCCGCCATCGCCCACTAAAACGTCGCTGCCGGAGTCACCGTTGAGGGCGTCATCTCCCTTACCTCCCTGCAAGGTATCGCTGCCGGCATCGCCAAACAAGATGTCGCTGCTGACACCGCCGTTAAGTACATCGTTGTCTGCACCCCCGAACAGGGTATCGGAATTGCTGCCGCCGAGAATGCGATCGTTACCATTATCGCCGCTGATGCGATCGGCATCCGACGAACCGATAATAAAATCGTTGCCGCTAAGGGCAAAAAATCCGTTAGGATAAGGAGTCAAAAAGCCCGGAGTCAAGGCGAAACTATTGGGGCTATCATCTAAAAGATAGGAAAGACCGTCAGGGCTCGGGCCGGGCATAGAAATGTACTCCTAGCGAGGTATATCGATCTAAATTTTAGATTTTAAATTTAAGTTTGTGGTTAAAAATGCCCTAAATAGTGCGTAAGGCGGGCATTAGGCACAGTCTGTAGAGGTCTGCATAGGTTAGGTTAAACTGAGATGTTCCACCATTCTCAATTACTTGTTTAGGAACAGGCAAGATGCCTGTTCCACAAGAAAATTCATTTTTTGTGGAACGGGCATCTTGCCCGTTCTTGACAAGGGTGCAACATCTCAGGTTAAACAGATTTATTCCGTCATCTCATGCCGTGTAAATTAACCACAATTCCGCTTTACCCTCTCTAAAACATAAAATCTAAAACAGTATAACTTCATCCCAAATTCAAAATCGGGATCGGAAAATGGGAAAACCACACTTGCATCGAATTCAGAATTTTTTGAAGATCGCGAAGTCGCATTTAAAGCCTTATTTGCGCTATTTGATTTTGGGCGGAACGTTTTTATTTATTGCCAAAGCTTTTTTAACTCACTGGCGAGAAGTCGCGAATATCCAAATTCGAGCCGAAAGTTTTCCGTTGCTGGCGATCGCCCTCGGCGTCACTTTATTGTCTCTAATTTTTGTCGGCTGGGTGTGGATGTTGATTTTGCGAGAATTCCGCCAACCTGTAACTGCCGCCTGGGCGATTCAAGTTTTTCTCAAAACTAATATTGCCAAGTATTTACCGGGGAATATTTGGCATTTTTGGGGTCGAATATTGGACGCAAAAAAGGCAGGAATTTTCCCCAAAGCTGCTACTCTCAGCGTGTTGCTGGAACCGCTGCTGATGGCTTCTGCGGGCGTTTTGATTGGGTTGATTTGTTTTGACAAAATCAATTGGTTTTTGCGGATTGTCGGTTGGGCTGCTATTTTAAC
This sequence comes from Microcoleus sp. B3-D7, assembly GCF_036705305.1. Lineage (NCBI taxonomy): Bacteria > Bacillati > Cyanobacteriota > Cyanophyceae > Oscillatoriales > Microcoleaceae > Microcoleus > Microcoleus sp. B3-D7. The sequence goes on along the minus strand of NZ_JAUBUE010000037.1, from coordinate 3,622 downwards.
GGCGATTCATCCCCGCATTTTAAATCCGATCGTTCTCTTTGTAGAGCGGTTGAAGTTATCCAAGAACGATGGGGAAATTTCAAAGGCTGAGGAGGTGGCGGAGGATCAACTAAATTTTCCTACAGAGTCTAGCTCCAATCTAACTAAAAAAACATTGGGTGTCAAGTCCCGCCGCCAAATTAATTTGCCAATTAAACGCTATCCTTTAGTGCCGTTAATCGGACAAATGTGTTTTATCGGATTGCGGGGCTGCGGTTTTTTGCTAACTGTAACGGCTTTAACTCCAGTGAACTTTAGCAATATTCCCAACTTGTTCGGTGCTTTTTGTTTTGCGTTTGTTGTCGGTTTAGTCGTACCGGGTGCACCGGGGGGAATGGGAGTATTTGAAGCAACGGCGATCGCCCTGCTGTCCGATCGCTTTTCTACGGGTATAATTCTGAGTGCGGTGGCTTTGTATCGGATAATTAGCATTCTCGCGGATGTTTCCGGTGCTGCTTTGGCAAAGCTCGATCGCCAGCGAAATCAGCGCAGTCAAAAAAGGTGAATTTGAAATCAAATATTTGAGGAAGATAATTTGCTGCGATCGAGGAAACCCTGAATCGGGCCATGTAGTAAAAGCTATAATCAAAGTCCTGAGTTCCAACTCACAGACTTAGGTAAATTACTTGAACTGTGGCTGACCGTGTAAATCCAATCATCTCAGTGGCAGCAAATTCATCACATTACAGGTTCTTTGAAATAATGACTCTAACCTCCGGTTAGCCATGACTCATAACAACAATCGAACGACAACAATTCGTTACCTTCTAATTACATCAGGTGTACTGGCGATCGGTGGATTAGGCTATCTTGCTTATACCATGTTGCACCAACGCAACGAAGTACGCTACTACGAATCCGAACAGCAATGTATTGTAGATGCGATGAACCAAAGCAACGGGTTCACCAAAGAGCAGTGTCAGGCCCAGTTCCGGTACGCAATGCAGGAATACGAACGCATTACGCCCGTGTATCGCACGCAGCCAGAATGCCAAGAAGACACAGCAAGCATTTGCTCGCAGGTATCGAATTCCAGCGCTGCTACCCCCGGATGGCGACCAGAGTTCGGCGGCTTCTATTTCACCGATGATGTCGATGATGATGCCCCTCCAACAGTGGTCAACGGCGTCAACGGCGGCTCCTACACGGTTTATCCAGTGCAACCAGTTTACCGCTCCAACATCGGAATTGTAACTCCCGATAGAACCCAGATTACTCGTCCCCTACAGGGCATACCGCTAGATTCTCCCTACTTTTCCTCCAGTGGCGACACCCCAAATCGCCCCGCAGGCCACGCAGCTCAGGGAACCATCAAAGGACGAGGGAGGTTTGGTAGCGCAGTCCGTTCCACGGCTCCTTTGGGAAGCGGAGGCAAGTAACCAAGACCGATTTTTATCTATTTTTCCATATTCTCCAGTTTCACTAGCAAGGTGCTTCATCCATGTATCCCTTTTTGTTCCAGCGACGGCGCAACTGGCAGCAGCACGTATTAGAGAACGCCTACCAATGTCAGCCTCTTGCAGACATCAACCAACGCTACTGGGCAGAAGCCTTAGACCGTCCCTTTGGGGTGATGTTTTCGCGCCAGGAAGAGGCGAGGATCTGGGATGCTACTGAGGCTCTGTGGGATATGTGTCGGGAGTTTTTGGACTGGTTTTTCACCGCTGATGGCCTAGAAAATCGGATGAAAAAACTCGCTATTCCCCCTGCTTTCTGGGAAGCAATTCAGGTTTCGTGGGATCGGGTTGACGAAGCAGAAGATATGTCTCTTTATACCCGTTTCGATCTTGCAGTCACTGAAGATGGAAAAATTAGCCTTCTAGAAATCAACGGGGAAACTCCTCTCTTGGGTGCAGAAACAGTCTATCAATGGCTGTGGTTAGATGACATGAAAAAAAACAGCCGAGATTTGCGATCGCTCCCCAACGATGCCGATCAGTTCAACAACTTTTGGGATGAAGTTGCGGGTCGATTCCGCACTCTAAGTCGTCATTATGATTTAAAGCAGTTCGGTCTGAGCTTGTTAATTGACGAGCATCTGTCAGAAGATACCGAGATGGCAGGACAACTGGTGGAAATTATTAATCAAGAATTGGGTAACGATCGCTTTTTCACCCAACTTGTAGGATTGCGTAACCATCTGGGCGTGGATGAAGAAGGATTTTTTGTCGATCAATTCAATAATCGCATCTTGCGGCTGTGGAAAATCGTCGATTGGCTGGATTTGCAACTCGCCACCCAATCTTTTAACGCAGAGGAAGCCCTTGCATCGCGCCTGATAGCAGGGGACGTGAAAATCATTGAACCGCTGTGGAAACAGATTTTAAGCAATAAAGGATCGATGGTCTGGATGTGGGAATTATTTGGCAACCACCCAGTGTACGCTCAATTCTTGCTACCCACTTTCTTCACAGATACTATCTCGATCGAATCCACAGCATTACTGACCCAAATGCACGTCAAAAAGCCTCTCGTTGGTCTAGAAGGTGTTGGGGTTTCTATTGAAACAGGCGATTTTGTTGCCGGAGCAGTTCACGCCCGCGAGGCGATGGGCTACGATCGCGAAGGATTCATTATTCAGTCCTATCAACCCTTGCCCGAATATTTTGGCTACCACTTCGTCGTAGGTTCCTGGATTGTCGGCGATACTCCATCTGGCATCGTATTGCGCGGAGATACCAATCCGATCACCGGACGACATTGCTTAATCGTTCCGCATATCGTGAGCGATCGTCTGGTGAATACTTAACTTCTAATCAGAAAAACTATGAAATTACAAACTCATGATGTCCGGGGAATTCCGATTCTTAGCAGTGAGTGGAGTGTAGATGAATTTATTGCCGATGAGTTGAAAATTCCCGAAGTCGCGCCTACAATTCAGGCTGGATTTATGGATCTCTTGAGCCGAGATGTGTTCTCTGAGGGAGACAGTCAGCCACTCTACGAGCATCTGCTATCTCGCAGTTCGGAGTTCTCGTTAGAATTCATGAGTGCGATCGAACTTTGGCTGCAAGACGAATTACGGCACTACGTTGCTCTACGTAAGGTCTATCACATGGTATCAGGTTTGTCCCCAGAGGCGATCGACCAAAAAAACCAGAGTCGGGTGCATGAACTCGAACCGATCTCGTTTTTGATTGAGAACGAATTCACCATTCTAGTTGGTTTAATGTTTGACGAAATGGGTTCCGTGTGGTCTTATCACCGGGATATTAAGGAATTCTACCAACACTATGGGAACGGCTTTGCTCGCGTAGGACATTTGGTGACGCAGGATGAGGGGCGGCATTTTAGGAATGCTGCGACTCTCATCCAACATCGCCATCCCGACAAAATCGATCAGATCGAACCCTTATTAGAAAAAATTAGCGAGATGGAAGCCGGTCTTGCTTATTATCCCAAGACTTTCTTTCTCGATCACGCTCAGGAAAGACACCGCTTTCCGAAAAATTTTAATACCCAAGTGATTCAAAGAATTCTCTCTTTTTTCTAACAGAATTACCAAGTTATATCATGTCCGGTCGATTAACCATGATATGATCGGGAGGAACACCACCCCCATCAAATAAAGAATGCCAAAACG
>NZ_JAUBUE010000036.1:0-71791 GCF_036705305.1 Microcoleus sp. B3-D7 | reverse complement strand
CATCGTTTTTTTTACGGTTTTACTAGCTTTTTCATTTTAGCTATTTTTTCAGGGATTTGCAAAACTGAGATGCACCCGTTATGACTCAAGCGATATTAAAACTAGTCACCTTGGATGAATTTATTGACTGGTATCCTGAAAATTCTGTCAATCGTTACGAAATGCACAATGGAACTATTGTTGAGATGCCTCAAGCAACCGGAGAACATTCAGAAGTAGCAGGCTTCCTTTTCGCTGAACTCAACTTTGAAATCAGATGACTAGGGCTTCCTTACTTCGTTCCCAAAGAATGCGTTGTCAAAGCTGATAACGAGCTATCGGGTTACGAACCGGATGCGATCGTTTTGGACAGGCAAGGGACGGACAGCGAACCGATATGGAAAAAGGAATCTATCATTACAATGGGTAGTTCTGTCCGGCTAATTGCCGAAGTTGTCAGTACCAATTGGCGGGATGATTATGGCTACAAATTGGTTTACTACGAAGCTTTGGGCATTTCTGAATAATGGATTGCGGACTATTTGGTAGGTGGCGGGCGACGTTATATTGGCAATCCTAAACCACCTACTTTTTCTGTTTACCAGTTGGTTGACGGTAAGTATCAAGTCTGTCAGTTTAGAGGGGACGAGCGGGTTTTTTCGCCCACATTTGGGCAGTTGAATTTGACGGTTAAACAGATTTTTAGCGCTGGCACAGATACGGTAGAAAATGGGAGGCTTGAAGATAGTTATTTGAGGGTGTTCGTACCACATTTTTCCTCAGTTGGTAGTGAATACTTCTGTCCTATAACTGGGAATTAATCAGAACTGAAGTCATTCTGAATTTTAACTATAGATTTTCAGGAGCCTCATTTTCAGCATGATCGGGGATGTCTGGTTTCTGTTCTGGTAAATATTTTTCTGGCAAGCTTTCGGCTATTCCTATAGATTCATGTTTTTCCTGGATAGCAGAATCGATTGCTGCTAAGGTTTTAGGACTGGCACTCCACTGGTTTAGAATATCTTTAATGAGGGCTTCCCTAATCCAAACTTGAGCTACAACGGTGAGGGGGAGAGCTAGCAATAAGCCTAAAAATCCAAAGAAGGTGGCGAAGAATACTTGAGCTATTAATGTTACTGCTGGCAGCAGTGATACTTGCTGTGCCATGACGTAAGGGGTGAGGAGGTTGCTTTCAAATTGTTGAATTAGAAAGTAGAGGATCAGCACAAAACCGGATTTTAACGGCGAGTCTAAAAGTGCGATCGTCACTGGAGGAATCACGCTCAAACCAGGACCGATATTGGGTATTAGGTTCAGCAAGCCGGCTAAAACAGCGTGAGCTAGAGCTAGGGGAACCTGCAATACTGACAAACCAATTAAACTCAGGAAAGTGATGACGCTCATGCTAATTAAAGCACCGATTACCCATCGACCGAGCGCTATTTCGCATTCATCTAAGATGCCATCGATTCGCCGCCGATAAAAAGAGGGGAAAAGTTGTATAAATGCTTTGCGGTAAGAGAGAGGTTCTGCTAATGTCATCAATGTCAAAACTATGACGAGCAAAAAGCTGAGAATAACACCTAATGTGTTGCCTACAAAAGCTCCTGCACCGCCGACGAGTTGGTTGAATAGGGGTTGTAGCTGTTGGATAATATCGTTAATATCAAGATTCGGCAGTCGCTGACCCATTTGTCCAGAAAAGCGAGCTTCAATCTGATCGATCCACTCATTTAATTTTGCTATTCCTTGAGGGGCTCTTTGGGTAAGTTGTTGAAACTGTTGGGCAAAGGGTGGTACAATGATTAGGAATAATCCTACGAAGATGAGGACTAGGAAACTAACTGATAACAGTACGGCGATCGATCTTTTGAGTCCGAATTTTTGCAAGTAGCGTGCTAGTCTGTTTAAGGCTGTGGCTAAGACGACGGCGGCAAACAGCAGCAGTAGGGCCTGCCTGATTTGCCACAGGATGTAACAAGATGCGATGAGGGCTAATAAGCCCATCCACTGTCCTAGCTTCATTAGATTTTAGATTTTAGATTTTAGATTGAGGAATAGGGTATGAGGAATTACTGCTGGCTAATTGCTCTGCAGCCGAGAAGCGATGAATCGCATCTCTATAAGATACCTTAGATGCGGGCGATCGCCTCTTTAATCAGATACCTTTAGTCGGACATTAGCATAAGCAGCCTCCTCAATTCCCTTTTGCGAACACCTGCTGCGCTGTCAGCTTCAATTCTGGGAAAGTTGGGGACTCCATACCCTCGCCCCCTCTGAAGAGTTTGACTTGGTATTCCCCGTCCATTACTTGGTAAACCGAAAAGGTTGGTTGCTTGGGGTGGCCGATGAATGGTCTGCCGCCCAATCCTAGATAGTCTATAGCAATCCTAAATGATTTTCTAGACCTAGAGCAATCCTAATTAATTTTTTCCGTGCAATTATATTTATGTATTTTGGGGAAATCAAATTTATGTTCGTTAGTAAAAAATTCAAACAAAAATTTTACAATCTTAAAAGACCTACATAAATACCAATATTTTCTTAAAAAGTTTTTAGCCTGTAACCAAATATCTTCAACGGGATTTTGTTGGGGAGCATTTGGAGCAAATAAAATACAAGTAATTGACCACTCATCAGGCTCTTTGTCACCATTTACTTCTAATAAAAAATCTCTAAATTCGCCATATTTATGATAACTGGCTCCATCCCAAATCAAGATAATCTTGCGATTTTTATATTTATCTTGTAAGTATTTTATAAATTTAACTGTTGATTTTCCATCCCCAGGTGGATGGCTCTGAACATGGAATTCTTTGTTTTGATAATTGAGTGCGTCAAAATAAGTTTGTCTATCTTTTTCATTGGTAATTGGGACTTCAATTCTGATTTTTGATTGACCCCAAACATAACCAGTCAGATCGCCATGAAGTAGATGACATTCATCTATCAATAATACTATTATTTGCCCGGATTCTATGCCCGCCTTGTTTTTGAATAAAATATTGTTAATTTCTTCCGTCTTTTTTTTAACCAGTTCTTCATCAAATTTAGGATTGATTTTTTGAGTTTTTTTTCCAACTAACTTTCGCCCGACCAAAAAGTTCATAGTAACTCTGTTTTGATTTATAGCTCACACCAAACTCTCGCTCTACATAAGTAACCAGCTCATCTAAATTCCAATATTCTTTGTTCTTTAGCCACTCAATTACTTCAGTCTTTTGTAGAGCTGTTAAATACCCTTTTGACCCTTTATGCCCTAGTTTGATTCCTTCGATGCCTTTGGTTTGAAATTGTTTTTTCCAATGACCAACAAAAAATTCACTTACACCGAGAATTTTGCTAATCTCATGGTAGAACTTGCCTTCGACAGCCATCCTTACAGCTATTGCTCGTTTAAGTTCTCTTGCATCGATATCACTTTTAATGAAAGATTCTAATTGAGTTATTTCCTTTTCCATATCTTTGAGGGGCAGTTTTAAGTTATTCATCTTTTTATTCACGATCGAGTATTGCATATAATTGTATCATGGTCTTGATAATCATTTAGGATTGCTATATAATCCAATATTCCTGAATACCCATTGACTCATATGCCTCCAGCTTTAGGGCATAATCATCCCCCCAATTAGTGCTAGTTACCTCGACGATTAGGGGGACTGATGAACCCATTGTGATAATTGATGATTTTTCCCATCGCCGCTCGTTCCCAATGGTTTGTTCGTTAAGTACAATAATATCTGGTTCATATCCCGATTCCTCGCGCATGGGTTTGATGACGCATTCTTTGGGGATGAAGTAGGGCAAATTGAGACGCTCAATCTCTATTCCGACTTTCAGTGCGGTAAAACCGGCCACTTTAGAATGTTTACCTGTTGCTTTTGGCATTTCAAAAATTTCTCCATTGTGCAGTTCGTAGCGGTGTTCTGAGTTTTCAGGATACCAGTCCATGAATTCATCGAATGTTACTAATTCAGGTATGATTTGAATCATGGTGAATGCCTCAACTTGGGTTTTGATAAGCTGTACGGGGAATTAATATTTTGGCAAAAACACAGTCTTTAGACCCAGTAGCGATCGCACTTTTTGATTGCGTCTCTACTGCTGCTGTTGGCGCGATCGCCAGCCGAGGATAGCAGTTAAGATGATACTGAGGGTAAAGACGGCGATTAGGGCGTTGAGGTCGGTAGAGGGTATCGATAAGCTAGGCCCTGCGTACTTGATGGCGAGGGAAAGGGCGGCGGAGAGGGTAAATACTTTGAGGATGGGGCTGACGTTGGTGTTCATGGAAGGGGTGGTTGGTTGTATAATTTGTTTTTGCGCGGGGGCTGGAAATATTGACCCTCACTATTATGCCCAGTCCCTGCCGTTGTGCCGCGTGGGCTTTGGGCAAAAGTGCGATCGCAACTACCTTTCGGGCGCCGCGTAGATTAAGATACCTTCTCATCCTAAAATTAACGTATGTCACAGCGCAATTTGTTAGTAGCGGGAGCAATGTAGAATGAACAACCAAAAATCTGACATCGTAGAAAAAATTCGCCAGCAATTTAACAGCGCTCCTTACCCGAGAATCCCACTCGAAAAATCTCCTAAAGATAACTACCAGCTTCTCTATATTCATAACCTTATAACACCTTACTATTTAAGAAATCAAACAGTTATTGAAACTGAAGGAAAAATTATTTTAGATGCAGGCTGTGGCACCGGTTATAAATCCTTGACTTTAGCAGAAGCAAATCCCGGCGCTAAAATAGTTGGTATTGACTTATCAGAAGAAGCGGTTAAGTTAGCCCGTCACCGTCTCGAATATCATGGGATTGAGAATGCAGAGTTTCATGTGCTTTCAATTGAAGATTTGCCTAAATTAGGATTAGAGTATGACTATATTAATAGTGACGAAGTTCTTTATTTACTGCCAGATATAAAGGCGGGATTGAAAATACTTAAGTCTGTGCTAAAATATCAGGGAATAATTCGTGCTAATTTCCATAGTTCGCTACAGAGGTTTGCCTATTTTTGGGCTCAGGAAGTTTTCAAAATGATGGGATTGATGGACGAAAATCCCCGAGAGTTAGAAATGGAATTAGCCCGAGAAATTATGACCGCTTTGAAAGATGATGTCCTTCTCAAGAAACTCACCTGGAAGCCCGATGCCGCCCAGAGTGAAGAGTGGATGCTAATGAATTATTTATTTCAAGGCGATAAAGGCTACACTATCCCTGAAATGTTTTCGGCACTGCAAGCCGCTGATTTAGAGTTGGTCAGTATGGTGAATTGGCGGCAATGGAACTTGCTCGATCTTTTCAAAGAGCAAGACAATTTACCTGCTTTTCTAGCCATGAGCCTGCCAGAAATTTCTACAGAAGAGGGGCTGCATTTATGTGAATTGTTACATCCCGTCAACCGTTTAATTGACTTTTGGTGCGCTCATCCCGATAGGGCACAGCCCTTTGTGCCGGTTGCTGAATGGACTTTATCTGAATGGCAGGATGCGCGGGTACACCTGCATCCTCAGCTAAAAACTCCCCAGGCGAGAGCAGACTTGATCCAATGCATCACTAGCCAACAACCCTTCGAGATTAGCCGTTATGTCACTTTGCCCGCTTTAGTACCTATTTTCCTAGAAAGTAATATGGCTGCTTGCTTGCTACCGCTTTGGGAGGGCGCTTGTCCTGGGAAGTCCCTTGTGGATCGCTGGTTAAAGCTCAAACCCCTGCATCCCGTTACTCTAGAGCCTGTCACAGAACAGGCAGCTTGGGAGGAAGTTAAAGAAGTCTTGAGTAGGCTGGAAGCGTTTCTTTACTTGCTTTTGGAGCGTTCACCCGGCCCTAGCTAAGTTTTTTTAGCACAGGGTGATATGAGAAGGAACGAAAGTGAGTAAGTTACCTTCAGGAGTTAGAAATCAAGCATCTCACGCCTCAAGGAGAAACAAACCATGAAAACTGAATTAAAAGCCAAGTTCCTGCAACACCTCAATCAAAGAAGATAAGATAAAGGTTTTACGCTGATTGAACTGTTGGTAGTTATCATCATTATCGGTATTGTTTCGGCTATTGCTTTGCCTGCATTCCTCAACCAAGCAAACAAAGCCAAGCAATCTGAAGCCAAGCAGTATATCGCCTCGCTCGACAAGGGTCAGCCGGCTTACTATGCTGAGATGGGAGTCAAGGGTGATATCACGAAGTTCTGTTCCAATACTGGAATTTGTGTGGTTCCAGATTCTGCTATTGCTTAGTGATTTTCCGCATTCAGCTTAATTGGATATTGAATCTGTGGCAAAATATCGCTCCACTGGCTTCGATTAAGGTTTTCCAATAAAATAATTTCCGGTTCTGCGTTAATATCTAAATCTTCTTCCATCAAAAGATTCATCACAATCCCTCAGACAATTAAACTTGCATTTAACTCGGATTTTTCTAAAGTTTCGCTCACATCTATTAAAAGAGCTAGGAAATCGCGATCGGGATGATTTACCAGACTCCTAATAATTAGTTCTCACTCTAAATAAAGAGATTCTTCGGGTTGGTTCCAATCAGGAAAAATCAGCAAATTTAAGGGTTTCAGATTTAAGGTGGCTAGATCCATGTGATTGTCTGTCTCATCTATATTGCTGGGCATCGAGGGATTTTGGTGTGAGTTTTCGATCGCCCCTGGCTTAATTTAACTCGTCTTTGGGCGCGATCGCCCTCCATCCCCTATCTTGGCTGTTGGCGCGATCGCCAGCCGAGGATGGCAGCTAAGATGATACTGGGGGTAAAGACGGCGATTAGGGCGTTGAGGTCGGTAGAGGGTATGGATAAGCTAGGCCCTGCGTACTTGATGACCAGGGAAAGCGCGCCGGAAAGGGTGAATACTTTGAGGATGGGGCTGATGTTGGTGTTCATGAAGCTGGTAGTGGGTTGGGCGATCAGTTTTCAGACTATTATTGCAAGTATGTGTTGCGTGTGGGCGGGCGATCGGCTATTTTCTGAGATACTAGGATAATTTGCCAGCGTTGAGCGTAATTGAAAATGGATCACCAAAATTTAGAGTTAATAGAAAATATTCGCCAGCAATTTGACAATACTCCTTATCCCAGAATCCCGCTGGAACAATCTCCAAAAGACAACAGTGAATTGCTCTACCTTCATAATTTTGTAACTGCTTACTACTTCAGAAATAGAATAGTTATTAATACAGAAGGTAAAGTTATCCTAGATGCGGGATGCGGCACCGGTTATAAATCCTTAGTGTTAGCTCTAGCCAATCCGGGAGCAAAAATAGTAGGCATCGATTTATCAGAAGAATCTGTAAAACTAGCTGAGAAACGTTTACAGTATCATGGGGTGGGTAATGCAGAATTTTATGCTGTGAAGATAGAAGATTTGCTAAGTTTAGGGTTAGAGTTTGACTATATCAATGCTGACGAAGTTCTGTATCTATTGCCCGCTCCTATTGCTGGGTTGCAAGCGATGAAGTCAGTTCTCGCTCCCGATGGCATTATCCGCACCAACCTTCACAGTTCAAATGGTAGAGCCGGAGTATTTCGCGCTCAAGCTGTTTTCAAAACAATGGGATTAATGAATGGATCTCCCGGAGAAGTGGAGATAGAAATAGTCCGGGAAACAATGGAAGCATTACAAGATGAAGTAGGGCTTAAGGCATTCACCTGGAATTCCGATCGCGCGCAGAATGAGGCATGGATTATGGCTAACTATTTATTAGTGGGTGATAAAGGTTGTACCATTCCTGAAGTGTTTGCAATGTTGAGAGGTGCTGATTTAGAGTTTATCAGTATGGTGGCTTGGCACAGGTGGGAGTTGATGGATTTGTTCAAAGATCCAGATGATTTGCCTCCGTTTTTGGCGATGAGTCTGCCAGAAGCTTCTCTGGAAGAGCGACTGCATTTATTTGACTTGTTACATCCCCTGCACCGTTTATTTGATTTCTGGTGTGGGCATCCAAATCGAACTCAGGCTTTTGTGCCAGTTGGGGAATGGACGGAAGCTCAATGGCGGGAAGCACGGGTACACCTGCACCCTCAACTGAGGACTTCCCAGATCAGGGAAGACTTGAGTAATTGCATTGACAGCCAGACGCCGTTTGAGATTAGCCGTTATATTATTGTGCCAACTCTAGCGCCGGTGGCGATCGAGAGTACAATGGCTGCTTGTTTGCTACCTCTTTGGGATAGGCCGCAGTCTGTGGTGTCCCTAGTAGAACAGTGGCTCCAAATCGGCTCGCAGATCAGTGTTAACCTAGAGTCTGTTAGTGATGAGACTGCCTTTGAGGTAGTCAAGGAACTGTTGATTAGGCTGGAAGTCTTTCTGTATGTGCTTTTGGAGCCTTAGAGCCAGGAGTTGAAAAAAAAAATAGTTTGGGGTGATATTAAAGCGCCGATAACTGGGTAAGTTACAGATAAGAGTTAGAAATCGAGCATCCCACCCCTCAAGGAGAAAGACTTATGAAGACTGAATTTAAAGCCAAGTTCCTGCAACACATCAACAAAAGAAGACAGGATCAAGGGTTCACCCTGATTGAACTGCTGGTTGTTATCATCATTATCGGTATTTTGTCTGCTATTGCTTTGCCTTCCTTCCTCAGCCAAGCTAACAAAGCCAAGCAGACAGAAGCTAAGCAGTATGTCAGTTCCATTAACAAGGGAATGCAAGCTTACTACGCAGAAAACACCAAGTTTACAACAGATGTCAACTTGTTGGGTCTTGGTCTCAAAACTGAGACCACTAACTATGGATACGCCATTGGCGCTACAGGTGCGAACGGAGTAACTTCAGCAGCAACTCCTAATGCGGCTACTTTAGCTTCGCTGAAGGGATATGGGGGAGCTGTAGCAGTGACTGCGCCCGATGCTTCAGGGGCTTCAGGCACACAGACAATCCTTTGTGAAACGACCGGTCCTGGTGCACCTGTTGCTATTACTCTTGCTGGTAGCGGTACTGTTTGTAACGGTATGACGCTAGTTACTAAGTAACAGCTTAGTACACAAGCATTGCTTGTGAAAAAGTACGAAAGAGCGGGTTAGCGTTATGTGCTGCCCGCTTTAGTGTAGATAGAAAACTGCTTTTATTGGCTGAGTTTATGAGTGATGACAATTTCTTAGCGCTGGCGCCCGATTGGCAGGAGAAAGCCGAGCAACTCCTGCTTAAAGAAAATTACGCTCAGGCAGCTCTACTTTACGAAGAGGCAATTGCAGAGCAACCAAGCCAGAAGTCTTACTACTGGCACTTAGGATTGATATTGCTGTTGCAAGAAAAAGAAGCAGAAGCTCAAACAACTTGGCTCCTGGCAATGGCTGAGGGTGAATCTGAAGAAATTGAATTCTGGACAGCAGAACTTTTGGAAGTCCTGGAAGCTGAGGCTGAACGACAACGGTTGGAGTTGACAAATTATGAAGTAGCTTGGGCGATTAGGCAGCACATCCGAGAAATCCATCCAGGGGATATTAATAACCTCTTGCATTCGGTGGGACTTTCCATGGTGCGGAAAACTTACACAGGTGAAGAATCAGACGCTTTGGGCGCGATTATCAAACTTCTGAAGTCAGAGCCTGCTATAGCAGTGGACTCAGACCTGCTGCTGCAAGTATGGAAGAGCGTTTTAGATTTTGCTCCATTCCACCCTTCATCATTTGAATTTACAGAAGCTTGTTTTAAATACGTTGAAAAACCTCTACCTGTTATTGAAAATTTACTTTTATTTGCCTATGACATCGCATATTCAGGAAAGCAATTTCACTTAGCGACCCGCTATGTGGAACTCGCCTTGCAGTTAGAAGCTAAACACCAAGAAGTTTTGCGTGCCCTGGCGGGTTTTTACCAAGATATCGGGAATTTTTCTAAGGGGATAGAAACTGCTAAGCTTTGCTACTCAGTGATGGAACGGTTGGTAGATAAAATTTTTGCTAATCACGTGCTGCTGCGCGGGCTGATGCTGGCTGGTGGTCATTGGGAAGATGCTTGGTCAGCGTTTGAGGCACACAAATTAATGATGGGGGCGCTCATTGAGGAATATCCAACCAATCTCGATTCAACTGCTGCGATTCGCTTGATGAGTTCGTTATTTTTCTTTCCTTACTTTGAAGATCTGCCTCAAGAAGCCGGGAGAATTCGCATCCAAATTGGTAATCTTTTTCAAGAAAATGTTGAAAATTATGCCAAGCCTGTAGTGGAGAAGTGTCGCCAGCGCTCGTTGCCCCTGCTTCAGGGAGGCAATCAAAAAAGACGTTATAAAGTTGGTTATTTATCTTATTGCTTACGTAGCCATTCTGTAGGATGGCTGGCTCGGTCGTTGTTTGAACATCACGACCGCGAGCGCTTTGAAATATGTGCTTATCTACTTGGCTCAAAACTGACAAATGATCCCATTCAGCAATGGTATATTAGCAAATCTGACAAAGCTTGTAAACTAGGTATCTCTGGTATGGAAGCTGCTGAAAAGATTTACGAAGACGAAATAGATATATTGATCGATCTCGATAGCATTACGATGAATACTAGCTGTGAGGTAATGGCAATTAAGCCCGCCCCTGTACAAGTTAGTTGGCTGGGGTGGGATGCTTCTGGCGTACCAAATGTTGATTACTATATTGCAGATAATTACGTTTTACCGGACTCAGCACAGGATTACTACGCGGAAAAAATATGGCGATTGCCTGAAACTTATGTAGCAGTAGATGGTTTTGAAGTGGGAGTGCCGACGGTTCGACGCGATTCGCTAGATATTCCTAGCGATGCAGTCATATACTACTGCAGTCAGATGGGATACAAGTACAATCCCAACACAGCTCGCCTGCAAATGCAAATTATTAAAGCAGTCCCGAATAGCTACTTTGTAACTAAATGGTTTGCTGAGCAAGAATCGCTAAAAAACTTTTTTATTCAGATTGCCGAATCAGAGGGCGTGAGTGCGGATAGCTTGCGATTTTTGCCTCCATCCGCTTCAGAAGCCGTTCACCGAGCGAATTTAGGGATTGCTGATGTTGTACTCGATACTTATCCCTACAATGGAGCAACTACTACTCTAGAAACTCTCTGGATGTGCATTCCTCTGGTGACACGGGTGGGCGAGCAGTTTTCAGCTCGCAACAGTTACGGGATGATGATGAATGCAGGTATAACTGAGGGGATTTCATGGACAGATGAAGAATATGTAGAGTGGGGAATTCGGTTAGGAAAAGATGCCCTTTTACGGCAGAAAATATCTTGGAAATTGCGACAGTCTAGACAAACTGCTCCGCTGTGGAATGGCAAGCAATTTACGCGAGAGATAGAAAAAGCTTACGAGAAGATGTGGCAGAGATATGTTGAAAACTATCAGCAGGAGTAAAGCTCTTTTGTAGAAAAAATATACAATTCCGAGTATCCCAATGCAAAATCAACGCTGTACAATCCACGTTCAAATTTCAATGGCGCTGTTGCTTCAAGGGAATATCTTCAACTAAAAGGAGATTGTTCAACTCTTGTCGGGAAGCAATAAATACTGAGCGAACCAATGTTTCCGATGAAGATAAAGTCCAATCAATAGGAAACTGTTCGTGGTTAGGTTGAGTTATAGGCATATAAACGAACTCGAAGTATTGCTTTAGTTGATTGTACACCCACTTTCTAGTAGGTCGGCATCCATTACCTGATATAGCTTGCGATGGATAATCTGCTACTTCGTTGCAAAAATTGATAGCTTCTTCTTCGCCAAACGAGACGGACGTCTCTAGCAGCAGCATCTTTTGGCAACTGCGAGCCATAAACTCGATAGCTTGAGTGGGTGTTTGCAAGTGATACAGCAACCCGTAGCAGTAAACAATGTCAAATTGCTGATTTATTTTTAAATCGGGAGTCTCTAAATCTAGTTGTATTGTCTCAATATCGGGATAACGCGATCTAAGTATTTCCAAGTTTTGCGGTCTACCTTCTGCGGCAACTACTTTACAGCTTCGATCCCGAAAAAAGCTTGTATGATCGCCAATTCCTGCTCCAAGTTCGAGTACAGTTTTCCCTACAATATCTAATCCTAAGCTTGCTAAATGTTCTAATCTTCTCTGGTTGTGTCGCAGATATTCATCGCAGTGGAACACCTTCATAGGATCGATATGTAGTTCCTGCTGGTATTTAGCGGTAACATCAGCTTTACTGGAGATGAGAGAGTCAATATCATAACCATCAATATAATCTAAAATTCGGGAAACTGCAGGGAGAGAAGTTATTCCTATGTTGACTAGCTGCGGGAATTGAGCCAGGCTTTCGACGATGTTGTTAGCGAAGTTATAGTTGCGATTGCTGCCATAGTGGAAAGTTAAATACTCTAATAATTCCAGAGTATAGTCAGGGAAATTGAGAAGATCAGCAATGCAAGCTAATTTTAGAATTCTCTCTGGTGTTTTTAGATTGTTTTCCAAGCTGTCTTCTATCAGATCCCGAAAGTAAAAAGCCTCTCCGTATAATAACTGTCCAGCGCGAACTGTTGAACAAATGGGAGATATGCTCCGCAAGCGATAAGCTTTATCTAAATCAAACAAAGTAAATCCTTGTTCCCTGAGATAAATATCAACGTCAGCAAATAAAGGCTGATTTTTATAGAGGTGTGAAAACCCGACTTCAGCGTGCACAGCAAGAATAGATTTTCCCAAGATTTGAGAAGCACCTTGTAATACTTGTAATTCGGCGCCCTGAACGTCAATTTGCAAAAAGTCGATTTCCTCAATGCCTTCACTTTGACAAAACTCATCTAATGTAGTTGTTTCTATCCCCACATAAAAATCTAAGTTGACTAATTCTGACAACCCTGAAAACCGCCCAAGATAAGATTCATTAGGCGGGTACAGAGAGCTGCACATGGGATGCTTAGTTACATAAAGGGTAGATTCGCCTACAGAATTTGCTAGGGCTAGAGGAATATGTTTTTCTGTCCAATTTATTGGTTGAGATTCTAGAGCAGTATTGCTAGCCTCACAAGCATCAGCATCAGCATCAAATCCATAAATAGTCAGATGTGGTGCAAATATTTCCCAGCCTTTCTGACTATAATCATCTTCACTACTGGTAATTTTGCGAGAGCCAACGTTACAAACTGTCATGTGAATCCGATCTAAATGACCGCTTCTTTTTAAACTAGGGAGAAATAATGACATAGCCTAAATTTTCCTGGCTTTCTTAATTGAAATGTACTTTTAAGATTGAGAAATGAGATATATTTTGCTCTCGGGAACAGCGATAACATTTAGGTTTCCCTCCAACTCGTCAGATGAGTTTATAGGAATTAGTTCCTGGGCGTAAGGTTGATAGCGAAAGAGTTTATACCCTTTGCTTTTAAGATAGTCAGCAACAGGTAAATTACTGCCTTTGCTCAAAGCGATATTTTCATAGAGGATGATAGGAAAAAATTCCGATAATATTTTTTCGCTACCTATTAAAACTGACATTTCGTGTCCTTCTGCATCTATTTTAAGGTAATCAACTCGCTTGACGTTTTCCTGCTCAACTAAACTGTCCAAAGTAAAACACGGGACTTCTTCAAAGGAAGCAAGTTGCACTGGTTCTTCCACATCGCCAGTAACAATTTCGTTTAATTCGCTAGCTGTGTAAAGCTGCAATCGTGCTTTACCAATGCGATCGCTAGCAGCTCCCGCACATATTTGTACCCAATTTAACTCATTAATTCTACAGGTTTCTTCTAAGCAGCGCAAGCAAGCTGAAAAAGGTTCAACTGCTAGTACACGACCTCTAGATCCCACCCGTCGGGCAGCAGTAAAGGTATAGACCCCCACATTTGCGCCAACATCTATAACTGTCATGCCCGGTTTGAGGGAATTCCGCCAAAATTCCATTTCCTGTTCAAACCAATCTCCCTCTGCAAGCAGGACGGCTGTTACAATACTCCGAAAGCTAGGCTCAACGGCTAATAATAGCTCCTTTTCAACAGGCAGGTAAGTGATAGAAGAATTTACTCCTAACGTAGTCCATTTCCAATCAGGAGAAGTAGGCTCTTTTTTATTAAATTCACGTGCCTCATTTAGCCAGTAGCTAGCTGAATCTCTATCCTGTCGATCTCGATAAGCGAGATAGAGAGCTTGAAAAATCTGCGGTGACTCTGGTGCTAGCTGCTTGGCTTGGTGCAGGTATAAAAGTCCTTCCATTAAATAGTTAACCATGCACGAAACTCCTAGTTTAAACTTGATGGAACTCGAATCTGGTAAAATCCTCTCTGCTAGATTCAGTAGTCGGAGTCCACCTGCTCCATAAAATACAAGGTGAGTTCGACATAGCACCTCGCTTAAAAGGAAAAATGCCTGAGTATAAGCATCTCTGGCTTGAAGTAAATGTGTCAATTGCTCAGGCAGAGTATTAACCAAACTGTTGCGCGGTGAAGGTAGGTAAACCAGTGCAGAGGGGAGCTTCTCTGTGGTACTGTAAACATTGGGGACGGTGTTGATAAAAGCAGGAAAAGCAAGTTCTATAGCTTGTGGCATTTCTCCAGTCATCGTCAAGAGGAGAGCTAAATGAGCTATACAGAGAGGACAGCTATCTTGCTCTATTCCTTGGTTTAAGGCTTCTAAAGCCATATTGAGATAGAGTTGGCGCTCTGATAAGTCCTCAGACTGTTCTGCTACGATCAAAGCTAATACTGCAACGTTGTTTAAGTCTGTGCTAGAGGTAGGTTCTTCCCAGCAGGTGCTTTCAAGGATTGTCGTTACACGAGCTAGAGAATTTGCATCCAGATTAGGGCAATTATGATAAACATAGTCCGTATATCTATCCTTCAAGTCACGAGAAGAATCCATCGATATAGCCTCTACTTGCTCGCGGCTGATCTCGCAATTTTCTTCAGGATAGAGGGGGAGGGCGAGTGCTTTAGTATGAGCAATCGCCTGTATATTTTCGCGTTCCAGAGAGATGCGAGCCTGCACTCGAGACAACAAAGCTTTCCATTGTAATTCACTCAGCGTTCCAAGAATAGTAATTTCGGGCGCCGTGCTAATATTAGTATCCTCATTCATCAGAAGACTCATCACTGCGCCCGAAACAACTAAATCTGCATCAATTTCTGAAGCTTCAGTCAGATTACTGGTATCAATTAAGAGATTGAGGTTGTTACTATCTGAGTGGGTTATTACCTTCCCTATTGCCTCTTCTATTTGGGAAAAGATAGTTTCTTGTGCCTGCTCCCAGTCAGGGAAAATAATGAAATTAATATCTCTAAGTTTAAGAGGCAATAGGCTAGCCTGAATCAAAGCATAACTGACTTGTTTGCTCATTTTTGACCAGGAAAAATTTTTCGCTTGCTCAATTCCGGCAGCTATCAAACCTTCGCGCACTTCTGGCTTTTGAATGTTAATAAGTGCGATCGTCATTGCTTCAACATCATCATCCTTAACATATAAAGCTGCCTCTCCCCCCACTTCAGGTATAGAAGCATTGGGACAAGTAATCACTGGACATCCGCAAGCCATTGCTTCTAAAATCGGCAAGCCAAAGCCTTCATACTGGGACGGATAAACCAGCGCAACAGCACCCGAAAAAGCTGCTTTTAACTCTTCATCGCTGAGGGGAAGCTTATGCACTGTACGCCCTGAAGTGTAAGGCTCATACTCATCCTTGGTTAAAGCGCTGTGAGCTGTACAGACAATATCAAATTCTGGTTGATTGGGCAGTTGTGCGAAAGCTTGCAAGAATAAGGGTGCATTTTTATGACCGCCGGCCGCGCCCACCATCATAAAGTATGGCTTTGAGAGACCGTATTTGATTTTAAAACGATTAATTTCTTCTAAGCTGCTGGGTGTGAAATTACTCGAAACTCCGTTATAAGCTACGGTTACCCAATCTGAGGAGATATTTGGAAAAAATTTTAGTAAGTCAGAAGCAGTATTGTTTGAAACTGCAATGTAAGCTGATGCGTGGCGAAGCCCGCTATGCTTCTCTCGCCACATTGGTTCTTCAAGATTTACCCCAAAAACTTCTGGCATCATGTCATGCACAAGGCACACAGAAGGTGTTGATAGTGGCGTTGTGTAGTAAGTTGAGATAAATAAGTCAGCTTCCAGTTCGTCGCAGACTTGCTGGAGCATTTCGCGATCGCTATCAGTCTTCTCATAGTCGTAAGCAGGAACCGGGCAATACGCAATGCCAGGAATTTTTGGTGCCGTTCCGGCGCGATCGAGGACAATAATATGTTTGGCAAAATCCTGCGCCACCCACTCTTCTAAGAGCGAGCGCCACACGCGAGCAATTCCCGTATTGTAAAGCTGAAAAAACACACCATCAACAATAATCCTTGGGGTTACTTTTTGCCGCACTTTTTGTCTTAACAACTCCTCTGGCTGAACGAACCTCCATACATTATTATCTTTGTCACGTTGTGCTATTGGTGCTACACCAAAAAACTCAGCCTTATCAACCATTGTGCCATCTTGCACCCAGGACAAATAATTGCCCAAACGCACAGGCCACTTAGTTTCTAATTGCAGCGTACTCCATTCATATACTGCATTTTTATAACCGTAGTATAGTTCTTTAAATCGCAGTTGTTCTAGCGTCACATAAGCAAAGTGTTGAAATACCAAACCCTGCTTTTCAGTTTCTTCATGCAGAAAAGGGTTGACTGCGGCAACATCGCGACACTCACTATTTGGCAATGCTTCAACTAATCTTGGGGGTTCGTGAGAGAGCCAAAATGCTCCCGGCTTAAATCTCCAAGTACGCAACCAATCTTGTTGAGGATTCTGAGCATAACAATTGCGAGTGCTAATAACCAGATTTTCTCCAACAAAATACCAGCACCAGTAGAAAGCTGCTGTTTTTTCTGGATGATTGATAAACATCTGCCGCGCAGTACAAATTTGTTCCGCTGTCCAGAGTTCATCTGCATCCACCTGCCACAGCAAGCATTCCTCTTTAATATTTTCCAGCGGTGCATTTACCATTTCACGCTTTCCATCCCAAAAAATACCTTCTGGCTTGCGATAAACAGTAATATTTTTTGGATATAGCCGTGCTATTTCATCTATATACTCTGATGTACCATCCTTGCTGCGACCCCGGCAATGGAGTTCATCAGTAATTTTTCCCCCCAAGCTAAGCATCCAAGCACTATCGTGTTTTTGCTCCGCTACTCCCTCAATAATATGCCAATGCCATTTAAAAGGTAGTTGCTGCAAAACGTCTATGTGGTAGTGGATAAAAGGTTCACCGTTGAGAACTATTGTAAAAAAATGAATAGGCATATAATTTGGCAAAATCGGTTCGCTATCCCAGGGGTCAAATGGAATTAATTTTTCCGCAGACAAGTGCGGACGAAAGAAAAATTTGCCTTTTTCGTTGAGCATACAAGCTGCAAAGGAAAATGAGCTATTTGAAATTGCTGTGAGATCGCACTGGCTCAATAAATAAAAATCTGGATAAAATTCGGCTTCCGGTAACTCCAAACCTAACTCTTTGGTCGTGATGGGATTATACTCCTCAAAATCACTTAAAACTTTTTCCGGTTCATCGCTGGCAATAAATAGTATTGGTTCGTCGAGGGTTTCCCACAGACCTTTGAGCCATTCCTTGTACCATTCGCTCGGTGCTATAAAAAAATCTTCGTAGCCGTAGTCTCCCCGCCGCAAGTGCAAACCGACGATGGTTTTGCCGCGCGATCGCAGACGAGCGATCGCTTCCTTCATTTTCGTTTCTATTTCCCGTACAGGTTTGAACAGGGAGCGGAAATACTCTTGGTGGGGTTTGTAATACTTTGTGTGATATTGATAATAACCCCAAAAATTCACATTTTTAAAGATTTCTTTCGCATTAGGGATGCTAGCTGCAGACAATTTATTTGTGGGTTCGGTAACTACGGGTAACTCTTGAGAAATGGGCGAATCATTGCAACCAAAGAGATATTGACCAATCCAAGCTGGCGTCTCTACTTTCAAGTTATGTTCTTTGGCATAGATTTTCAAGAATGCATACTGAAATATTTGATTGGCAAACCGTCCGTTTCTGCCAAGCGTGGACATTGTAATTACCGGCTTTTTCACATAAAACGCATCGCCCCAAGATGGATGGAACGGTGTTGTCGTTGCTACGCGATCGAAACCGCACATCTCCAGAAAATCATCGATTTCGTCAATTAAAGCGCAGCCTTCATAGAGTTCTTCATAATTAACTTCCGTGTTTATTGCTTCTATGTATCTGAGAACATTCGTTGCTCCCTGTAAAGCCAACAACTCTGCACCTTGAATATCAATATTTAAGATATTAAAATCGGCGGGATCAATTTGAAGTTCTTCTAGAAGTGTATCCAGAGTTCTCGACTCCACAACTACACGGTCAACTTCCTTGATTTCTGGATAAAACTTTTGATGCTCCTTCAATGGTAAGATCGAGCTGCTTTGATCCATAGAAGTTAGATACAATGTGCTTGTGCCGTTGATGTTGCTAACTGCACAATTCACCGCTAGCACGTGAGGAAAACCCGCTATATTCGTTTTCAAACGTTCAAACACAGCAGGGTTGGCTTCAACAAACAGTACCCTTTGCACCCCCATTTCTCGGTATCTTGCAATTTCTTTGCCTTCGTGTGCCCCTATGTGAATAATGCCGCGCGGTGCAACAGAATGTTTTCCGCAAAGCTGCTGCAACTCGAGCAGATTTGGTGCTTGACTAAAAATCAAAGCTGTGAACCTCTCGTTCACCGCTAAAAAGTTGCTATACTCGTAATTCTCATATTCTGGTAAAAACTCGGGTAAGGGTTGTAAAGCATTGGGCAGTATTTTAAAGATTGTATAACGAAATTTTTGTAAATGCTCGAAGACTTGTTTTAATGTGATGTTGGCATCAACAAATGTTCCGCCATACTCAAACTGAATATAATCTACTTTGCCTTTTTGCAAGAGGTTACTTGCTCCGCGAAGAACTTCTAGTTCGCCGCCCTCTGTATCAATTTTTAAGAAATTAATTCGCTTTATAGCCCTTGTTTGGACATAATTATCAAGGGTAGCTGTTAAAATTTCAAAGGGCTTAGGCGACTGAATATTATATTGTTTTTCGATTTCAAATCGGCGGTGAAATGTACTCCATGCTGAAAATTTCTCGTAGTAATAAAATTCCCTGATTTCCTGTTGGTGTGCTATTGCCAAGTTGTTTAACACGAGTTGACCTGTTTTAATCGGTTCAGCCAGGTTTTGTAGAAGTGTTTGATATATTGGCGGTGCTGGCTCAAACAAATGGATTTGAACGTCGGGGCATATGTTTAATACTTGATTTGTCCAGCTACCTATGTTTGCGCCAATATCGAAAACCACATTACCGGCAGCAATAAAATTTTCTAGAATTTTTAATTCATAGTTATTGATAGACTCTCCCTTATTAATATTATTAGCAGACACGCCAGTGCTTTGATGATGTTGTTCCGGCTTCCCGGTGCCTGTATTGCCTAAACTTGTGTTCAAATTTTGGCTATACTGAACAATTAGTTCTTTTGCCTGCGCCGGAACAGCAATAATAACATCATCAATAATTACAATATGCCTGCTGTTTTTTCCGGAATTCAAGAAATTTAATACTGCGCTAATATCCGACCATTGTTGAGGTGAATGGGGCTGCGGTGGAGGAGATAAAAACAATCGGGCATCATCAATAAAAATAAAGTGGTCGCAGTCGGAGCGGTTGATTATTTCGATTTCTGCGAGTAAGGGACACTCATCGGTTTCTCCATAGGTTGGCCCTCCGCTCCAATGAGCGTCTAGCCAGAATAAACTTGGGCTTTCAAGTTGTGATACTGTATTATCAAGAAGGTTTCTGGTATCACCGTACAAAAAGTCTATGTTTTTGATATGACCGTATTTTTCGGTAACTTTTTGATAAAGGTCTTGAGAATACTCTATTGTAAAAACTTGTTCAAATACTTGGCTTGCCCAGTATGCTGTATGACCTTGATAGGTTCCTGTTTCAATAAAATTATTAATCCCGTAAGCTGCTTTTAGTTGGGAGATTATTTCTATTGGTGGTCCCATGCGTACTATGCCCATATTCAATCCTTCGTTTTGTGAAATTAAGTCGGGTATTTAAATTAGGAAGCTACATACAATTTAAGGATTTTCAATCTATCTTACAAACAAAATTGACCGATCGCCTACTATTTCCCCTTCGCCTGCCGCAACAGCGCCTTATAATCACCTCTGTCAGGATTTAGCTTCACCAACTTCTCCAAAGGCTCGATCGCCCCCACCTGATTATTCATCTGCAACCGCACATTTGCCAATCCCTCCAGAGCCGTCTGATTCTGCGGTTCCCGCTGCAAAACCGTCTCATATCCCCGTTCCTGCGCCGCCAGCAAAGATTCCTGAGAAACAGCCACAGGCGTCTGCTTTTGCTGGTGCTGGCTGCTCAAACCGCTGCTGAACAGACTAAAAATACCAAAAATCGCAGAACCACCAAACGAAACCATTGATACTAACGCAAAAATCTGCTTAATTCGATCGCCCTTATTAACTGGACGAGGGCTAGATTTTTTCTGTGTGCTTTCCATTGCTAACTCTTGGCCTCGCTGTTTTCCAGGCACTCAAGAAGCGCCTATATCTAGATTGCCCAAGTTCGATCGCAAAACGATCGCCCTTGGCCATTTAAAATTTGAAACCCATCCTAGCCCAATACACAAAACCTGAGATTGGTCAAGGACATTTAGGTGACAATAACACGCGGGCGATCAAATTAGTGAAGCGCGATCGCACCCTGACTTTTTAGCCGTTACTCTCAGGGAATTCGCCAAACCGAGTTCGGTAACGCGCTAGCAAAGATGCGAGTTCAGCAGCACGCTGGGGTTCGGCTTCTAGTGCTGAGGGTAATTCATCAGGAAGCAGTAATTTTTATCCATTATCTTTCAGATAAAAACAGATGAGTTTTCGACCTATTTCTAAACGCCGTTGCAGCACTTCACGGCGACTTTTAGTAATTAATTGATAGCTATATTCCTGTTGGTAGTATTGAGATCGATCGCCCTTTGGAATTCCTTAATTGCCTCAACATGACTCGGCATATTAACACACCTGACGAGTAAACCAATATCGAGTTCTGGGAGCAATTGGGAACTCGCAATCTCTTCGTATCCTTGCTCTCTGAGAGCATAGAGAGACAGTCGGCTGTTTTCCCAAAACCCGACTTCAGGGATTTGCAGCCGTTTGTAAGCCTCTAGCTTATCAATTCCGCCGCTAGTGACGACAACTTCGATCGCTAAATCGGGACGTTCTCTCTCAGTACCCAATTCGTAAGACTTGTCGGCTTCACACTTCACCAGTCGCGATTCATTTTCTAATGTCAGAGACTCCGTAGGGGTGAAATCGATCCCTGCCGCCATCATGTAAGTTTCTACCAATGCACCGATACGTCCCTTCGCTGTTTCGTGTTTTCTTCCAGGCATTTTCTGAATCTCCAGTATCCCATCTAAAAATGACAGCCGAACCCCTGGAATATCCAGCATCGGTTCTAAGGTTTTGAATTGTTCCCACGTTAACCCTGGAAATAGCAACGGCCGATCTAATTTTTCTTCTAATGTTGTTGCAGTCATCCCCATCGCTCCTTAATTGTGGTTATTTTAAATATCAAACTTCCTTGCTGACTTGATTGTGCAATCAAAATGGGATTGGATTAAGGGCCGAAAGGTCGATCGACCTCCCACACCTTCAAATGCCATCAGGATTGACGCCCTGACTTCTCAAGTATGCCATTCGTCGATCGACCCTCTGGCGTTCCTCTTCGGCCCTGTGGCGTTCCTCTTCGGCGCGCTGGCGTTCCTCTTCGACCCGTTCGGCACCCCACAGCAGCAAATTGCCATTCTCATCCCACCAGCGCAACCAATAACCGGTTCTCTGAGATTTTTCACCTTCCCAAACCCCCAGAAATAAACCCATTGATTCTATCCATAATCGCTGATTAGCATCCGGTTCTTGCAGTTCGTCCTCTCCCGATATCGAGAGTCTGTACACTTCCAATACTCCCGATTTTGGTTCAAAAATTACATAAATTGGTATCTGCAAAATTCGCTCATAAAACCGCCATTTTTCGTAAGGATATGTCGGTTTATTTGAATATTCACTACCGTCAGTATCCGATAAAAATTCCATCACTACAGCAGGTACTTCTCCCTCAGCATTGGGCGTATAACTACGGCGAACTTCTCCTGGTTCTGCTGGCAATACCGAGGGAACGAACACCCAATCTGGTGCTTTTACTACTGTTTTGTCGTTAACTTTGGCACCTAGTCCAAAATTGGAAGCTATTAGCATTGAAGCTAGGATAAATCCTGCCATATCCAAGGCTTCTCGCAGGGCGGCGGCTAAAAGTGGTTGGTCGATGTTTTCCACAGGATCGTCGGGTAATTTAAAGTCATCTGGCAATTTTTCCCAAGTTACAGTATACTGGGTTTTGGTTGCGTCCGGTTTCGACAAAGTTTCCGTCATTGGTTTTCCTTGTTTAGATTGAAATAGTTTTTTGTTAATAGGATTTGGACAATAACTTTAATCTCTGGTGCGAAAAACACATTATTAACTAGCTGTAATCTTGGTGGTTATTGCCCAGATTACTAACTATCGGAAGTCGCGAATATTGTTTTGCAATAATTGCGGTTATTCAATGATACCCTGTTTTAATGGGTATTTGCGGGAGCAACTTGTTCTGATGACCTTGCAGTTTGAGAAGGTATAACAGGCAATTTTGGCTGTTTTTGCAAGCTGGGAAATCCCGGCTTTACTGCTTGATTTCTGGCAATTGTACTCTCATTTACTTTCTCAGAAAGAGGAGCTAATGTTTGAGTCACTTTCACTTGCTGTCGCAGTTGTTCTGTCGAACCCAATAAGCCTCCCAATCCGTTAAACAGCCTGCGAATGTTGTTGCGGAAAGCCGGATCTCCTGTCAAATCATCCACGTCGGAAGTAATTTTCTGCACGTTCTGAAATGTAGCTCGTGCAGAATCTAGAGTTTGCTGCAATAATAGCAAAGTGGCGGGATTGTTTACCTGGCTGGATAAATCTCGCAAATTACCAGAAGCTTGGGCAGCATTCGCTGATAAAACTTCTAAATTGTTCAGCAATTGTCCTTGGTTGATGCGATTAATTGTTGGACTCAAACTGCTGACAGCTACCCGCAGTTCCTGACTGCTTTGATTGATGTTATTCAGAGTAGAGACTAAACTGGCACGGTTTGTTGTTACTAAAGAATTGAGTTGGTTGGCTGTTAATGTAACTTGATTTGCTGCTTGAGTTACTGAATTAGCAGAATTTATCGCAGCGGCAGATACGGCTTTTGTGGAAGTGTCCGCCGTAGCTGCTACTTTAGAAATATCAGTGGCGACTCCGGATATTTCTGCTTTTAGCGATTGATTTAAATTGCTGGCTTCTCCCTTTAATGATTGATTTAAACTGCTGGCTTCTCCCTTTAACGATTGATTTAAACTTGCTATTTCGGTTTTTACAGATTGATTTAAGCTCCCAATGTCTCGCCTTACATCTTGATTCAAAGTTTTTATTTCGGCTTGGGCAGTTTGAGTTAAATTCGATAAATCTTGAGTGAGTTTAGCTGCACCTTTAGCTGTGTTGGCTGTATTTTCGGCGAGGGATTTAATATTGTTGAACAGCGCGGGGTCGGTGTAGAAATTAGCTAGGCGGACTGTGGATCGAATTAGTTCGTCGATAGTGACTCCAGCTTGACCTTTTAAGCGCGCATTTTGGCAGATTATCTCCGGGGGACAGTCGGCACTAACGGGATTGGCGGTAAGTAACGATTCTGGCAAAATCGAGTTGGGGGTAATGTCGATCGACGATTCGCCAATTAAACCCGATTTATTCGCTTCGATCGTAACATCCCTGGGAATCACTAAAGTACCGGGGGCAATCTCCAGCGTCACGTCTACGCCGTTGGAACCCGGTTTGAGGGCGGTAATTTTACCGACTGCAACCCCGCGATACCTGATGGGCGTGCCTATTTGCATTCCTTGGGCGCTGCCAAATTCTACGGCGAATTTGTAGCTGCGGTTCCCTAGCTGCACGCCCCGCAGCCAGAGCACTAAGCCGCCAAATAAACCGATTCCTACTAAAATTAAGAACCCGACAGAACCTTCTCTTACAGTTCGCGATCGCATATTACCTCCTTAGTCATTGGTCATTGGTTATTAGTCATTCATCATCGGTCATTTCAATCTAAAATCTAAAATCTAAAATCTAAAACTGGCTGACTATCCAAGCGCTTGAATTGGCCCAGTAACACTGCCGCTAAAAAATTGTCTGATCAGTAAATTATCTGTCGATGTAATGTCATTGACAGTTCCCTCCCACTGCACTTGCCCTCGATAGAGAAACACGATGCGATCGGCAGTGCGGCGGATGGTACTGTCTTGGTGAGTGACGATCGCATAAGTGCTGCAAACACCTTGGGCAGCCTGCAACTCACGGATTAAATCTTCAATTACCGTCGAAGCGATCGGATCTAAACCCGCCGTCGGTTCGTCGTACAGCAAAACCTCTGGATTATCCCTGTCATTATCAGGATTCGCCATGATAGCGCGGGCAAAACTTACCCGCTTCCTCATTCCCCCAGACAACTGCGCCGGATAGCGTTCGCCAATTCGCGGCAAACCCACCATCTCCAACTTTTCCTCCACCAATTCCCGAATGCGGCGGCGCGGCAGCTTAGAATGCTGGTAAAGTAAAAAACCGACATTCTCCTCCACCGTCAGCGAATCAAACAAAGCCGCTTGCTGAAAAACCATCCCAATTCCGATCGGATCTGCCACGTCGTCCACCCATCCGACCCTGCGCTGTCCCTGAACAAAAACCTCACCGGCATCCGGGGCCAACAAACCCGCAATTATCCGCAGAATCGTAGATTTCCCCGTCCCGGAAGGACCAATAATTGCCAGGGCCTCTCCCCGATAAATCCTCAGATCGACTCGATCGAGGATCGGGTTCTGGCCGAAGGACTTACTTACCCCTTTGAGTTCGATTAGTGGCTCTGCCATAGGATGTTATCAATAAGTTGTCAGTCCTCAGTCATCAGTCTACCTAATGACTCATGACTCATGACTCATGACTAATCACTAATTACTTCAATTGACTGCCAGAATCAAAACTCTCTTGTATTGTAAATTTGTCAGCTCGAGCTGTTCCAATACCCTTAAGACTAATTAACCATGTCAATTAGTTCACTTCCTAAAGCCCTCCGCGTCTTGGCTAAAGCCAAGCAGGTTTTTGCCCAATCCAGAAATCCTTACCCCCCTTCTTTGCGGAACGGGCGAGTTCACCAGTGGTTTAAGTGGTTAGCCCCCGGACTGTTAGTGAAACGGTGGCTGCTGATTAGTGCCAGCGGCGTGGTACTTGCCACTTTGGGTTTAGCAATTTGGACTGGGATGACTCCCATTTTCTTCTTATTGCAATTATTGAGAAATTTTTTGGCGTGGATTGCGGAAGTTATTCCCAATTACGTGTCAGGCCCGATCATCATTGCTGGCGGGATTTTATTAATTCTTTGGGGACAAACTCGCAGTTTGAACTCTATTACCCAAGTGCTGATGCCCGAAGGCAACGAGGAACTGGTCGATCGACTCCTCAACCACCGTCGCTTGAACCGCGGCCCGAAAATTGTGGCAATTGGGGGCGGTACGGGTCTTTCTAATTTGCTCAGGGGATTGAAGGATTACAGCGCCAAAATCACTGCTATTGTCACCGTGGCAGATGATGGCGGGTCTTCCGGGCGGCTGCGGCGGGAAATTGGGGTATTGCCACCGGGAGACATTCGCAATTGTTTGGCGGCTTTGGCAGATGAGGAAAAGTTATTGACTGAGTTATTTCAATATCGTTTCCGGGCTGGTGACGGTTTGGTGGGTCACAGTTTTGGGAATTTGTTTTTGACGGCGATGAGCGATATTGCTGGAGATTTGGAACAGGCGATCGCGGCGAGTTCTAAAGTTTTAGCAGTGAGGGGAGAGGTGCTGCCGGCTACTCTGAGCGACGTTTCTTTGTGGGCAGAACTCGCTGACGGTCGCAGGATTGAGGGGGAGTCCAGCATTACAAAAGCAAACGGGCAAATCCTCAAAATAGGCTGCACTCCTGCTAATCCTCCGGCGTTACCTAGGGCTGTGGAAGGGCTTCGGGAAGCGGATTTTATTATTATTGGGCCGGGGAGTCTTTATACGAGTGTCATTCCGAATTTGTTGGTGCCGGAAATTGCTGATGCGATCGCCAACAGCGAAGTTCCGCGCATTTATGTTTGCAATATTATGACTCAGCCGGGGGAAACTGACGGATACAGTGTTGCAGACCACATTCGGGCGATCGACCGCGCTTGCGGCAGGCCGCTGTTCGATGCTGTAGTCGTTCAAGGAAAAGTCCCTTCTGCAAAGGCTTTGATCCGCTATTCTCAGGAGAATTCTTATCCGGTTGTGCTCGATCGAGAAGCCGTAACGCAATTGGGGCGGCGAGTTGTCATCGCCAATGTCATGGATGAAGATGAAAATACGGGTTTAATTCGCCACAATTCTCAAAGGTTGGCGGGGATGTTGCTGCGTTGGTACGGCCGCGCGCAGAACATTTAAGCTGCTGACTGCTGACTGTTGAAGGTTTACTGTTGACTAATGTTATTAGTTATTGGTTATTGGCAGCCGCCAGCGACTAACAAATAACAAATAACAAATAACTAATAATAAATGACTAATGACTAATTATTGAAATGAAAACTTTGCTTCCCGATTCTGAGGCTACGCGCAACGTTGGTGTTGCGTTAGGTCGATCGCTCCCCCCCGGCACTGTAATCTTATTACAAGGAGATTTAGGTGCAGGCAAAACTACCTTGGTTCAAGGTATCGCTGAAGGCTTAGGAATCTCAGACTCGATTGAGAGTCCTACTTTTACACTGATTAACGAGTATTTTGGAGGACGAATTCCGCTGTATCATCTAGATTTGTATCGACTAGAACCCGAAGAAGCCGAGGCTTTGCACTTAGAAAGTTATTGGGACGGATTAGAAAGGGATTTGGGAATTGTGGCGATCGAATGGGCGGAAAGATTGCAGTACAAACCAGAAAATTATTTGCAAATTTCTTTAAGTTATCTCGATAACGGGCGGCAAGCTGAAGTAATTGGTAATGGCGAGTTATTGGATTGGCAATGGGAAAATTGAGCTAGTGCGATTCCCTACCCTTCGGGAACCTCTGCGGGAAGATAGCTTCGCTCGCGCGTACTTACTGCGGACGGTTGACACGAATTAACTTGCCTCTCAAACTTTCTTCACCAGCAATAGCATCATTGATGCGTATTGCCAACATTTCTACATTCCGATTTTTGGTACAAACAATAATACCAGAGTGGTCTGGCTGTCGGTTGTGCACTCCGATAAAATCAAACCAATTTAATGTGAAAACAGCTCTATCTTTACTTATAGCAAATGCTAGCACCTCTGGATCGGGAATCCCAAGTCCTGCTTTTCCTGCTTCCTGAACAGTCAGGATATTGTGACCAAAAGCGCGCAGCAATGGCACAACGGGCAAAGGAAATTGTTCGTCTGCATACAAATTCAGCATGACTCAGGCTTCCTCATTCTTGCAGATTGCTTCTTCGATTTCCTCCAGATGTGCATCAACATAAGTCCAAACATTGACTAGATCGGCCGCGCTGAGATGGGGATAAAATTGTAGAAGTTCAGCATCGCTTGAACCTTCACGGCGAAAACTTTCAAGCAGCCAAACTGGGATGCGAGTTTTGGCAATGCAAGCATCGCCACCACAAACGTCAGGAGTTTTGGTAATTCCTGGCCAACTATTGTTTAAACTTTGGGTTAAAAGCCGGATGACTTCAGCTTTCTCAGTCGGAGTTAAGGCCAGGAGTTGTGTTTCTAGTTCTTCGAGGAGAATGGGTAAAATCGCCTTTGCGATGCAGGAATACCCAATTATAACACTTGAGCTAAATTCATGCTTGCTCAGCGTCAAATCTCAAGGCTTCTCCCCTCACATTTGTATCCAATTTACCATTCTCAAAAACAACTTTTCCTCCAACAACAGTTACAACTGGCCACCCAGTCAAATTCCAACCTTCAAAGGGACTCCAGCCGCACTTTGTCACCATTTCTTCTCGCAGCACAGGTCGATAATTATCCAAATCTACTAATACTAAATCGGCATCAAAACCCGGAGCAATCGCCCCTTTGTTAGGAATCTTATAAGCCTTAGCAACTGCCGCCGACATCCAATTAGCAACTTGAGCAACTGTACATCTTCCCTCTACTGCTTGTGTCAGCATCAAAGGCAAAGAAGTTTGGACTCCCGGCATTCCAGACGGCGTATTCGGATAATCTTGAGCTTTTTCTGCTAATGTATGCGGCGCATGGTCGGTGGCGATAAAATCAATTACGCCGTCGAGTAAAGCTTGCCAAAGTATTTCGTTATCGCGGGGTTCGCGCAAAGGCGGATTCATCTGAGCTAAACTGCCAATTTTTTGATAGGCGCTGGTATTTAACAGCAAATGCTGCGGCGTAACTTCTGCTGTCACCCAACTCGGTTTTTCCTGACGCAACAACTCAGCTTCATCCCCCGTTGAAAGGTGCAGAATGTGCAGACGGCGCTGATATTTATTAGAAAGTTTTAATGCTAGCTGAGTAGCCAATAAAGCTGCTTGGTTGTCTTGAATTTGCGAGTGTACGGCAACATCGGAAATCCCGGCAAATTCCTGACGCCTCTGATTGATTCTAGCTTGGTCTTCTGCGTGTACCGCAATTAGTCGATCGCCCTTGGCAAAAATCGCCTCTAAAGTTGCTTCTCCATCGACCAAAAGCTGACCGTGCATCGAACCCATAAACACCTTAATTCCCGGAGTCGGATTCGCATTCAACAAATCCGGCAAATTCTCGGGCGTTGCACCAATAAAAAAGCCGTAATTCACCAAACACTTCTCGGCAGCGCGACTTAGTTTATCATCTAAGGCAGCTTGAGTTGTGGTCAGCGGTCGCGTATTCGGCATTTCCAGAAACGATGTCACGCCGCCTTTAGCGCAAGCACAGCTAGCGGTAAATAAGTCTTCCTTGTGTTCTAAACCCGGTTCCCGGAAGTGTACCTGGGGATCAATTACTCCGGGTAACAGAGTTAAGCCTTTGGCATCTATTTCTCGATCGCCAGATTCGACAATTTCCGCAGCAACTTTGACAATTTTGCCATCGCAGATTTGCACATCTCCTACCAAAAACTCACCATTGGGCAAAAGAATGCGAGCGCGACGGATTAACAAACTTGATTTGGGAGTCATAAGATACCATTAATTGAGTAAACAGCGTGCTAGCATGGAAGCATTATTAAGTTTATAATTCGTATCCAGCTCAGTCACTACAATACCCTATGACTCGTCTAGACAAGTCAGCCGACGAAAAACCTCCGCAAGACACCGAAAATCCTTGGATCGAAGGAATTAAGACGATCGGCTTAGCAGCCTTTTTAGCCTTTGGTATCCGCACCCTGGTTGCCGAAGCACGCTACATTCCCACGGGATCGATGCTCCCTACCTTACAAATTAACGATCGATTAATTATAGATAAGGTAAGCTATCGATTCCAAGAGCCCCAGCGAGGAGATATTATCGTATTTATGCCTCCTGACCCGGCTAGTTTGTGTACGGGACAGCCGCCACCGATCAAAGATGCCTATATCAAGCGAGTGATCGGACTGCCGGGGGACAGTGTGGAAGTCAAAGAGGGAAAAGTTTTTATTAACAAGCAGCCGCTACAGGAAAAATATATTGAAGAAATTCCGCAGTATCCCTACGGGCCTGTAGTTGTAGCTCCAAATTCTTACTTGGTGCTCGGCGACAACCGCAACGCAAGCTGTGACAGCCATTATTGGGGCTTTGTGCCCAAGCAAAATATTATCGGTAGGGCAATTGTGCGTTTTTGGCCACTCAACCGTACAGGTTCGATCGACCCCACGCCCCTTTATCCCGCTAAAAATTAGCTACAACCCTCAGTAGGGTGCGCTAGGCGCACCTTACTACTACAGATTAATGAAGGTCAAAATTTAAAATTGGCTTAACTTCCGATCGTGCTGCCATTCCAGCAAATTTAGTACGATGTTTCGCGATCGAGCACTTTCACCACTTTGTTATACATCTCCTCTGCCTCTTGCTGCGAATTGCCGATACTCGTCAGTCCCAATTTGCCAAACTCCGACAAACAACCCATTAAATGAAACACGCTGCCCGTCTCTGTACCGCTGTCAAAGTGCAGTTGATTGTCAGCAATAATATCCATCAAATCGTTCGGTAATAATCCCCGATAGCGCTCTTTTTTCAAATTGTCCGAAGCAACATAATATTTCGGACGGCCCTGCTGGCTGTAAAATAATCCGTTAGTACGCTCGTACCGACCGTTTGTTAACAGCTTCAAAGCCATAAACGGATGAGTTGTGCCTCCTTTACGTAAGTTAATTTCTATTGCTTGAAGATCCCATTTCCCATCGGATTGCTTTACAGCGAGAAAATCTACTCCAAATCTCTCTAAAGCCCCCTTTTTAGCTAAGTTTTGCCCGACTTTCCATCCCAATTCTTGCAACGCCAGCCGATAAGATTCGTCCGCAGGGAATCGGCAACCCAAGAAAATTTGGCCGTCTGGGCCTCCTAAAATCTGGTCGTGAGTGGAGAGGATTTCTACTTCCCCGCTGGGAATAATTCTGCCTTGAACACTGGGCGAGAACTTTTCTTCTCCTTCGATAAATGCTTCGGCAATTGCCCCTAATTCGGGAATGCGGCTGCTAAAATTTTCCCAGGTTTCGCCTGTGGATTGAAAGCGCAAATTATGGAAGCAATCCCCAATTGCCTTCGCTCTTTCGTGAGGCGCTTTACTTGCCACGGAACGCAGATCTAGAATTGCATTTCCTTCCCCCGAAAATCCTTCATTTAACTTAATTACCATCCGCTGCAAATCCGGCTGCCGTTCCCACAATTGAGCGGCAGCTTCTGCTAAATCTTCCGCATTCCAAACCAACTCGGAACCGTCAGGATAAGGCACGCCACATTCTTGGAAAATTTGCCTGCTGCCGCTTTTTGTTCCCCAGTATAACAGATCGGGATCGCTGGCCCACAAAGGAATCCCCAATTTAACAGATAACTCGCGTTCTAAGGGCGTCGAGTTATAACAAACCATATAAGATTTTGTCGGCCGCACTGCTTGACGAATGCGCTCCATCAAGCGGGGGCGCTCTAAAATTTTCTGGGTGAGAGATTTTGCAGAAGCATCGTAAGCACTGAACAGCAAAAGCCGATCGCGCGCGTGAGAAAATGGAATTCCCGGCAGCAATTGCAGGTAATAATCCACAATCATCGGGTGCAAGGGCTCCGAGGTAATGTAAATTAAGCGCGTGCGGGGATTTCGCAGGCGGATCAATGAAAATAAATGCCGCTCTTCGTAGTGGTAAGCACCCTCAATTTTCCGCATTTCTTGCTGATCTAAGCTGACAGAAGGAATGATAATAATGTCACAATCTCCGCTGTCGAATTCTTCTATCGCTCGCCAACGTTCGCGTAATTCGGTCTGAAGATTCCGAAACTTCTGCGCGGATTCGGAAGATGAATTATTTAACTCTTGCATTGCTTTTTATCCTAAGTATTCAAATAATTATTGCTGATGATGTCGGGTGTGTCAGCCCCAATATTTGAGACAACTCACACAGTTTTTTTTCTGACGGACCTTACCGGGAATATTGACAAAAATGCCCAAATAGTGATTTAAGGTGCGTCAGTCGAAATATTTGAGGCAACTCAAACAGTTTTTTCTGACCCCGCCCAAAAACCGATACTGTGCCACTTACTCCTGTCGTGAGTCTCCAAAAATTGTAGACCAAAGTTTAATCTCCCAGATTCATCTGTGGAATAAATCTAAAATCTAAAATCTACAATCTACAATCGACTGACGTACCCTACCGGGGACGATCTTCCATTTCTGTCAATCTGCTCTAAGAAGCTCGCCGCGCTCGAAAAAGTCTGGCATACTGCAAAATTGGCTCTAAGCGGCGTTGATTTTGCTTGAGTGCCGATCGCAATTTTTCCGAAGGGCGGAACACCAGGGGAGCCGAATATTTGTTCAGCATCTCCATATCTGGCGACTGGCTCATCAGCATCAGCCTCACGTCTTTGTCGAGCAAATAACTCAGAGACAGCAAATCTCCCATGTTCGTAAAATCGTTGCCGCGATCGCTAATTACAATTGTATCTTTAATCGACCGATTAGCTATCGCCTCTTTGTTAATAATTTTCGCAACTTCAGCATTAAAATAGCTCAAGTCTTTGCTCCACCAAGTATCAGAAAAAGCGCTGACCGTACAAGAGGCTACACTTGCTGTAAATACCAAGGCTAAAATGACTTGCCAAAACCGCTGCTGAGTTTTCACGTTACTGGCGAGCAAGTAAGCAACTGCTAGCTGCACTCCGGGAAAGCAGGAAATCAGATAGCGGCTGACGGCAGAACGTTTGCCACCTAGGATGAGATCCGGTAATGCCAGTATCAAAAAAGGTACAAAAATTGATGTTACAATAAACAGCCAAGTTGAAGTGCTAACCCTGCGGCAGATTATGTAAAGGGCTGCCGCAATTAACAGCAAAAATGGCAATCTCAGCAGATAAGTCCAAATATTATCAAACCCGAAGTCGCAGTCAAAAAATAAGGCTGTAAAGCTGAGTGTCCACAATTTGACAAGATACAGCCAACCCGGAGATACTCGCGTCCAATCTGTCGTAGCTGATGCTCGTTCCAGGTTTGTCGCCAGCACGTAAATCCAGGGAATATACAATATTAAAGCTGCTGTTACTGCTAAGAAAAATTGGGAATTAGTTACGTGACCTGGCAATTTTGTTTTTTTGACAAACAACCAGTAAGCAATTATAAAAACTCCGTGTCCAATGAGTGTTAAACTGAAGAAAGGGTGAGTGTAGAAACCAAAGGCGATCGCCAGCGAGTAAAATACCCAATCTTGCCAACCCCGCAACCGCACTGCTCTTAGCAGCAGCCAACTGCTGCCAATAACTGTCGCTGTCAGCAAACTGTACTGCCTTGCTGTCTGAGCAAACAAGAGGTCAAAGGGAGATAAAGCCAAAAGTGCTGTTGCTAATAACGCCGCCAAATTCGAGGCGAAAAGTTCCTGAGCTAAAGCGTACATCAAAGGCAGCGACAGCAAACTCAATACTGCTGGCAAACTGCGAG
This sequence comes from Microcoleus sp. B3-D7, assembly GCF_036705305.1. NCBI lineage: Bacteria > Bacillati > Cyanobacteriota > Cyanophyceae > Oscillatoriales > Microcoleaceae > Microcoleus > Microcoleus sp. B3-D7. Next base: position 38,627 of record NZ_JAUBUE010000036.1, on the reverse strand, counting down.
ATGCTGTTAGAGAACTGCCAAATTGCTGCATCCACCAACGGGCTATGAGAAAGTATAAAGGCGGATGCTGCGGGTCTTCTAGTGCTAAAGAACGAATTGTGTCTGCTTCTGTAGTTCCCGGTTTAATCCGCTGATATTTTTGCAATTCGGGTGCGGGAACAATCCGGTTTTGGAATAGTTCGTCGTCAATTTCTTGGCGGGTGAAACCAGCGGCGCGGATTGATGTGTAAGCTTCGTCGTGCCAGTACAGTTTGCGATCGATCTCAAAAAAGCGAAATCCGATACCTAGTAAAATGCCGATCGCCAATAAGTTCATCAGCCAGCGGGAATTTTTGGTATTAACAGATGTGTCTTGATGTGTTGTAGATCCCATGCTTGTCCTAATTGTGGCGATTCCCTCCGGGATAGCTACGCTTCACGGAATTTGGAACTGTAGACCATCTTAAACCTCACTCCGAGAGCGATCGATACCAACTACATCCCCCAACAGACAATAATTCTACCCTCTGCCGGATGCCGAATACCTTCTAGATTAGAGCCTTCTGAAAGCTGGCTCAGGCTGAACCACCCCCAAAATCAAGAATCTTAAACCAAATCCCCGCAGAACCTCCAGACCCTAAAAATAACTGCTAACATACGTGTTGTACAGTTAATCAACAAGCTCCGCAAGGGGTCTACCCGCGTACCGCAAATGGCAAAAAGAGATACGTCTATAAAAACTTCCACTGAAAACTCAGAAAAGCAAAAAGCTCTAACTTCCGTACTCTCCCAAATCGAGCGCAGCTTTGGCAAAGGGGCGATCGTCCGATTGGGAGACTCCACTCGCATGAGGGTAGAAACCATTTCCACCGGAGCCCTGACACTGGACATTGCTTTGGGCGGCGGTTTGCCAAAAGGCCGAGTCATTGAAATTTACGGGCCCGAAAGTTCCGGTAAAACCACTCTAGCCCTCCACGCGATCGCCGAAGTCCAAAAATCCGGCGGTATCGCAGCCTTCGTCGATGCCGAACACGCCCTCGATCCCACCTACGCCTCAGCTTTAGGCGTCGATATTGAAAATCTATTAGTTTCCCAGCCGGATACCGGTGAAATGGGTCTAGAAATTGTCGATCAACTCGTGCGTTCCGTCGCCGTCGATATCGTAGTAATTGACTCCGTAGCCGCCCTCGTCCCACGCGCCGAAATCGAAGGCGACATGGGCGACTCCCACATGGGTTTGCAAGCGCGCTTGATGAGCCAAGCTTTGCGGAAAATCACTGGTAATATCGGCAAATCTGGCTGTACCGTCATTTTCCTCAACCAATTGCGGCAGAAAATCGGCGTAACTTACGGCAACCCCGAAACCACAACTGGCGGTAACGCGCTCAAATTCTACGCCAGCGTGCGACTCGACATCCGCCGGATTCAAACCTTGAAAAAAGGCACAGAAGAGTACGGCAACCGCACGAAAGTTAAAGTTGCTAAAAATAAAGTTGCTCCGCCTTTCCGCATTGCCGAATTTGACATTGTATTTGGCAAAGGCATTTCTACCTTAGGCTGTCTTACTGACTTGGCAGACGAAATGGGAGTAATTATCAAAAAAGGTTCTTGGTATAGCTATAACGGCGAAAACATAGCTCAAGGACGAGACAAAGTGATCCAACACATGGAGAAAAATGCCGACTTCAAAAATGAAATTGAGGAGCTAGTTAAAAAGAAACTTGAGACTGGTGCTGTGGTTTCTGCTAATTCTGTTGCCCCTGTTGACAATGAGGATGAGGATGCAGAAGATCTAGACAATGTAGAAGATCTAAACAATGTAGAAGATGTAGAGGATTTGGAAGAAATCTAAATCTTTTAGTTAATAAATCCGATAGCTGTTAGAGTCCCGACTTTTTAAAGAAGTCGGGGCTCTGTTTATTCTGTTTTTTTAAGATGTCGGGCTAAAGCATTTGAGATAATACAAATAACCCCGACTTCTTCGATGAAGTCGGGGTTCTAAAAGAAGAGTATTTCACGACGTTGTTTAATGTTGAGGAGTTTGGTGCAAGGAAATCTCTAAAACTTCTATCTGCTGGTTGAGAGTAGCAGAGCGCTTCTGAGCATATTTGTCGTGCAGAAAAATAGTTAAGCCCACACCCACTGGCAACACAAAATAGATAAATCCCAGCAACATCTGAGCAATTTCTTCTTGCGCTGCTGCATCGAATTGAGGCGCAGCAGTAGGTTGACTTGTCGTGCTGTTGACTGTCTGCTGATTGGATTGCTCGATCGCCTGTGCTTTTACTTGCGGTTGAGCTTCCTGGGCGATCGCCCCAGGAGCAGTTCCCAAGCATCCAGCCACTGCTACACATACTGTCAGAAAACTAAAAAGTCTTGATTTAACCTTTAATCCGTTGTTCATGGCACTGGTTGAGTGGCGATCGCCTTGCTGGGTTTCTCTTTCGGTTAAACGTACAAGCATTTTTACTTACCTGTTATTAAAATAAATTTAATTTCTGTATTCAAATATACATTTTTTTGATTTTTAACGCAATAAGTATTTATTACTAAATTTAGACTTAAATGCAATAGCCGCATCAATTCGATGCGCGAACTGGCGTTTTGAGGATAAACAGTAACTTTGTATACAATTTTTCCTCTGGACATCCACTTGAATTGGAACGCAACGGATAAAAGCGCGAAAGTAAATAAACCGTTACCCCAAACAGTTAGAAAGTCAACTCGAAATTAATAATCTGTATTATTTATTAGGACAAGTTGTTATATATGCTTCAAGGGCTTTTATCGTTCAGAGGACCTTTTCGGATTCTGAACCTGAGTTGGTTGGCTTTTTTCTTAACTTTCGTAGTGTGGTTCAACTACGCACCCTTCAGCACAACGGTGCAGCACGATTTGGGATTGACAGTTGGGCAAGCCAGAATCATCAGTTTATGTAACTTAGCTTTCGCAATTCCTGCACGTATTATTATCGGGATGTTGCTCGATCGCTTCGGGCCTCGCATCACCTTCTCTTCACTCCTGGTGTATGCAGCATTTCCTACACTGGCATTCGCCTTTGCCCAAAACTTCAATCAGTTGGTTTTGAGCCGTTTGGCAATGGGAATTGTCGGCGCTGGATTCGTAGTTGGCATTCGCTTAGTTGCCGAATGGTTCCCCCCAAAAGATATCGGCTTCGCTCAAGGTATCTATGGAGGCTGGGGCAACTTTGGCTCTTTTGCCGCAGAAGCAGCGTTACCGGCGATCGCGGCAGGAACAGCTTTTCTCTCAGTCGGACACACAAATTGGCGGCTGGCGATCGCCCTTACTGGAATTGCCACAGCAGTTTTCGGAGTCATTTTTTACTGCAACGTTCAAGACACTCCTCCCGGCAAAGTCTATCAGCGCCCCGCCCGCAACGGCGCAATGGAAGTCACCAGCGCCAAAAGCTTTTGGGCACTGTCGATGACCAATATTCCTCTATTTGGTGCCTTAGCTTTGATTGTGTGGCGCTTGCAGAAAGCAAATTTTCTGACGGCAAATGTGATGTACGCTGTTTGGATTAGTTTGACAGCACTCTATTTAATTCAGGCTTACAAAGCCTGGGAAGTTAACCGAGAAGTTGTCACCGGTCAAAAACATTACCCACCTCAAGAACGCTATCAAATCAGTCAAGTATTCGTATTAGAATTAGCTTATGCAGTCAGCTTTGGTTCAGAGCTCGCTGTGGTTTCCATGTTACCGGAATTTTTTGAACACACCTTTAATCTAAATCATGCGATCGCCGGGCCTCTAGCTGCTAGCTATCCGCTGATGAACTTGGTCAGCCGTCCAGCCGGAGGCTTAATTTCTGATAAAATCGGCAGCCGCAAGTGGACGCTGACAGTCATGACGGGCGGAGTGGGATTGGGGTATTTAATAATGAGCCAAATTAGCGCCAACTGGCATTTAGCAATTGTGATTATCATGACCATGTTATGTGCCTTCTTTGTCTTCGCCGCAGCAGGCGCAACTTTTGGCATCGCCCCCTTAATTAAACCAGAAGCAACTGGTCAAATTGCCGGCAACATCGGTGCTTACGGCAGTGTCGGCTCTGTAATTTATGCGACCATTTATAGCTTTCTGCCCCAAACAGTGGCAGGCAACCGCAGCTTCTTTGAGCTACTCGGAATTGCGGCTGTAATTGTGTGCTTCCTTTGTGTTTTTATCCTGAAGGAACCAAAGGTTATTGAAAGCCAAGATTTGGCAGAAGAAGCTTTGCTGCTGGGCCACTAAATGGCAAATTAGGTTTTAAGTAGAACAAGTTAAAAAAACAGAACACCCAGAAGCATGACTTCTTTATTTAAGAAGTCATGCTTTGAGATGAGCAGCAGTTTATTTATCACTTTGGTCACTTACTGTGGCATAGAAACTGGCTGAACGTATTGAGAATTAGCCCGCACATAACAGCCTTTTGTTGTCAGCAGCCAGGGTTGATCATTCTCAATTTTAATTGCATTTGTTCCCCTGAGTTCAGCAGCAATTGGATCTTGATTCGCGCGGTAAACTTGTTTGATTGCTCCATTGGGAGTCTGGCGACAGTTGAGTTCTCCATCCCGCGAGGTGACTCGCCAAGACGGCCAAGTTCCTAAGCCAGAAGTTTGGCCCAGCCAAGTATTAGCATTGCTAGAAGTATAGTCACCACTTGCATTAGGACGCGGTAAAGCTTCAACTAAATTTACTTTAAATGTCTGGCCCATAGAAGGACAATTTTCTCCTCCTTTCACCTTCCAAGTAACTTCGGCTCCCAATTGGCTGCTCCTTCCAACTTGACGCCTAACAATGGTAATATCCCCAGAACAAACAATTTTTCGGCCAGGGCCGCTCGCACTGTCTTTGAAAGTCCCATTGTAATAGTAAGAGCCTGCTGCTCCTTCGGAACGGGTAATTTGAATATTGCCCAAAAATTCCCGATTGCCTACTTTGGTAATGTAAAAACCGCTGCGATTGTTCCCTTTTTCTGACAGGTTTAAAGTAGTTTTACCGTTAGGATTAACATAAGTCGTAGCGCTAGCAGCAGTGCACCAAATCAATGACACAACTCCTGTGGATAACAAAATAGAAAGTTTTTTCACAGCAACACCTTGTATGATATGAATCTCTACTTTATTTGTAGCTGTTGGTGAAGATATTTGACAAGTCGCTCAAATGAGGGTGACTCATTTGAGCTACATTCTAACGACATACGGGCAACCCCCCATGATTGCTAGGACAAATTCGGCAACCACGGGGGATTGGCACTACTGCGTAATTCCGAAACATCAACTCTGCATAACTTCACCTTACTTCAGCTCCCTTCAACTCTCTTCACTTGTATGCACCTGCATCACGAGGTCTGCAAGCTTCAACTTCTGACTCATTGCAGGTTCCAATAATTAGCAGCAGAATAAATTTATATACGTAAGTAAGGGGGTTCCAATCACCGCTAAATACTGTGGATTTTACTGGTACTTCCCGGTGAGTCAAGTTGGGATTCCAAACACTAGGGCGATTTTTACAGGTAGCAGATTTCAAATCTAAGAATGCTTGTAAAGAAATGTAAAAGCTCCTGACAGCCGATTGCTTTGACAGAAAATACGATTTCTAAGTTCAGTCCGTAAAAAAATCGTATTGATTCAGCGCAAAAATGAACTTGACCAACATAAATTAATTTGCTCGAAACTTAAATCATTGTTGAAGGGAGAATAAATTATGGCTGACGGTCAATTAGGAGTTATATTAAAGATGGCTCAAACAATTAATCCTCAAATTGAGAGCGATCGACATTTTGAAATAGACTTGGCAAAATTGCGCCAACTGCCAGCAGGAACATTAGGGTGCGAAGTGGCGCGATTTCTAGACGAACAAGGCTTTGAGCCGATCGCATCGGGAGACTGGATTCAGCGAAACCACGACGTTTGGCACGTTCTGACCGGTCTTTCAGCTTCAACAGAAGATGAATTGGTACTTCAAGCGTTTACTCGCGCTCAAGTATTTCGTCCTTCTTGTGCGATTTTAGTGTTAGTTGGACTGATCAGCGGCAAATGCGCGATCGGACAAATTATCAAAGGCTTAAAACACGGAAAATTAGCCACTCGGCTAATTAATTGGGACGTTGCATCTGATTGGGAAACTCCTTTATCTGAAGTTCGAGAAAAACTCGGAATTCTACCCTTAATTGATTAGATTTTAACTCGTTACCTCACTGCAAAAGTATGCAAAGCAAAAGTTACAAACCGGAAATTAGCCTGAGTCCACGGGAAAGAGCGATCGCACAATTAGTAGCCCAAGGGCTGCCCAACAAATGTATTGCCAAAAATTTAAACATCAGTCACTGGACGGTTGCTACTTACGTGAGGCGGATTTTTATCAAACTCGGTGTGTGTTCCAGAACTGCGATGATTGCACTGCTGATCCAAGAAAATTTGCTCTGGGACTAATAAATAAGTAGGGTGCGTCAGCTAGCTTGAATTCTCTGGTAATCCAGAAACTCTAGGCACGACGCACCCTAAAAAAAACCTATCCCTAGACAGATGAAAACCCGGTTTAGCTGTAAAACCGGGTTTTCATTTGCAATGTTTAAAACCTTCTATGCCACAGCCACAGAACGAGAAGAATTTCTTAGAAAACTCAGCAATTCTCGATTCACCGTTTGCGGCGCTTCCTGCTGAATCCAGTGACCGCAGTGAGGAACTAATTTCAACTTAAACGGAGCAGTAATTAATCTGTCTAAACCTTCTACAAGTTTGTGGCTCAAAAACGCATCTTCTTCTCCCCAAAGCACCAAAGTAGGCACTGTCACAGGTTCTAATTTCTGCCCCAAATTCCAAAGCCTCTGCGGGTGAAACATCTGCCGGTAATAATTGATAGCTGCGGCTAATACTCCCGGCTTTTCTAAAGCAGTCTGATAAATCTTAGTTTCCTCAGCGCTAAAAGATCCTTTGCGAACAGCTTGTCCTTGAAAAACATTGTGTACAAAATCTTTCAAGTTTTGCCGGATCAACCATTCGGGAATGCCGGGAACCTGAAACGCCAAAACGTACCAACTGCGGCGGATTTGATCTAAATTGCTCGCCATTTCCTGCACGAATCGCTGCGGGTGCGGAGCGTTTAAAATTGCCAAGCGGTTGAGTTGTTCGGGGAATTTTTGAGCTAAGTGCCACGCAATCGCTCCTCCCCAATCATGACCTACAACGTGAGCTTTTGTATAACCGAGGCTCGCAATCAAACCGCGAATATCCGCGCTCAGCGTATCTAAATCATAGCCGCTTTCCGGCTTGTCGGAATCGTTGTAGCCCCGCAAATCCGGCACCACAACCTTGAAATGACGCGCTAAAGCAGGGATTTGATGACGCCAAGAGTACCAAAACTCTGGAAACCCATGCAGGAGGAGAACGAGCTCGCCTTCTCCTTGAGAAACGCAGTGCAGGCGGATGTTATTGGTTTCGACAAAGATGTGTTGCTGTTCGGAATCGAAAGAATTCATAGTTGGAAAGTTAGACTTATTTTCGGGAAGTACACAACCCGCCGACTGGTAGCAGGCTGAAACGGCCCAATGCTGTTAATTTTTCTACTTTTATTGTAGCTGCTTTTCGATCCCCGCCGCTGCAATCTAATTAAACTTAAAACTTGTAGGGTTTTGGGGTGTCCTGTGTTTTAGGTGTAACTACTGAGTTCAAGTTTATCACCTTAAATGTATTGTTTTAACAGCGGCGCAGGCGATTCAATAATAGCACAATTTCGTCCGTTGCCGATCGCATTTTTGCAGTCGATAGGTCAGATTGATTGACGATAATGCTAAACACCAGCGGCTCGTAATTCGGAACTTCGATATATCCCGACAGCGCCGAAACTCCGCTCATAGTTCCTGTTTTTGCTTGCAAAATTACGCGATTTGGTGTATTATTTAAGCGATTTTTCAAAGTGCCGCTCTCCCCAGCGATCGACAGTGACTGGCGGTAAATCGATGCAGCAGGTGAATTGGCCATAAATCTCAAAGTTTCCACTAAGGCTTCTGGAGTAATTAAATTGTGCCGAGACAAGCCGGAACCGTCGGCTAATATGTAGCTGTTTGGATTTACTCCTAATTGAGTTAAAACTGCCTTTAGCTCTTTCAAACCGCTTTCACCTGTATCCTCTTGTGGCACAGGCATCTTGCCTGTAACTTTTCCCAGCAATCTCAATAAAACTTCTGCATAAAGATTGTTGCTTTCCCGATTAGTTTCTCTCACCAATTCCGCCAGCGGCGGCGATTCAACGGTCGCTAATTCTTGATTTAAATTGCCAGAAGCCGATGCAACTAAAGCCTGTTTAACAGGAATCCCCTCAGTCGCCAGGGCTTGTTGAAAATACTGCAAAAAATTATTAGCGGGGTTGACAACTGCCACATAAGCTGATTCAGGTTCGCCACCAACTTTCAACTGTCCGCTCACTCGAATTATAGGTCGATCGAACTCCCGGCCAACTTCAATAAACTCAGATTCGTTTTGAGCGACGGTAACAGTATTGTTCTGAAGTTGCCACTGATTTGCCAGCTTTGGTTCGGCAAAAGTAACTTTCAGAGGTTGCCCGATCGCCTGCGGGGACAAGAGAAGGTCGATCGCGTTTTGATTGAAAATTAAACTGTTAATCGGCGCTCCGTAGCCAGCTTGCGCGTCTTCCCATTCCCAATTCGGATTGACTGCACTGCCTTGAAAATAGCTGTCATCGCCAATCAACTGGTTAACTTGACTGATTCCCCGCTGCTTCAACTGCTGCGCCAAAGATTTCAACTGAGCCTCAGCAATGCTCGGATCTCCCCTGCCAGCAACGTACAAACTCCCATTTTCGCCGCTGTAAACCGAAGTCTTAATCCGAAAATCTGCACCGAGTTTCTGCAAAGCAGCGGCTGTGGTTAGCAGCTTGGCATTTGATGCTGGAATAAAATATTTTTGGGCGTCGCGGCTGTAGAGAGTAGTAGTAGAAGATAGAGGTTGAATCAAAATGCCCCAGCGCGATCGACTAAATTCGGGACGATTGGCGATCGCATCTACTTGCGCCCCCAATTCCCCAGGACAAATATCCCCAGAAACCGCCGACGTTTGAGCAGCAACCGCCAACGGACGCCCCAGAATTAGGACTAACAAACTCAGCGCAATTCCTTGGATTTTCAAAGTGCCAGTTCCTTAACAATAACTATTAAAATTAGATGCGCCCGATCTTGGAAGTTTCACCGAATCAAGTCAATCTTAATAAGAATAACGCGCATGAATTCTCGGATTGAACAGCGCCTCTACATGTTTCCCCTCTTTGAGGTGATCTTCCACAATTAACGGTACATCACTCGGTTTAACTCGACAATACCAAATTTCGTCTGGGGTAACTCGTACAGTCGGGCCAGTGGTGCACTGTCCCTGACAACTACAGGCCTCCACTTTCACCCCGGCAACTTGTTGAGCTTCAAAAGCAGCTAGCACTGCTGCTGAACCATTTTTCAGGCAAGATTGATACTGGCAAACCAATACACAGCGCGCTTCTGGTTGGGAGTCTGGTTCTCGGGCTGGAGATTCTGGCATTGGTAAGGATTTATCCGCTCTTTAAGATATCTTAACAATCTTCTCAAGCCGATCGCTCGCCGGAGGGAGGCAAACGGCAGAATTTTATAGTGCGATCGACAAAAACAGCAAAATTCTGGCATTCAAACTTTTTCCTTCCTTCTACCTTCTAACTAATCCCTTCAGCAGAGCTGCCTTTCTTCAGTCTGTGTCACGATTTCCCTATATGATCGATTTAGAGCAACAACTCAATCAACCGCTAATCATGCCAAAAACAGTAGCCGATGTAATGAGCCGCGAGCCGATTTTGGCGCGACCCGAAATGCCCTTGAACGAAGCGATTAAAATTTTAGCCGATCGACGCATTAGCGGTCTTCCCGTCGTAGATGAGAATGACGTGTTGGTAGGAGTGATCTCCGAAACCGACTTGATGTGGCGGGAAACCGGCGTAACTCCCCCCGCTTACATCATGGTGCTCGACAGCGTGATTTACTTAGAAAATCCCTCTCGTTACGAGCGAGATCTGCACAAGGCTTTAGGACAAACAGTAGGAGAAGCGATGAGTACAGAACCCGTTACCATCGGGCCCGACAAATCTGTCCAAGAAGCTGCCAAACTGATGCACGATCGCAGTATCCACCGATTGCCCGTGCTTGATACTGCCGGCAAAGTAATCGGCATCCTCACTAGGGGAGATATTATCCGATCGATGGCTGCCGAATCTTAAATTAACTGTTGCAGTTCCAGGACTGTATCAGAAAATGAGTCGATCGCTCTTTCAATCTCGCTGACTTTTTGCAATTACCAATTATCTAGATTCACGACACGGAAGTTAGGAATAGACGCAGAGCTATTTTTTCTTTCTTGCTTCTTCTTCTTCCCTCTTCCTTCTTCCTTCTTCCTTCCTCCCAATTACCAATTATCAAATTTAAAATCGAATGAGCATTACCCCTGAGTCTGTCGAACAATTGCTGAATTCCGAGGATTTTGGCGAAAGACTGCGAGCAGTCAACCAACTGCGACAACTAGAACCCGCGATCGCCTATCAACTGATTCAAATTGCGATCGGCGACAACAACGTCCGGGTTCGCTACGCAGCAGTCAGCCAATTATCAACCCTCGGCACGCAGAATCTGCCGAACGCTTTAGAGGTATTGCGAAACTGCTTGAACAACGACCCCGAACCTGACGTGCAAGCAGCAGCAGCCGATGCTTTGGGCGCATTGAAATTAACCGATGCTTTAGAAGATTTACAGCAAGTTTACAGCAGTACATCTGAATGGCTGGTGCAACTCAGCATCGTCGCGGCTTTGGGAGAAATGGGAGATCCGAAAGCCTTTCCGATGTTAGAAAATGCCCTGAATTCTGAAAATGAATTGATCCAAACTATTGCGATTAGCGCATTAGGTGAATTGGGAGATCGACGGGCGCTGCCGCTGCTGCTTCCCTACGCTTCCAATGCAGATTGGCAAATCCGTTACAGAGTCGCCCAAGCTCTCCGGCGGTTGGGCGGTAAAGAAGCAGAGGTGGCTTTGGAAATTCTCGCCAAAGATGAGGTTGAACAAGTTGCTCAGGAGGCTAAAGCCGGACAAGAAAATAGTTTGAAATCTTGAGATTGCTTTGCTGAGTACGAACAACCCTGCGCGGTTGTGAATTGTGAATTAATTTAGAATTTTTTGTGAGGATTCTACTAAAAACTCCGTTCGCGATCCCACACAGAATTCAGAAACCCGGTTTCTTCCTATATTTATTGTTCCTGTCTGCAAAACTTGTAGAAACCGGGTTTCTAGCCAGCCAGCCAGCGGGCTGGTTGGGTAGCGCCAACCTTACTAATCAGGAAAAATCTCACATCTTAAATCTCAAATTTAAAATTGTATTGATGCGACGGGCGATCGCAAATTCCATTGAAACTATCCTTAAATTCGAGCGTACTCTTCCCTTTCCCAACCAGAGCCGGGAGCTTGACATCCGCACTTTGACAACAGCTATAATCAAGATAGATAAAGCAGCGGCAGGGATTAATACAAGTATTTAATGTTGCCCAGCTAGCTACTAATCGGGGAAACTATCGTTAAGACGGTAAGCCATCTACCAGCAAAACCAAGTCTTAAAACTATCGATCATCCCCATGCTTGAACAACTAGAAAATTCCGGTTCTCAGTCCTTGGACACTTTAACAGGAGAGCGATCGGCCTCTCAAGTAGCACCAAGCCCAACCAATCAAAACTTTATTAATAGAGTTTTAGAACTTACCAATATCGAACGCAGTAAACTAGGTTTGTCCCCGCTAACCTTAAATACTCAGTTACTAAATGCGGCGGAAAATCACACCCAAAACATGGCACTGCAAGACTTCTTTTCCCATACTGGAAAAGATGGTTCGTCATTAGGAAGTCGGATTAGTGCAACGGGCTATCAATTCTCAGCAGCAGCAGAAAACATCGCTGCGGGCTCTTCTACACCCGAACAAGTTGTATCATCATGGATGAACAGCAGCGGCCACCGCGCTAACATTCTTAACCCGAATCTCAAAGAAATTGGCATCGGTTACTATTTCTTAGCCGACGATACGGGCACAGAAAATTGGAATCACTATTGGACGCAAGTTTTTGCGACTTCTCTTGACGGTAGTGTCAATCCCGCACCGACACCGACACCGACACCGACACCGACACCCACACCAACTCCGAACACATCGGTATCGATTACTTCGCCAATACCCAATGCTATAGGGGACGGCAGCCCGACGACAGCACCCAAAAATACAGCCAGCGACGGCAATTATTTCCTATCAGATAGTGCCGATACTCAAATACCAACAAATGCTGCGGGATTGCCAATTTTTGCCCTTTCCGGCAAAGACAATATCACTGGGGGAGAAGGTGTTGATAGCATTAATGGAATGCAAGGTGCGGATACAATTAATGGCGCAGGCGGCAATGACAGCTTATCGGGCGGCAAAGAGTCGGATTCAATTGAGGGCGGTGTTGGCAATGATTTTATCAGCGGCAATAACGATAACGATCGACTAATCGGATCGGACGGTAACAATACTATTCGCGGCGGCAAAGAAGATGATGTCTTGGTTGGCGGTAACGGGCCCGATTTGTTGGCGGGCGATCGCGGGCAAGATATGCTGACCGGCGGTGCTGGAAATGATACGTTTATCCTAGCAGGAGGTTTGTCTGCGGCCGCTACTTTAATAAGTGCAGACGTAATCGTCGATTTTGGGGCTGGGGATAAAATTGGTTTGACGGACGGTATCGGGTTTGCAAACTTGACTTTTGAAGCTGTGAGTTTGCAGTTAGATGGAGGGGCAAGTGTCGCTTCTACGGCGATTAAGTCGGGGAACAATTATTTGGGCATCGTGCAAGGTGTAAGTGAAAGTCAGCTTACATCTTCTGTTTTTGTCAACGCCTAAAAAACAGCATACCCAGATTCCCGACTTCTTGGAGAAGTCAGGAATCTAAAAACGAGAGCGCTTTACGTTTAACTTTGAGAGAATAATCGGGGTGGCTGTTTTGAGAGATTGGTTGTTATACAGTCGTGGACGGAAAAACACGGCGCTACGATCGCCGTCAACTCAACTGCAGGCATGGGTACTGAGTTGACGATCGCATTACCGGTGAAAGCCAACTTAATCCGGTCAAGTCAGAGCTTTTTGCAAGCTTCCGTCATACCCTTCGGGTTGACGGCGAGTTCTTGACTGGTTCAGCTTAAAAGTGGGTGGCAAGAGCGATAGATGCTGCATCAGACTGAAACGAGTCCTTTAGCAGTTTGGTGATTGTATCAGCGTTAGCAGGGCGACTGAAGTAAAACCCTTGACCTTCATCGCAGCCTCGCGCTTGCAGGTAGTCACGCTGCTCCTTGGTTTCAATGCCTTCTGCGGTGATCGTTAACCGCAGACTTTTTGCCAGAGCAATGATCGCATCAGTAATGGTGGCGCTGTCCGGGTTAGACAGTACATCTTTGACAAAGGATCGATCGATCTTGAGCATATTAACCGGAAACCGTTGCAGGTAGTTGAGGGAAGAATAACCTGTGCCAAAGTCGTCTAGGGCGAGGGACACGCCAAGTTCTCGCAGTTGCGTTAAGGTTTTGACCGATCGCTCAATGTCAGTCATCAATGCACTTTCAGTCACTTCCAGTTCTAAATACGCAGCTTCGAGTTCGGTCTCTGCCAAAATTTGGCGAACCATCTCAACCAGATTCGCCTGCTCAAATTGTCGAGCCGACAGATTCACCGAAATCCGCAGGGCTGGCAGCCCTGCCAGTTGCCAGCGACGGTTTTGAGCGCAAGCCGTTCGCAAGATCCATTCACCAATGGAGACGATCTCGCCATTGGCTTCGGCGATCGGAATAAATTTTGCCGGAGAGACCAAACCCTCTGTAGAATGCTGCCAGCGAACCAGCGCCTCCGTTGCTGTCACGCGTCCGCCGTGCAAGTCGATCAGCGGTTGATAGTAAACCAGTAGTTCGTTACGATCCAGCGCTCCGCGCAGGCTATTTTCTAGGGCCAGTCGCTCCTGTAACTGAACGTTCATTTCGGGTGAATAAAACTGATAGTGACTCCGCCCTTGCTGCTTTGCCTGATGAAGTGCGAAGTGAGCTTGCTGAAGAAGTTGCTCTGGAGAATTGGTATTTTCTAAATGGTTCAATGTAATGCCAAGACTGGCGGTGAGGTGGATCGGTTGACCCTCTACAGAGAAAGGTTTTGCTAGCGTACTCAGCAGCAGTTGGGATAGCTTGACCACACTCTCCAGCGAGTGGAGTTCGCTGCGAGCGATCGCAAACTCACCGTCGCTCAAACGCGCCAAGACATCTGACCCATCCATGCACTGTACCACCCGTTGGGAAACTGCTCTAATTAGTAAGTCGCATATCCCAGGCTCCAACGCATGGCGCATCCCTGTGAAATCGTCGATACCCAATACCAGCACTGCGACCAAGGGTGAGTGATTTTGAGATCGGGTTTGATTCAGGCGATCGCAGAATAAGTCACGATTTGGCAATCCAGTCAGTTCATCGTAGTGGGTAATGTAATGAATCAATTCATCTAGTTTGTAAAGCGTTTGTGAAGAATTTGCCATCAGCGTACCGACTTCATCAGTAAACTCTGTGGGTAAGTTCGGCAATCTTCTTGTATCGAGGTAGTTTTGTAGAGCCTCCGAGGTTAAGATTACCGGAACCAGGAGGTAGCGTAGCGTAGAAAGCGTTGCTGCCGTACCTGCTAATGTCGCCAGCAGAGCAATCAGCAGAACCCGGACTGATGTCTCTACAGAGTAAGCGTTTGAGGTAAGAAACCAGACCATTAAGGTTAGCAAAGGAACGTGCGTGCCTAAAAATGCAACCACCATAATTTTGGCAGTGTAGCTTTTTTTCAGCCCGGGGAGATGCGCCAAGGATGAGTATAGGTTAAGGTTAGGCTTTGGTTGCATATGACTCGGTTTGAGAATTTAAAGTGGGTAGAGTATCCAGCAGTCTCGTACTAGGTGCGTTGGCTTCAGAAACGGCTTTTTTAACTAAGGAGCGATCGCCTTAGATTTGACCGATATTTTACAAATCGATCGACAATACCGAACCGCGACCGCTTGTGTGATAAAATATCCAAGCGATCGCCAAATAACAAATATATATACTGACCCTAATCGCATTTCTAAAAAACGTCAATGATCCACGTCAAAAATCACCGAAATTGACTTTTTTGAAAGCTACAAATTCGCTCTACCTTCAGCTTTGAGTCCGCTACTGATAACTAATAACTAATGACTAATAACTAAATTACTAAAAGGGTAACTATGAAAAAAGTAGCGGTGTTTGGCAACGCTGGAGGTGGTAAATCAACTCTCAGCAAGAGATTATCGGAAATCACTGGTTTGCCACTTTACCCCTTGGATAAAATTCAATATCAATCTGGGGGCGCTGAGGTTCCCAATGAAGAATATAAGCATACCCATGAGAAAATTTTGGCGACTGACCGATGGATTATTGACGGGTTTGGTTGCATGGAAACCCTATGGCTTCGACTCAACGAGGCAGATACTCTGGTTTTTGTCGATCTGCCCCTATACGTGCATTTCTGGTGGGTGACTAAACGGCTGATTACAGGTAAGTTTATACCGCCAGAAGGCTGGCCCCAAAAGAGTCCGATCTTGAAGAGTTCAATTAATAGTTACCGTGTTCTTTGGTTGTGTCACAAGTATTTGACTCCCAGATATCGCGAGTATGTCGATCGCGCTCAAAATACCAAAAGTGTTTATCACATCAGGTCCACTGAAAAGATTTCACAATTTTTTGAATCGATGGTGCAAAAGACTAATCACTAATGACTTGGGAATAGGAATGGGGCATGGGGCATGGGGCATAATCGGCGAAAAACATTGTGCTAACAAATCACCTCTCACTAATCACTAATGACTGATGACTACTGACTAATTGATGCTACAGCCGATCGCAAATTCCCTTGAAACTCGCCCAGAATTCGATCGCACTCTTCCTTCTCCAAATTAGTCCAGTGCATCATCAAAGCTAATTTTACAGACTTGCCGCTTTTTTCGAGCAAAAAACCCGCCTCCTCCCGGCTTAAATCAGTCAAATCCTGCAACATCCGCACAGCCCGATCTCGCAATTTCTTATTAGTCACCGCCACATCAACCATCCGATTGCCGTAAACCTTCCCCAGCTTCACCATTACCCCAGTCGAAATGATATTTAAAGCCATTTTTGTTACTGTACCCGCTTTCAAGCGCGTCGAACCCGCCACTACCTCCGGGCCAACCAACAACCGAATATCAACATCAGCCTCAAAATTCACTTGTTCGACGGGTACGCAGGCCATAAACACAGTTTTCGCCCCCCGCTGGCGCGCCGCCTGCAAAGCGCCCGCGACAAACGGCGTCGTACCTCCAGCCGTAATCCCGACAACCACATCTAAGTTGGTAATGTGACGGTGGGCGATCGCCTCAGCCCCATCTTCAGCCCGATCCTCCAAATCCTCCGAACTCCGCACCAAAGCCCCCGCACCCCCGGCAATTATGCCCTGTACGAGTTCTGGCGGCGTGCAGAAGGTGGGGGGACACTCAGCCGCATCCAGCACCCCCAAACGCCCGGAAGTACCCGCACCGACATAAAACAGGCGACCTCCTTGACGCAGAGACTCGGCTGCAATGTCGATCGCTTGGGCTAACTGTTCGCGGGCACGGGCGATCGCGCTTAAGGTTTGGGCGTCTTCCCGGTTGAACAAGTCCACTAATTCGATCGAACTGAGTTGGTCTAAATTCTCGCTGTTGGTATTCACCTGTTCAGTCAGCAGATGGCCCCGTTCTTCCAAATTCTTCATTTTTTCTCAGTTGTTAATTGTCAGTTGTCGGTCTTCAAGCGAAGTCAAGAGACATACAGACTCCCAGGTTCAGCCTGCAAGCCTGTATCTACAAATGAAGCCCTTGATTGAGTACGCTGGAAGAGATGAAATTTATCCTTCTTCCCTCTTCCTTCTTCACATCGAGC
Organism: Microcoleus sp. B3-D7; assembly: GCF_036705305.1. Classification (NCBI taxonomy): domain Bacteria; kingdom Bacillati; phylum Cyanobacteriota; class Cyanophyceae; order Oscillatoriales; family Microcoleaceae; genus Microcoleus; species Microcoleus sp. B3-D7. The sequence goes on along the minus strand of NZ_JAUBUE010000036.1, from coordinate 21,612 downwards.
CTCGAATCTCAATATCCATCCGTTAGCTCCGCTACACAATCCGTTCCCGAACCTTCCTTTTACAAAAGTCCTTCGAGTCGGCGGCGAATAGAATCCAGTTCGTTTTGGGACACCTCAGAATCCAGATCGAGATCCGGCTCCGGCTCCGGCTGCCACTGAGTTTGTGTTACATTGTTTTCTGGCGGAATCTCCAGCGCCCCCGCCGGTATGAGTTCCCAATCATAATCAACACTGTTGCAGAAATCCTTAATTTCCTCCTCGTCGATCGCCTCGACAGTGGGCTCTGGGAAATCCTGAGCTTCCAACATCACGCCAAAGCGGGTGGCGTCGTCTTCTGACTCAAACATCAGAACTTTATTGCGATCGCCGAGTTGAATGGTATGAATTCCCTCATTCTCGGTGCGGGCATTGAAGAGTAAGACGAACACTCGCATAAGTTTTAAAGACCTTCTTAACCACCGTTTTTTTATCTTAGAAGCGATCGGGCAACCGATTTTAAATTTTATATTTTAGATTTTAGATTGACCAGCGATCCTGCACTGGCGGGATCGAAAGGAATAGGGGCATTTGGACGGCTTGGTTTGATATTTGAGATTTTAGATTGACCGCCGATCCTGCACAGCGGGGGAAACCTAGAGGATTTGGGGGAGTTGGAGGACTTGGTTTTAGGCGATGTTGCGTGTTTTGATTAAGTTCGGTAAAGGTTTCTGGAGTCTACCCTGGAGTGGGGGCGTGCCTTCGACCTTCGCTGCGCCCGATGATCGGCACTTCCGACCTAAATTCTGAGTCTACCAAAGGCAGAAGCCACGCTGGCGAATCACAGAAATTATACCTGTCTAAAATCGGCTGATTCCCTTAATTCCTGAATTCTCTGATTTCTGAGAAACACCCATGACTAACTCCGACGATAACAAAAATCAACTCGCACCCCGTCCCCACCGCCGCTGGTGGCGTCTGCTGCTGCTTAGCGGTACGGGATTGGGTATTCTCGCCTTGGTTGCGGCGGCGGTAGGATACCAGTGGGTGCGGGAAAAGTTAGCTCCTTTGGTGGAAACTGAAGTCAGTCAGTTGCTGAAGCGGCCCGTGCAACTCGGACGTTTGGAGGGATTTTCTCCCACAAGTTTGCGGTTTGGCCGATCGACTTTACCTGCAACTCCTACCGATCCGGATTATGCTTCTACAGAAGCAGTTGAAGTAAAGTTTTCGGTTTTGCAACTGCTGTTCACCCGCAATCTCAAATTAGATATTACCTTAGTTAAAGCCAGCGCTTATATCGAACAGGATGCTAAAGGCCGCTGGGTTAATATTCCAACTGCGGAGCAGAAATCTCCGGGTTTATTTAAAACTGAAGTTGAAGCAATTCGAGCTGAAAATACCGTCGCAGTTTTGGTACCGCGCCCCGCAGTCGGGCAGACAACTTCGGCTCCTATTTCTGTAAATATGAAAAATGGCAGTGCTCTATTTCGCGACCAAAACCAGCGCGTTCTCTACGAAGTAAACGGTCAGTTTACTAACAGCGATAATTTTATACTTAAAGCTGATTCTATGTTACCTGCAGCTCAAACTAACCTGCAGTTGCAAGGTCAAAATTTGCCTTTGTCCGACCTCGCTCGCTTGCTGAAACTTTCCGGCATTTCTTTACAAAAAGGTCTTGCTAATGGCAATTTGACCGTGCAAGTGCGAGAGAATAAAGTATCGGGAATTACCGGAACCGCTAGTTTTGCAGGAGTGCAAGCGAGTATTTCTCCCTTGAAACAAATCGTACAAAATAGCAGCGGTCAGTTGCGGTTTCAGGGAACTAATGTGATTGTCGATAGTCTGGCGGCTAATTACGGTCTAATTCCGCTGAGAATAGCAGGAACAGTTGCAACTGGAACTAATTTTAATTTGGAGAACGCTAGCTTCAATCTGGCAACGAGCGTGCAACCAGTGGCTTTTGCAAGTGTTGTCAGTGCGGTGGAGACAGAGTTAGGGCAGAAAGTAGTATTACCCGTTGCTGTTGCCGGGGAAGTCAAGGCGGATGTCAAGCTAACTGGAACCGTCGATCAACCGGTGGTGACAGGTGCGATCGCCTCGACAAAACCCGCTACAGTCTATCGGCTGCAATTAAACAATATTAGCACTAATTTCAAATTGGAACGCGGGAGAATGGCTCAAACCCCAACTCCCAATTCTCAATCTTCTATTCCCCCTTTTTCCTCTTTAGCTTTGACTTTGAGCGATATTTTGGTAGTGCCGGCGGCGGGGGGTAAACTTGGCGGTAAAGGTCAAGTTGATATTGCTTTAAAAAGTAGCAATTATCCATCTGGTTTGGTGTTTGACTTGCAAGCTGAAAACTTGCCTGCAGATAATCTCGCCCAAATTTACGCTCTCCCAATTCCTGCTACTGTTACAATTGGCAGTGTCTCCGCAAAAGCTCAAATTTTCGGCCCGTTAGACAACATTCAAGCGAGAGTTCAATGGCAAGCACCGCAAGGAACTTTTCCCGCAGCGGGCGAAATTCGAGCCGCAAGGAATTCGGCGGATTTGCAAAATACAGTTGTGAAAATTGGCGACGCTTCTGTTAACGTGGATGCTGCGCTAAAAGACCGTCAGTGGCAAGCTATCATCGAGGGCGATCGCGTTGCCCTCAACAGTTTGCAGCAAGTTCTGCCAGACCTTAATTTGCCTCCTGAACTAGCGGGTTTGGTCAGCGGAACCGCCGAAGCTGCGGGAACTCTAGACGATTTGAGTTTAAATGCGATCGCTGCGACGGGCAAAGGAACGCTGAATATTGCTGACAGTATTGTTGATGTTAATGGCGAACTAGAATCGGGCCGCTGGCAAGTTTTTGGCAACACTGAAAAAGTTGCTGTCAATCAATTGATTGATATTGGGTTGCCGTTATTAACACGGGGAACGCCCGCCAATCGGGAGAATTTAGAAGCTAAAATCCAAAACTTTAAAACGTTAAACGGACAGCTAGCAGGTAAATTTCAAGCTTCGGGAAATGTTGACGACTTGACTGCTGGCGGAATCAATGTTAGTGGCAACGGTAGGCTCAATTTTGCCGACAGCAATGTGAATTTAAACGGAGAATTGGTAGCGGGAAACTGGCAAGCAACAGCAGAAACAGATCGCACTTCCATCAGCCGCTTGGTAGATTTGACACTGCCGATTTTAGATGTGGCTTCAGCATTCAATCCCGAAAATCAGCAATCGGCTAATCTCAACAATCTAAAATCCAAAATCCAAAATCTCAAATCGATTGACGGACTGCTATCGAGTCAAATTACAGCATCGGGAAGTCTTGACAATTTGACGGGTAGCAGCATCAATGCCAGCGGCAGCGGCAGACTCAATCTTGCTGGCAGCAATGTTAATTTAAAAGGAGAATTGGTAGCGGGAAACTGGCAAGCAACAGCAGAAACAGATCGCACTTCCATCCGGCGCTTAGGAGATTTAGGATTGCCCCTGTTAGATGTTGGCTTAGCTTTCGCTGCTGACAATCCCCAAACAGTCGCCAATATCAACAATCTAAAATCCAAAATCCAAAATCTCCAATCGCTTGACGGACAAATATCCAATCAAATTCAAGCCAGCGGCAGTCTTGATAATTCAACAGCCGCTGACATAGGCGTCAGCAGCAGCGGCAAACTCAATATAGGGGACGGTACTCTTGCTTTTAGAGGTAAATTAGAAGACAGACGCTGGCAAGCTTTCGCCGATGCCGATCGAGTTATTCTCAGCCGCTTAGAACAAACTGTTCGCAATCTCCAACTGTTTCCGCTGACGGCGACTTTGCCTAAAGGATTTGACGGCAGAGTTAAGGGCGAATTCCAAGCAGCGGGCAGTTTGGATAACTTGACAGCCAAGGGCATTAGTGGTAGCGGAGAGGGAGTGATTGTGGTCGATCGACTCGGGGCGATCGATACTACGGCAAAATTGGAAAACGGCAACTTGCAAGCATTGCTGGAAACGAACGGAATTGCCGTCAGTAATTTAGAACAAACCCTCAAACAAACAGGTTTGCTGACAGCGGATTTACCGCCAGAAATTGAGGGAACCCTCGACGGCCAAGTTCGCATTTTGGGAACAGTAGATAATCTAACCGCCAACGGCATCACCGCCAATGGGGACGGACAAATTCGACTCGCCAACGGCGGAGGAATTGTCAATGCTAAAGGCAGCGCCGCATCGGGGAATTGGCGCGCGTCAATCGAGGGCGAGCAAATTGCTCTAAGTCGCTTCCAGCAAGCCTTTGAGTCGCAGCGACAAAGCTTGCAAACCGGAGGTGGAGTCTCTGGTTCCCAAAATCTCCCCCAGCTTGTAGGACTGTTTAACGGCAATATCAATTTATCCGGCCCGATTGGGGCGGGCACGGGGGCACCGCCCCTACAAAATGTTCGCGCCGGTGGCAGTTTCCGCATCTCGGAATTGCCGTTTTTGAAACAACCTTTTGAGGCAGTATTTAATTGGGACGGCAAACGGGTGGAAATTGAGAACGCCACAACTCCCGGTTTGACAGCAAACGGCTTTGTTAACGTCGAACTCGGAGGTAAAGGAGGGCCGTCAATTTCCAACTTAGATTTGGATGTCAAACTCGCCAACTTTAACCTGGAAGCCTTACCCGCAGAACAACTAGGATTTTTGTCTGCAATTGGGGACAAAAATTCCTCACAGCAAAGCCCACCCCTGCGCGGCAATGTCGATTTTACCGGCAGCCTCACCGGAACCCTCGCCGCCCTCAGCTTAGTTGGCGACGTGGAAGTGCGGGATTTAGCAGTAAATCAAATCGCTTTTGACCCGGTACTGGCGGGGAGTGTGAATGCGGATGCTGGGAAAAGTGTAGATTTGCGTTTGGCCGGCGCCAGCGACAAAATTGAAGTAGCTTTAAATCAATCTTTTCTGCCGACATCTTTCTTAATTCAACGCGGGGAATCCGTGGCTAGGGGCCAAACCGAGGGAGAAACTTTGCGAGTTAATTTAAGCGATTTTCCCCTCGCTGCTTTGAATCTATCACCCGGTAAAGAGGTCGGTTTGGGGCCGATAACCGGTACGGTTTCGGGACAAGTAAATGTGCCCGGTTGGAAGATGCCGTTAAATCCGGCGACTTTGCAAGCAAGCGGACAAATTGCGATCGCCCAACCGGCGATCGGCTACATTAAAGGTGACAGTTTCCAAGGCGAATTCAGCTACGCTAACGGCAGCGCCACTCTCACAAATGGCATATTCCGCCAAGGCAGCGGTCAATACTTAATTTCCGGCAATGTTCAAACAGGCGCCAACCCGCAATTTGCCGGGAAAGTTAACGTCCAGCAAGGCAATTTGCAGCAGGTTTTAGCCGCTTTGCAATATTTCAATTTAGGCGACTTGGCGAGAGGCTTAAAACCTCCTGTTTACGGTGACAGCGGCGACGTGCAAACTGTAGCAGTGGGAGAACCAGAAGCCCCGCTAATTGTACAGTTGCGCCGCTTGGCAGAAATTGAAACTATTTTGCAGCAGCAGCAGGCAGTTAAATCATCAGAAAAATTGCCTCCCTTATCTCAATTGCAAGGCACTTTTGGCGCGGAAATTGCTGTCGCCGGTTCTTTGCAAACGGGTGTGCAAGCTCAATTTAACGTGAAAGGCGATAACTGGCAGTGGGGAAGATATGTCGCTGAAAATTTCAGCATTGAAGGCAGTTTTCAGGAGGGGATCTTAACTGTTTTGCCTTTGGAAATTCGATCGGGCAAAAGTGCGATCGGCTTTTCGGGACAACTCGGGCAAAAAGCTCAATCCGGGCAGTTGCGGGTAGAAAATGTCCCCGTGGAAGAGTTGGCAAAACTGGTGGAATTGCCTTTTGTGGATGTCACGGGAAATTTGAATTTGCGGGCGAATTTGGCCGGCAGTTTGGAAAACCCGCAAGCCACGGGAGAATTGAGTTTGCTTGAGGGTACGCTAAACGGAGAACCGATTAAGCAAGCCGACGGCAGTTTCAGTTATAGCAATGCCCGCCTGAATTTTGGCGGCAGCGCTTTGGTAACTCAAACCGAACCGATTGAAGTGCAGGGAAGTTTGCCTTTTGAGTTGCCGTTTGCAGCCGTGAAAGCTGATAGCAATCAAATTGATGTGAGGGCGAATTTGCAAAATGAAGGTTTGGCAATTATTAATGTATTGACTCCGCAAGTGGCGTGGGTCAGCGGTCAGGGACAGGTGCAAATTCGCGTGGGAGGAACGCTGCAAGACCCTATAGCGCAAGGAATTGCAAATTTTGAAAATGCAACTGTCCGCGCGCAAGCCTTCCCAGAACCGCTGACAGGGCTAACTGGGACGGTGCGCTTCGAGGGCGATCGTATTCGAGTAGAGGGAATTCGGGGACAGTTGAGTCAGGGACAAGTTGTGGCCCAGGGTGTAATTCCGCTGTCTGTGCCCTTTGCGGAGGGCGATGTCGATGCGGATAATCCCCTGGCTGTGAATCTCGACAAGTTAGCAGTGAACCTCAGAGGATTGTACAGCGGCGGCGTTGTCGGTCAAGTGCAGGCAAGGGGCACGGCTAGACGCCCGCAGTTGAGCGGTAATATTGAACTCTACAACGGTGAAGTATTTCTCCGGAGTCCCGGCGGCGGCACAACTGAGTTAGCTTCTTCCTCTTCTGCTTCCGATTCTCCTTCTACATCTTCGGCTTCCCCTGCGACTGACGTTTCTGCTTCCCCTACAACTGAGGTTTCTCCTTCTCCTGCGACTGCGACTTCCCCTTCCTTTGAAGTTGGATTGAACGATTTGCGGCTGAATTTGGGCCGGGGAATTCGGGTCACAAGTGCGCCGATATTGAGTTTTCAGGCGACTGGGGGCTTGACGGTGAATGGAACTTTAGATGACCTTCGCCCAGAGGGTACGATTCGGTTGACTTCCGGGTCGGTGAATTTGTTTACGACAGAGTTTAGACTCGATCGAGGATACTCACAGACTGCGATCTTTGTACCAACACAAGGACTCGATCCGACGCTGGATGTGAGATTAGCAACTTCGGTGCAGGAAGTAACGCGGTTCCGCACTCCCGGCACATCTGTAGCCTCTGAAATCGCAGACGAACCGACAAGTTTCGGCAATGTGCGGAGTGTCCGAATTCAAGCGTTAGTGCAGGGAAGGGCTTCTCAGTTGGCGGAAAGTCTGGAGTTGAGGAGTTCTCCGAGTCGATCGGAAACAGAGATTGTAGCGCTCTTGGGCGGCAGTTTCGTGCAGACTTTGGGACAGGGAGACAGTACACTGGCGATCGCAAATTTAGCGGGTGCGGGTTTATTGAATAACCTTCAATCTGCGATTACTAACGCCACAGGATTGAGCGAATTTCGCTTATTTCCCACTCGCATTAGAGGCAACGAAGCACAAACAGCTAGTTCCAGTTCGGGTGCGGGTTCTCTCGGTTTAGGTTTAGAAGTTGGGTTTGACATCACGCGCAATATTTCAGCCTCAATCATTCGAGTTTTGTCAGCAAATCAACCGACTGAATTTACTGTGCGTTATCGATTGAGCGATAAAATTTTACTCAGAAGTTCGAGTAATTTTCAAGGAGACAATCGCGTCACTGCCGAATATGAATTGAGGTTTTAGGCATCAGCCCAAAGCCAACAGCCAACAATTACCACTTTTTCAGTAATTTGCTATAATAGTTAATAGCAGCAAATTGGTGCTGCTAACCCCGCACACAAGGTTATAGGAGTTAAGTCAAATGGCAAACAAACTCCAAGTTAATACACAGTCGATCGGCTACGGCGACTTGTACTGGAACCGCTTTAGTCCGAGAGTTGCGACTATCAGCAGTGTCCGCAACGCCAATCATTGGGACGGCGGATTTATCACTTATATTGCATTTCCCACAAAAGTAGAAGCTACAGCAGCAATGAAATATTTGCTCTTGCATCAAAAAGCTGCTGATGTCGATATGCGGAAAGCCAAGCGAATGAAAGCAAAAGGCATTCGGTGGGAACTCAAAATTCGGGGTTTAGCTTTTAATGAAGTGCTGAAGCTAGCGACGATGGATATAACTGGAAAGCTAGTTATGTCGCCTGCAACTACTACTGAAGCAACAGGCTGATAATTGAAAAACTTCGTAGTTGCGCTAAGGGTGGTAAAGCGCAACTACCAACCTAAAAATCCTTAAGATATTGCATTTTCCTTCTTCCTTCTACAAGATGCGTTTCATCAGCCCCAAAGCAGACTTTGCATTCAAAAGAATATTCTAATCTTCCGAACATCCTGAAATTTTAATCCGCTTCCTAAATGCAATGCTGTATAACGGAGAACCAACCATCCAAGAAATACAAATCATTGACCCTTATTCAGCAGGAAGCTTTACAGGCTTGAAAGACACTTACCTGGATGTCAAGGCCAAGATGATCGGCAACAAAACCGTGGTTGTGGAAATTCAGGTACTCAACATTGCCGCCAAGGAATCGAACAAGTAATCGAAAGGGGTAAAATTGAGGCGAAAATAGGATTAATTATGCGTCAGATCGTGCTGCGGGTGGGTGATGTTACACTGGAAGTTCAAACTCGCATCCAGGGATTATCTGCGGAACAGTTAGATGATTGGGGAGAAGCTTTGTTGGATTTTAGGAGTAAGGAGGATTTGATCGCGTGGTTGGAGTCTGCGGCGGGATGCACTGATGAGTTAAAAAGAGAGTGGGAGATTTGTAACGCGGATTTGGTAAAATTCCCAATCTCTGCATTCATTTAAACTTTAGTATCTGCGGGAACTTCACTCTGTAGCAGCATCCAACCTAAGAACGCTAAAATAAGACCGAGGGCGAGAAATCCTAAATCCCAAGCTAACTCGTTGATACCGGGTTTGACGTGGTGGATTCCCAAAATTTGATGGTCAACAATGCCTTCAACAAAGTCAAACAATCCAGCACCAATTAATATGGAACCCAAAAAAGTTTGAGTTGACAAAGGAACATCTTTGCGCTTCACCGCACGCCACAAACAGAAGATTCCCGCCACTGTTACCAACCAATCAGCAGCGTGAAACAATCCATCTCCGAGGGTATTTAATTCTAAACCGGCAACAGTAGCATCGGTTTTAACGCTGCTAAACATATGGTGCCACTGCAGGAGTTGGTGCAGTACAATGCCGTCAAAAAAGCCGGATTGACCGATACCGAGGAGAATTCCTGCGATAATTAGAGGTCGGCGGTTGTTAGCTGCGGTGGTTGGTTGGTTGGTGCGATCGTCCAATGGAAAACCTCAGATTATTTAACTGCTGAGCCTGGGTATGTGAAGGGATTTGCCAGTACATTTTGTAGTTTTGCTGGGGAGGGCGGGCATCGCATCATCCGCGAGATAGATTTCTGGAGTGAAGTGCGATCCTCTTCGAGGGCTTCGCTAACGCGCCTTGATTTTTGATGGATGATTGGAAAGTGCGATCGATCTTTTTAAACAAATTATCCCCGTCTAACTTATCCTACTCGAAAAGATTGCCCCATCGCTTGAAATTCTTGAGTCTCTTCTCGCTGTAGCTGCTGTCTAATTTTGGCAAATTTCCTAACTGTTTCCACAGAGTACAACCGTTCTCCACAGCTTAGGCAAACTTCAGCGGATACTTTTAATATAGCAGTCTGCTTGCCACCTCCTAAAAGTTTATCCACTTCTTTTCTAACTATTTCACCGCCGCAACTTGGGAATTTTCATACAGATATCATTGTTAATTTATCCTAGGCAAATACGGCTTCTACGGCTTTCGGCAATTCTATCGGCACGAAATATGCGACTGGATACAAATAATCTTCGCCGGATTCATCAATAACTCGGATAAATTGATGTTCCCCAGCGTGATTATCCGGTATTATTTGGTAGATTTTTCGCACTTCCAATGATGCTTGATAATCTTGATTGTTAATGCAAACTACAAATTGTGTTTCTAAGTTAAACTTCAACATATTTGCATAAAGTAGTCTGTTCAGACAATGCCTCGCCAACCTCGTCAACTCCAGCCCCAATACTCCTACCACGTTACTACTCGCTGCAATAACCGCGAGTTTCGCTTAACTCGCTCCGAATGCCGCCAAGTTTTCCTCTATGCTATCAAGAAAGCTCAAAACAAATACAGTTTTAAACTCTATGCTCTCTGCATTATGAGCAATCACGTTCATTATCTCCTAGAACCAACACTACCGGGAGATTTACCTAAAATTATGCACTGGTTAAATTGGTACACTGCTATGTGTTTTAACCGGATGCTCAACCGTACAGGACATTTCTGGGAAAAACGCTATCACAGTACAGGTTTTGCTAATACTGACAAGCGTAGAGCTTTAAATACTTTGCGCTACATTCATGCTAATCCGAAAGCGGCCGGAATGCAGCAAGGATTTTTTTATGATTTCAGCAATTATGGCATTCACGACAGGCTTAGTGATGATGGGATTACTCAATGGCATCCGGCGTTTTTGGCTTTGGGTAAAACTTTAGATGAATGTGCCGCAGCCTACCGCAAATTTTGCAAGAAGTATCGCCCAAAACCGAAACCTGAGTCAAAAAATCATTGGGGAAGTCGTTTGTTAGTGGGGTTGAAAGTTAAGGGAAAGTCGAAAAAGGCTTCACCGGGACAGATGAGTTTGCCTTGGGGAGAGTGGGAGGCGGAAGACCCAGAAATTTTGGCGGTGGCAGAAAAATTTATCTTCGCTAATTGTTACAACCCACAAGTTGCTGGTAGCATTTTAGCCGAGTCCGGTTAGCAGTGCCAGGTATCGGAAACGTAGAACTGGCGTGGTTTCATGGTTTTTGCCTTTGTAATAAATCTTTATGAAAACCTGAAACGCTTAGATGTTAAACTCTACAAGTCTCGAGGCGCTGCCTTAATTCTTTGAAACTGTACTCCTCTATGTAGTATGTTGGGAGGTGTCCCCCCAGGATGTGTTCCGGAGGTGTTCCATCCTCGATCTCTGAGGTGACGACCCAACTAGGATGCCACCAAACCCAACCAATTATACAGCCGAACTCCTCGAAAATTTCTCGCTCCTTATCCCATCGATGCCTCCACCGACTTTCATAGATGCGTTTCTGCACCGAAAAGCCGAAACGTCCGTTACTGTATTTTACCCAAAGTTGGTCAATAGTTCGTAAGTCTTCACAGGGCAATCGATCGAGATATGGACCCCCCGCTGCTTCCCGCATTTTTATTTCCGTTTCCCGATTCGCCTCTTTCCATTTTCGAGTTGCCAGTAAATCGCGCAACTTAGTGTAGTCTACTCCCCGCTCAGATTTGAGGGGAACATCCGGCTCAATTTGAGGCGACTCGCCCGGAATATCGCTGCTCACAATCCTAATCGTTTCATCTGGCATAACTGCTGAAAACTCCAAAGTATTTATATAATTTTGTCATATTCTAACTTATATTCTAACGAGAAATTGCAGCCAAAATCTTCATTAACCTATCTTCGCGTTCCCGGTGATGCCTGCGTAACACGACGAACCCAACAGACATCATGTGAGTGGGAGGTAGGCGAGCATTTTTATCCCAATTCCTAAATCCCAAAACCTCTTTGTCCAAACAGACGCTTTCTATGGCAACCTGAAAAATAGGAAACAGAATTTTATAGAGCTTGGTAACAGAACACTAGCAATCACTTATGCAAACTCTACCAAATCCAACTAAAAGCGCATCTAGCCAACCCATCTTCGACACCACCATCAAACGCCGCAAAACCCGACCAGTCAAAGTCGGTAGCGTCACCATCGGCGGCGGCAACCCCGTCGTCGTACAGTCGATGATTAACGAAGACACCCTCGACATCGACGGTTCAGTCGCAGGAATTCGGCGCTTGCACGAGATTGGCTGCGAAATCGTCCGCGTCACCGTGCCCAGCATGGCCCACGCCAAAGCATTAGCCGAAATCAAGCAAAAACTGCACGCCACCTACCAACCCGTGCCCCTCGTGGCCGATGTCCACCACAACGGCATGAAAATTGCCCTGGAAGTGGCCAAACACGTAGACAAAGTGAGAATCAATCCCGGACTTTACGTGTTCGAGAAGCCGAAAGCCGACAGAAGCGAATACACCGACAGCGAATTCGCCGAAATTGGCGAAAAAATCCGCGAAACCCTGGAACCTCTGGTGATTTCCCTGCGCGACCAAGGCAAAGCTTTGCGAATCGGCGTCAATCACGGTTCCCTCGCCGAACGGATGCTGTTTACCTACGGCGACACCCCCGAAGGCATGGTAGAATCCGCCCTGGAATTCATCAAAATTTGCGAATCCCTAGACTTCCGAAATATCGTAATTTCCCTGAAAGCCTCCCGCGCGCCGGTGATGGTTGCTGCTTACCGCTTGATGGTGCACCGGATGGACGAACTCGGCATGGATTACCCGCTGCATTTGGGCGTCACGGAAGCAGGAGACGGCGAATACGGCCGCATCAAATCCACCGCAGGCCTGGCACCTTTGTTAGCTGACGGCATCGGCGACACCATCCGCGTCTCGCTGACAGAGGCCCCTGAAAAGGAGATTCCCGTTTGCTACAGCATTCTGCAAGCCTTGGGACTGCGGAAAACGATGGTTGAGTATGTCGCTTGTCCTTCCTGCGGTCGCACTTTGTTTAATTTAGAAGAAGTGTTACACAAAGTGAGAGAGGCGACGAAGCATCTCACGGGTTTGGATATAGCAGTAATGGGCTGTATTGTCAATGGGCCAGGAGAAATGGCTGATGCTGATTACGGCTACGTCGGGAAGCAACCTGGTTATATCTCCCTGTACCGGGGCCGGGAAGAAATTAAAAAAGTGCCGGAAGACCGAGGTGTACAAGAATTGATTGATTTGATTAAATCGGACGATCGCTGGGTTGAACCAGAGTAGGCTTTGCTGGATTTAGTTTTGAAGTTTGGGGGCGGGCAAGATGCCCACCCCACAAGAGTTTTTTGTGGCACAGGCATCTTGCCTGTGGCGGGCAAGATGCCCACCCCACAAGAGTTTTTTGTGGCACAGGCATCTTGCCTGTGGCGAAAGGGAACAAAACTCGGCAAAGTGGAATAATATATGTACGCCAAACGCGAGCCGGCCTTGCCTGTGTTAGATTGAGCGTAATTATTCTGAACTCTTTTCCTCCCGCGCGTCAGACAAATGGTTATAACAAAACGAGGGCTTGTTCTAAGTGCAGCAGCAGTGGTACTCACTGCTGTAACTCTTGCGAACACTGGTTGCAGTTCTAAATCTCTGGCTTCTTTTCGGGGAAGCCCTAAAGAGTTGGTTGATGAAGTTTGGCAAATTATTGACAAAAGTTATGTAGATGGCACTTTTAACCAGGTTGACTGGAAAGCGGTGCGGAATGAATATTTGAACCGGACTTATACCAGCGACGAGGAAGCTTACAAAGCAATTCGGGAAATGCTGAAGAAGCTGGACGATCCTTATACGCGGTTTATGGACCCTCAAGAGTTCAGAAATATGCAGGTTGACACTTCTGGGGAACTGACAGGAGTTGGGATTCAGTTGACTCAAGATGAGGAAACCAAAAAGTTGGTGGTCATTTCGCCGATCGAAGATACCCCTGCTTTTACTGCTGGTATTCTGGCAAAAGATATCATTACTAAGATTGACGGCAAGAGCACAGAAGGCATGGATACGAATCAAGCGGTAAGTTTGATTCGCGGCCAGGTGGATACTGAGGTGACGCTAACTATTTTGCGGGGAAGCAAGGAATTAGAATTTAAGCTGAAACGCGCTAAAATAGAAATTCATCCCGTGCGGAAGTCGGTGCAGAAAACTCCGATCGGAGAAGTCGGCTATATTCGCTTAAATCAGTTCAGTGCGAATGCTGCATCGGAAATGCGAACGGCAATTAAGGATTTGGAACAGAAAAAGGTAACGGGCTATATTTTAGACTTGCGTTCCAATCCCGGCGGGTTGCTGTACGGAAGTATTGAAATTGCTCGGATGTGGCTCAAAGAAGGTACGATCGTCTCGACGGTCGATCGAGTCGGTGAGGCCGATAAACAAACGGCAAATAAGGGAGAACTCACAGACAAACCGTTAGTTGTACTGGTAGACGGCGGTTCAGCAAGTGCTAGCGAGATTCTATCCGGTGCTTTGCAAGACAACAAACGCGCGGTTTTGGTGGGAACAAAGACGTTTGGTAAAGGTTTAGTTCAGTCAGTACGCGGCGTGGGAAATGGTGCCGGTTTGGCGGTGACAATTGCCAAGTATTTTACTCCCAAGGGCACTGATATCAACAAGGCCGGGATTGAACCGGATTTTAAGGTAGAACTCACCGAGGCTCAAAAACAGGAATTGAGGCGCGATCGCGATAAAATCGCTACAACGGCAGATCCGCAGTACGCAAAAGCTATGGAAGTTTTGGCACAGCAAGTTACTGGTAAAACAGGGAACAATAAGGCGGAGTCGAAACCGAATGCAGCGCCCCCTAAACCGAATGCGGCGCAGGCAAAACCGAGTGCAGCACCTTCTAAATCTAAGTAGAAAACCTGTGTAAGGTTCCAGTTTAAAAAAAGCATTCGGGGGAAGATTTACGGCTAAAAGCCAAGATTTTAAACTCGAATGCTTCGCTGTTTTTGGCAATTCGTCCGGTGCAACCGAAATTTATATAATTCATCTGCGTTAATCTGTGTTTATCTGCCCTCATCTGCGGTTAAAAGAAGAGAATGTAAACCGCAGATGACAATGGATTGACGCAGATTCACGCAGATGTCGAGAAGAAATATCGGAAGAATTCGGCTGCTAACAGATTTGATATCACGTTAGCTTTCGCGATGCGGAGGAAAGTAATAGTAATTCGTCATTGCGGCTGGCATTTGCCGGCGCGAATTAATCCGATGCGGCGGGCAATGGCATCTTCGGCAGAATCGTAAGGACCCCACTTTTCAATAATACTGGGGTTTTGTTCTTCAAGTTGCGCGATCCTCTGCGAGGGCTCCGCCAACGGCAAAATTTCGCAATTCCCCGCAGGACGTTTGACAATATAAAATTTTGGTGTTTCTGTCATAGCTAAATTCGTCAAATAAAAGCTTGATACTAACTAGGCAATTGGCTCATTATATCAAATAGGGAAACGGCAATGCCGTGTCCCAAGTGTGTCTTAGCATTAAACTCGCCGTCCAACAGTAGTTGAAACCCCTCCCGGACTGCGGATTTAACCGCCTGCAACTAATAAGAATTAAAAAAAACTAACACTTTCGGAAGATGCCACAAAATTTATCTATGATAAAAATATAGACATTTGTCTAAACAGTTCATTAAACCATTTCACAAGCACCGAAATATTCTAATCAATACCAACCAAAACCATGCAATTTTTGCCCAAAACAATCCCCGAAATTCAACCAGAAATCATATCAGTTAAAGAATCACCGCCAGAACTTGTTACTTTCGATGTCGGCGGTATGAAATGTGCCGGCTGCGCGAAAGCTGTGGAACGCCAACTCATGCAGTATTCAGGCGTAATTTCAGCTTGCGTTAACTTGGCCGTAGAAGTCGCAACGGTTGAGTGTCAACCGGGGACGGTCGATGCAGAGGCTTTAGCGAAAAAGTTGACTGATAATGGATTTCCCTCTCAGTCTCGTTCAGGTGAAAATCAGTGGGAAGCAGAAGCGACAACAATTGAACGGCGGCGACAAGAAATTCGACAGCAAATCAAGCAATTGACGATCGCCCTTATCCTAATTATTTTATCCGGTTTAGGTCACGTACTCGGCACAAAAGCCCCAATTCTCAGCAATATTTGGTTTCACTGGGGACTCGCCACCCTAGCTTTGCTGCTACCGGGTCGCCCGATTATCGTTGACGGGTGCCGCAGTTTGTGGCGAAATGCACCCAACATGAATACTTTGGTAGCTTTAGGCGCTGTCACAGCTTACACGGCTAGCAACGCGGCCCTGCTGTTTCCACTCATGGGATGGGAGTGCTTTTTTGACGAACCGGTGATGCTGCTGGGCTTTATTTTGTTGGGCAAAACTCTCGAACAGCAAGCCAGACGCCGCGCTGCATCAGCTTTGCAAGCTTTAATCGCATTGCAACCGGCGAAAGCCCGCTTAGTTGATTTTAAACTTTCGAGTTTAGATTTGCGATCGCAAGAATTGCCTTTAAACTCGACATCAGAGGTCTACGATCCACAATACATTGAAATTCCTGCCGATCGCGTCCGAGTCGGAGAATGGCTGCAAGTTTTGCCCGGGGAAAAAATACCGGTAGACGGCGAAATTTGCGAAGGCCAAACAACAATAGATGAGTCGATGCTGACTGGCGAATCGATGCCGGTTTTGAAGCAACCAGGAGATACAGTTGCCGCCGGAACTATCAACAAATCCGGGGCAGTTGTGATGCGCGCAACTCGCACTGGTAAGGAAACAACTGTAGCTCAAATGGTGGCTTTGGTGCAGGCCGCCCAAACTCGCAAAGCGCCGATTCAAAATTTAGCTGATACTGTCGCGGGATATTTTGTCTATGGGGTAATGGCGATATCGGTTTTAACTTTCCTATTTTGGTATTTTGCCGGCACTCATATTTGGCCTTCTGTGCTTTTAGGACACGATATGGGGCATGGGGCCTCGGGCATGGGGCATGGGGCATGGGGCATGGGAAATCAATTACCAATTACCGATTACCAATTACCAATTACTCATTACCAATCGCCTTTGCTGTTAAGTTTGAAATTGGCGATCGCAGTTTTAGTCATCGCTTGTCCTTGCGCTTTGGGACTGGCTACCCCAACTGCAATTTTAGTCGGTTCTGGCATCGGGGCGGAGCGCGGACTTTTAATTCGCGGTGGTGATGTTTTAGAACGGGTGCATCAATTAGATACGGTAGTTTTTGACAAGACTGGCACTCTGACAACCGGAAATCTCACACTCACAGATTATTTGCCGGTTTTCCAGAATTCGGAGTGGGATTTGAACTCAGATATTAATGTTGGAAACAAACAAGATGTTTGTTCCACAATTGAGGGAGTTTCTGGCAACAGGCAAGATGCCTGTTCCACAATTGAGGGAGTTTCTGGCAACAGGCAAGATGCCTGTTCCACAATTGATGGGGCTTCTGGCAACAGGCAAGATGCCTGTTCCACAATTGACTCAAAACTGCTGCAAATTGCGGCGGCGGTGGAAAGGGGCGCTTGTCATCCCATCGCCGCAGCGATTTTGCTGGAAGCTCAACAACAAGGTTTGCCGCTGCTAGCTGCTGAGGATTTCTGCACGGAACCGGGATTCGGGGTTTCTGCTTTGGTGGAGGGCCGACGGGTGTTCGCGGGGAATGCTGAGTGGATGAAGCAGCAGGGTGTTGCTGTGGCGACGGAATTGTCGGGGTCTTTGCAAGGCAAAACGGCGGTTTACGTGGCTTCTGGGGGCGTTTTGCTGGGGGTAATCGGGCTAAAAGATACTCTGAGGCCGGATGCTAAGGCTGCGGTGGAACGTTTGCGGGGCATGGGATTGCGGGTGATGATGCTGACGGGGGATACGGCGTCTGCGGCGGCGGCGACGGCGCAGCAGCTAGATTTGACGGCGGCTGATGTTTTGGCAGAGGTGCGGCCGGAGGGGAAGGCGAGGGCGATCGCGGCTTTGCAAGCCCAAGGCTGTAAAGTGGCTGTGGTGGGGGATGGCATCAATGACGCCCCGGCTTTGGCTCAAGCTGATGTCGGTATCGGTTTGCACTGCGGTACTGATGTCGCAGTTGAGACAGCTCAAATTGTGCTGATGCGAAATGCTTTGATGGATGTTGTTGAGTCGATCGAGCTGGGGCGCGCTACTTTTAATAAGATTCGCCAAAATTTATTTTGGGCTTTTGGTTACAATACTCTGGGAATTCCCGTGGCAGCGGGTATCTTGCTGCCTGCAACCGGAATTCTACTCAGTCCTGCGGCGGCCGGAGCATTTATGGCCTTTAGTTCTGTTAGCGTGGTTACAAATTCTTTGCTGCTGCGACGCGGATTTCGAGCTTAAATTTAGGAATTGCAGATAAAAGTCGGAGGTCATCGGTCATTAGCTAGAAACTAATGACTAATGACCTCATCCCAAGAGGGATACAAGCCCCCCACACCATGAGTCGAGACCAAAGAAGTTTCGACGTTAATTCGAGGCCCCAGATTTATCTGTGGAGTCACTCTAAAATCTACAATGTACAATCAACTGACTGATGGCTAGAGTGCCATACTTTCCAAGAGTCGCCAATTATTGTTGTTCATAATTGAACGACTCACTAGCTCGAACATTTGACGACAGTGGTTGTTGGTTTGCAGGGGCAGTTCCTCGTTTTTAATCACGAAGTTCATGCGAACCTCTGAGTCGGTAGCCGTGTTTTTCTCAATTAAGACTTCTGCGGTGACAAGTTTGGCAAGGGAAACTTGACCGGGAAGCTCGCGAGCCATTACGGAGTCTCCTGTATTGTAGATAATATCAAGATTGCAGGACTCTAAAATTTCAATCAGGGACTGACGGAGACGGTCGATGGGAACGGCAACGATAAAAAAACCAGTATAGCGAGCCATAAAAAACTCCAGCCGTGAGGCATTGAGACTTTATTATCATACCGAACCTAGAACAGATGCACAGAACAATATGAATTTATTTTATTCAGGTGGAAAGTTAGGGCAATGAAAGGCAAACTTATTGTGTTTGAGGGAGTGGAAGGTGCCGGTAAAACTACGCAAATGCAGCGCTTGATACAGTTCCTGCAAGCAAGTTGCTTTCTGACAGTCCGCTTGGTGGCTACTCGCGAACCGGGGGGTACTGAGCTGGGAAGGGGACTGCGACATCTGCTGCTGAAACAAGATGGGGGCGAATCTGTATCCGATCGAGCAGAATTACTCATGTACGCTGCCGATCGCGCTCAACACGTCGAAACTTTTCTCAAACCCGAGTTATCCAAGGGAACGATTGTTTTATGCGATCGCTTTACTGACTCTACGATTGCTTATCAGGGCTACGGCCGCGGTCTTAAGCTTAATTTAATTAAGCAGTTGAATGACATTGCCACCGGAGGCTTGGAAAGCGATCTGACTTTGTGGCTGGATATTAATGTGGAAGCGGGTTTGGCGAGGGTAAGGACCCGGGGAGGGTGCGATCGGATCGAGCAAGCTGATTTGAAGTTTCACCGCCTTGTGCAGCAAGGTTTTGCGGAGTTAGCCCAGGAAAATAAATCTCGAATTGTCCGGATAAATGCCGATCGCCCTGAATATGAAGTCGCTCAGGAAATTCAAACTATTGTAACTAGCAGGTTAGAAGCTTGGGGATATTTAAATAATACCAATTCTGAAAAGTAAGCTTACATAGATAGCCAGAAACCGGGTTTTTTACGAAATATTTGCTAAAAATCCTCAAGTTCGAGGAAAAACCCGGTTTTTTCGTTGTAACTAACTCACCATAGGGTAGCTATCAGGGCAAAATTCTTGAATAGGTAGTCATTACATTCAGCGCCCCTGACGCACCCTACAATAACTTCCTTCTGTCAACTGAATACTGTCAACTGTCAACCCTTCGACTGCGCTCTTCGGGCAAGCTGTCAACTGTCAACTGTCAACTGTCAACTGTCAACTGTCACATGAATTATTTCACCTCATTAATCGGACAAGAGCAAGCAGTAGAATTGCTAACACAAGCAGTCGAGCGCAACCGAATTGCTCCGGGTTATTTATTTGTCGGCTCTAACGGCATAGGCAAAAGTTTAGCCGCTCAGTCTTTCATCGAGCTTTTATTCTCAGCCAATCTTGCCGAAACCCGATTAATAGCCTCCGTGCAAACTCGCGTGCGGCAGCGGAATCATCCAGACTTACTCTGGGTAGAACCAACTTACATGAACCAAGGCAAACGGCTGTCGCCAAAGGAAGCAGAGGAAGCCGGTTTAAAGCGGAAAGCACCGCCACAAATTCGCTTAGAACAAGTTCGAGAAATCGGTGAATTTCTCAGCAGACCGCCGCTAGAAGCTGCGCGTTCAGTCGTAGTTTTGGAACAAGCAGAAACAATGGGTGAGGGAGCCGCTAACGGCTTGTTGAAAACATTAGAAGAACCGGGAAAAGCAGCGCTCGTTTTAATTGCTCCGACTGTGGAAGCTTTGCTGCCGACTTTAATTTCCCGCTGTCAAAAAATCCAGTTTTCTCGGCTGAATCCCCAAGCAATGGCACAAGTTTTGCAGCAAGCGGGATTCGCGGAGATTTTAGATCATCCCGAGGTAATGGGGATGGCTCAAGGAAGTCCTGGGGAGGCAATTTCTATTTGGCAGCAACTGCAATCAATACCCGAGGATTTGCTGCAAAAGGTGAAGCAGTTGCCTCAAAACCTGCGGTCTGCTTTGGAATTGGCCAAGGAAATTGATAAAACTTTAGATACTGAATCTCAGTTGTGGTTAATCGATTATTTACAACACTGTTACTGGCAGCAATTTTTGGCAGGGGAAATTAGTCGATCGCCCTTAGAACCCTTGGAGAAAGCACGACAATATTTGCTAAACTACGTACAGCCGCGATTGGTTTGGGAATGCACACTAATGGGAATATGTCAAGCATAATTTAGTGCCGATTTTGAGCGCAATACGATGAGTAACACAATGGAAAAAGCCACATTTGCCGCCGGTTGTTTTTGGGGAGTTGAACACAAGTTTCGCGCCGTTGCGGGTGTCGTCTCGACTGCTGCGGGCTACACAGGAGGTCACTGGCCGAATCCCTGCTACCTAGATGTTTGCGCCAGAGTCACCGGTCACGCTGAAGCCGTGCTCGTAGAGTACGATCGATCGCAGGTGAGTTACGAAGCACTGCTAGATGTATTCTGGAACTGTCACGATCCCACCCAAATCAATCGCCAAGGCCCTGACAGAGGCGAACAGTACAGGTCGGTAATTTTTTATCACAATTCCGAACAAGAAAAAGCAGCTCGCCTCTCCCAACAAAAATTGCAAACTTCCGGTAAATACGACAAAGACATTGCCACCGAAATCAAACCTGCTGGTGAATTTTATATGGCAGAGGATTACCACCAGCAATATATTGAGAAGAAGCGGCTTTCGTCAAAAGTCATTAGTTAAAAAGTAGGCATACGCAACCAAAAATAAAATATTTTAGGGGCTGGTAAGCTAATGATCTATACTAGCCACCACTTTATTATTAATCCAAAGCTCTGCCTCCCCCAAGCCATGTTTATTTCCACCTACTTAGTAATAAATCATTAGTGATGAGATAGTGTTTGGTAGGGGTAATCCCCCCGTGGTAGGTCGATGCGATGGGGATGCGGCACCAATCTCAGCTTTGACAATTGCCAAAAGAATATAGATGCGGGGCGGAGAATGCCAGTCTGAAGAAGATCGATCGCGTTTTAAATAGCTCGTTACGCAAGTCATAAGATTATAAAAATGCTGTATTAGTTGGGCGCGTAAGACCCAAACAATTTTGCAAGAAAGCCTAACTGAAGATTGGGCATTTCAGTTTCAATTCTCTTGAGTAATCCCAGTTTTTGCGTCTCGGACTGTAGTCATTAGTCAGCAATTATAGTCATTTCAAATAAATGTGAGACAGAGGTAAGATCATGATAAAATCGATAAAAGTAGTTAATTAGAAAAAAATGGCTTACAGTCTAGACTATCGGCAAAAAGTAGTCAATTATGTGGAAAATGGAGGGAGTATAACGAAAGCTGCCGCCATATTTAAGGTAGGAAGAGCAAC
>NZ_JAUBUE010000035.1:0-76741 GCF_036705305.1 Microcoleus sp. B3-D7 | reverse complement strand
GCTCTACCATAGGACTGGCAATGCTTTTGGGGTGTGTCACTCCTTATACTACCACGAGAGTGACAAAAGAGGGATAATCGCCAAAAATTAGCAGTGGGGCTTGTGCGTAAGTGCTAATCTGGTACTGTTCTTAACCCTATCCGTACAGATTAAAAACCTTGGCTAAACAGCGACTAGACACATTATTGGTCAGCCTAGATTTGTGCAGTTCCAGACAGCAAGCTCAGGCCTTGATTCGGACTGGGAAAGTCTCTATCAACCAACAGGTAGTTGACAAACCGGGCACTGAGGTCGATATTTCAGCAAAAATTCAGATCAAAGAGCGATCGCGCTATGTTTCCAGAGGCGGCGACAAATTAGCCAAAGCTTTAGAAGTTTTTGCGATTCCCGTTGCAGGCAGAATTTGTCTCGACGGTGGCATCTCCACAGGCGGTTTTACCGACTGTCTGCTGCAAGCCGGCGCCGCCCTAGTGTACGGCGTAGACGTTGGCTACGGTCAAGCAGATTGGGGCTTGCGTAACGATCCGAGGGTAATTTTGAAAGAACGCACCAATTTGCGGTACATGACTGCTGCTGAGCTTTACGGCGACTCTGCGCGAGCAGATTTGGCGGTAGTAGATGTGTCGTTTATTTCCCTGGATAAGATTTTACCGGCGCTGTGGGAATTGTTGGCACCACCGCGAGAAGCGGTGTTGCTGGTAAAGCCGCAGTTTGAGGTAGGGCGCGAGAGAGTCGGGAAAAAAGGCGTAGTGCGAGACTCAGCAACTCAAGCCGATGCGATTTTTCAAGTGTGGAAGGCAGCCACAGCTTTAGGATGGCAGCAACGCGGCTTAACGTGGTCGCCTTTACTTGGCCCGGCCGGTAATATCGAGTATCTTTTATGGTTGGGGATCGATCGCGAACAAGAAACAGAGCCGAGGGCGATCGAAGAGGATGTTGTGAAGGAACGGATCGCACAAGTCACCAAAGCGGCGGCGCGGGAACTTGTCGATCGATTGTAGATTTTACATTTTTAGATTGATTTCAAGATGTCAAGCTAATCTATTTTAAAAGTCAAATTTTGAACTCCCGATTAATCTAAAATTTCAAGTTTTTTTTTCAATTGGACTCCTCAACTTTCACAAGAGTGAATAATTCCATGCAATCATTCAAACAAGCCGGTTCGATTTTACTGTACGTTCTAGGTGCCATCGGGTATGTGGCGATTGTAGCTACTATTGTAGGCGTTTCAATTCTCATCAAGTGGGCAGCTCTGCTACTGGCAGACAAATTATTATATACAATTTTGATTATCGGCGATTTGTTGAGGGGTATCGAAATTATTGAACTGTTAAATATATTGGTATTTGCTTTTATCGGTATGGGAGTGGGTGTGGCGACAAGACTTTTACACCCTCAATACGGTCGCAAAATTAGTGCTGCTGTGTTGATAGTTATAGTTCCCTTAGTTTTCATGATTACGCCAGCCATTCGATATAATTCTTGGCTGGAAAAAGTGGAAGAATCGGATAAATTATCGCCTCCGCAAACTGCAACCTTAACTAACTCATTTTTGAATAGAAAAGTAGGATTGCCAGGTTTTATCGGTTATTACGTATATACTGGTCAGTTTCCGGTTATTCCGACGAAACAATCGGAGATGAAAGACCTTGACAGCTTTGAAAAAAAAGTTAATTCCAGATTTGTACAGTTCACTGGTATTGCTCCGACTATTGTTTCTTGGTCAATGCGGGTTTGTTTTTGGCTGATTAGAATATTTTACTTTTCTATAGCCGTAATTGCGACGATTGCTCATTTTAGGGAAGGTGTGAGAATCGCGAGACGGTAATACGATTTTCGATTTTCGATTTTCGATTAAAGAAGTGGAAATCACTGATGACTATCGTGCTTTGGAGCTTACCTAAAGTTGGATTCTTTTTTGACAGTTGTATAAGAATACAAGCAGTAGGGTGCGTCAGATCCTACCTCTTCGATTATTCACAAATAACCGTCTGCGGAGGCACCGCACTCAACTACTAGGGCAATTTTTAATTGCCAATTTTAAACTCTTGCTGCAAGCGATCGATAATTGTATTACGCTCGATGGTGGCGAGAATTTCTTGAATTACCGTATCTTGCCCCAGGGGGCCCCAGGTGCAGCCTTTTTCTAAATAAACTTGGGCGGCGCGACCGACAGCGTAGGTTCCATAAGCTGCTAAACTAGCTTGAGTGACAGCAACTCCGGCAAAAGTAGAAAAGCCGATGTGCGGGGCCGCAGCCGCCGCACTTTTGCCAAATCCCAACAGAAAACTGCTACCCAATTCTCCCAAAAGTACGCCGCCAGCACTGGAGAAAATAGTCTGCCAAAGTTTCCCGGCTTCGTAACCAGTCATGGGTAAGCCGTAAAGTCTGGATAAAGAGCGAATTAAAGCTAAATCTGCGACACTTGCTCCCATTACATCCAAGAATGCCACTGGATTTAAACCGACAGCTAAAGCTTTATATTTTGCAAATTGCCAGATTAAATCTTCGGCTTCTGTTTGCCGCAATTTGAGAACGTGACGGGCAATGTGTGCTTCGGCATCTCTAGCTTCAACTAAAGCATTTAGAGCGAGGAGCGATCGACCTTCTCTGTTAAGAATGGTGAGAATTTTATTTTTTAGTTCGTCTATCTGCGCGGGCGGCGACTCCCATTCGTAAGTGACTCTTCCGTCGGACCATTCCACCCGCACTTGCACCGGCGCTGGTTCGGCAGCTACCATAACTATTTCTAAAGATTTGGAAGTTTTAGCGGGTGATTTTGCAGTAGATTTATCTGAGGAGTTGTTTGGGGGTTCGGACAAATTTTCGCTATCTGTTTCCTCTGTTACCGCAGCGGCTGCTAACTGTTCAGAATTTCCCAGCGCTTGCAAACTTTGGTAAATAGCTTTTCTGTCTAATTCTGGATAAAGATCAATTTTATTAAAAACTAAAATTACCGGCTTTTGAGCTGTTTGCAATTCGCACAGTGCTTGATATTCAGTTCGGGTGATATCGCCTGCAACCACAAACAGAATTAAGTCAGCTTGGCGAGTTACTTGTTTCGCCATTTCGCCGCGCACTTCGCCGCCAACTTCATCAAGTCCGGGAGTATCGATTAATTCAACTTGCACCCCTCCTTTCCCCCCCTTTTCAAGGGGGGGTTGGGGGGATTGGTCGTTGTCAAGGAAGGATAAAGGCACACTCCAGCGCACGGAACGCGGCCACTGAGTCACGCCGTTGAGAGGGCCTGTTTGCAGAATTTTGTGACCTAAAAGCGCGTTTAATACGGCTGACTTGCCACGGCTGACTAAGCCGAAAGTAGCAATGCGGATTATGTTGTGGTCTAGTTTTTCGGAGGTGGAAGTTAAGATATCTAGCTGATATTGCAGCGCCGCTTCTAATTCAGTATTATTCGAGTTTTTTTTCCCTTGGCGCAGGTGGGAATAGCGTGCCAGGGCTTCGCGCAAACTGGCGCGGGCAAGAGATAAGCGATTTTCTTGAAGGGAATTGTCAGCCATTGGCGATCGGCTTTTTTAAGCAGGTATAATTGATCGTCGAATTATAAATCCTATTTCTTATTTTAATACACTTTTTCATAAATTTATAATTTTTCAGTTGTGAGTTTTCCAAAAAATATTGAACGGGATAGCCCGCCCGTTCCACAATAACAAAAAATTTTTGTGGAACAGGTATCTTGCCTGTTCTTTTCCCTAACACTAGGCGCCGCCTCGGAAAATTTGATCGACGTTCAGCTCCATATTGGGAAATGTAGGTGAAATAATGCGATCGCTCCCTCTGAACTGTGTAATTCTATACTCTCCGTCCACAAGCTGGCAAACCGAGATGGTGGGTTCTTTGGGGTCGCCAATATGACGTATTCCGCCCAATGCAGCATAATCCGCAATCCAATATTCGAGGATGCCCATCATTTCGTAATCTGCCAACTTTTTGAGATAATCGTCGCGCCAGTTGGTACTGACAACTTCAACAAGTAGCGGGATAGATGTTCCTTGGGTGATTGTTGCTGACTTAAACCATAAGGGCTCCGACGCTAAAGCCTGACGGTTTAATAGCAAAACATCAGGAATATATCCTGTATCTTTAGCTGGAGGCTTAACTAGCGCTTTCGAGGGAATGCGGTATGGAAGTTGCAG
Source organism: Microcoleus sp. B3-D7 (assembly GCF_036705305.1). Lineage (NCBI taxonomy): Bacteria > Bacillati > Cyanobacteriota > Cyanophyceae > Oscillatoriales > Microcoleaceae > Microcoleus > Microcoleus sp. B3-D7. The sequence goes on along the minus strand of NZ_JAUBUE010000035.1, from coordinate 72,587 downwards.
TTGGGTGTAGAGCAGCGTAAATTCTTGAACAAGGTATGCTGTGATATCTTCGTGTTCTCCTGTTGGCTGCATTTCAACCATTACCCCGTCGTGAAGTTCGTAGCATCTGTTCTCGGCTTTGTCTTCTAGAAATTCTTCAAAGGTTAGTATTTTGGGTTGAGTTTGTATCATCGTGCAAAGTTTATTTGATTGTATAACAGAAGGCAGAAGGAAGAAGGAAAATATTAACTGGTTGCCTGGTTCTGCCGTGGAACAAGCAAGATGCCTGTTCCACAACAGAAAAACTGTCTTGTGCAACAGGCATCTTGCCTGTTCCTTTATTTTACTTAATTGGCCGCCGACTTAACGGTTTCGGACCCAGATACCTGAGATGAAAGGCGACTCGCCACTTGGTTGACGAAAGATTGCAAGAAGGAAACTTGCTGATTTTGCGTAAATACTGCTTGCAAAGTTTTAGTCAACTGGTCGAGATTGAAAATGCCTTTGGGAGCATTTTCCAGTTCTTGACTTTGGAAATATTCAATTAAACTCAGTCCTGCTATTCTGGTAAAATATGCTGCACTAATTCCCTGCACAGCGCCTCCTGCTACATAGGTGACGGCATTGCTTTTCAGCAGTCCAGTAATAGTTTGGGTAGACAGTTCTACTAATCCCAATTTAAACATTTGATTAGCTAAAGTACCCGCTACTGTCTTAGCTTGGTCTAAGGAAAACTGTTGCTGGTAGATGGCACCGAGGTCGATGACGAGTTGGGTGCTGATGGCGGTTGTTGCTAGCAAGTCTAAAGCGGGAACCGGGTTAGTAAAGACGGCGGCGGCGGCGATGTACTGATATTGTTCGATAATGGGAATTGCCCGATCGCGCCTGACTGCATTTAATAAGGTTTTTGCCTCTAGCTTGATACTTGCAGCCTCGCGCACTGCACTCGCCCAGACCAACTGTTGCCGTTCTTCAGTTAAGATTTTAGTCAATCTTTCCGTCAGCCCGTCGAGTTGAGAGACTTGATTTTCGATGCGTTCTTGAACAGTGCCGTCCGCTTGGTGCCGGCGCACTTTAATAGATTTGGGAGAAGCTGCGATCGCAATTATCTCTTCTGTCCCCAATATTCCTTGCATTTTCTGCTGCAAAGAGTGCAAAACCTGCGACTGCTGTTCAGGTAAATATTGGTCTAATTTGTTCCAGACTAGCAGCACGCGCTGACCGGCGGACGCTAGCTGAGATAATGTTTTAAATTCGGAATCTGTGATGTCGCCCGCTGTCACAAACAGCACTAAATCACCGCCGATTTTGGCATCGGCATTTGTATTAGCAAACAGCGCTGCTGTTTCTTGTAAACTAAGCTTTTGCGGGTGTTGAGAGGCCCAATTAGAATTTAAAACTTGAATTAAGGCACTTTTGCCGACAGCTTTGCCGCCAGTTACGGTAATCCGTAAATCTTGTCTGTCTAATTCTGCTCTAAGCCGATCGAGCTTTGCTGTTAGATTAGCAGGGTCGGCAGAGTTTGGAGCTTCTGAAGCCAGCAATTTAATTGCGGTTTCTGAAGCCGCGATCGCTTTTTCGGCTGCTTCCCTGTTGGCCAAGGGTTGCGGGAGTGCGAGTTCTAGTTTGGGGGATTGTTGCTTCCACCACCAATACCCCGCACCGGCAGCCGCCAAGCCGATGAGTGCCGTTTCGCCCATTTCTGAACCCGAATGCTGTAGAGTTTCCAGCAGCCACAGCGCTGCTGAAAGTCCTATTCCGCCTATCAAAATCGGTCGCCGCAAGTTAAGTGTCATTTTTCCCTTCCTGTGGGTATTGTCGCCAAGCTTAACCTTACCGGGCTTGGCCTCCCTCCCTCTATTCCATCGTACCTCTGTGGCATCCAAACTGGCAGGCGGGCGATCCGACTTTTTGCGATCGGGATTTGCGGCCCCGGCGACAATCAACTTTTTGTACTTCTACAAAGAGGGAATGAAGGGCTGAAGCCCTCATTACAAACCCATAGATTTTTACAGGATGTTGCCAACAGAATAGTTAATTTTTGCTTGATTTTGATAATGCTTGAAACTGCGCTTCAAAAATATCAATTATTTGTTTGGGAATTGCTCGCGGGCGCATGGTGGTAACTTCAACCCAAACCCAAAGCGCCTCTGCTTTTAACAAGATTTCGTCACTTCCAGCTAAGCGAATTTCGTAGCGGCGGACAGCGCGCGGGCCGCGCATTTGTTCGATCCAAGTGGATATCTCCAATCGATTGCCCGCAGCAGCCGATCGCAAATAGTCAATCTCTATCCGCCGCATTACAAAGAGGCCGCCCAGTTCCCGGTAGCGATCGAGTGTAAATCCCAAGTGTTCTAAATGTTCGATCGCAGCGTGTTCTAAATAATGCTGGTAAACAGCATTATTTACATGACCGAGGGCGTCCATTTCATAATGTCGGACTCTAATTTCTGTAGTAAATGGTGTCAATTTCTCACCTTTCCACTTGTTGCGGTATTTTGTAGTTCCGAGTGCGATCGCACTCGGGGTCGATACTCGCTCGGAACTAATTGCAAGGTACACTAATCATAGTTGAAACGCCACTACTTCCAGGTTAATATTAGTCGTGGAAGCACGGCCGGTGAGCACCTTGGTTTTTTCACAATACACTGGCTTAAAACCCTCAGTCTCGGTTAACCCAGTTTCGTGGTTCTGAGTGCGTCCCCGACTAAAACTTTGAGAAATCGGACGGGTAATTGTTTAGTCTCCCAGACAAATCCCTAAACCGCGGGCCGTTTTAACCAGAGTACCATTGAACTCTACAGGTCTGTATTTGGCGATCGCATCTTCCAGAGGAACGCTCACAACTTCCCGCTTTTGCCAAGATACCATGCAGTCGTATTTCTCTTCGGCAACTAAATCAACTGCTGCCACGCCAAAAGCCGAAGCAATTAATCTTTCTAGCGGTGAAGGAGTTCCCCCGCGTTGAGTGTGTCCCAAAACGGTGACGCGAGTTTCTGCACCGCTGCAGTCAGAAATTGTATCAGCTAAATACTGACCAATTCCGCCTAATCGACTTTGACCTAAGCGATTTGTGTGCATTACTAACTCGCCTGCTTCTGTCCGAACTGCCTCCGCTACTATAATTAAACAGTAGTTTTTTCCCCGGTCTTGGCGTTCTTGAATTTGGGCACAGATTTGGGAAATTTTGTAAGGGATTTCCGGAATCAGAATTATATCAGCTCCCCCAGAAATTCCGGCACTAATCGCAATATGTCCAGCGTCGCGTCCCATGACTTCAACAATCATAACCCGACTGTGACTGGCCGCAGTAAAATGCAAGCGATCTAGTGCTTCAGTAGCAATATTGACAGCCGTATCAAAACCGATGGAACGCTCGGTAATTCCGACATCATTATCAATAGTTTTAGGAATAGCAACTAAATTCAAATTACCTTGTTGAGCAATCTTCCTGAGAATGGCGAGACTGCCATCGCCACCAATGCCAATTAAGGCATCCAAACCTAGGTGGTGATAGCCTTCGATAATGTCCTCAGAACAATCGCGTAGAGTCCCATCAGACATCGGGAAGGCAAAAGGATTGCCCTCATTTGTCGTGCCTAGCATCGTACCGCCAATGGTGAGCCACGAGTCTACTTTCTCAATATCCAAGGGAATTGCTTGAGGGGGACGACTCATCAATCCCTTGGTGGCTTGACGAATGCCCATCACTTTCCAATTGTAAGTTCCCGTTGCGCGGTGGACAACGGCTCGGATAACTGCGTTTAAGCCTGCACAGTCACCCCCGCTGGTGAGGATACCGATACATTTTTGTTCTCCCATAATTAATGCCCGACTTTTGTTACTAAGAACATGACTTGATTTTTTTAGATCCCGATCGTCTAATCCTTATTTCCGACCTAAATAGGTAGGCGAAAATAAACTTTACCCTGTAACAGAATGTAAAGCAATCATAACTTTTGTGATTACTTTTATAAGATCTCGCTCCTTTGGGGAGCGTTTCACTCACTTTTGACTACTTATGTATTTTCAAGCTTCATCGACCTAATGGAGTGCCTCATTTCTGACGATCCCACAAGTTCGATCGCCAACTAAGTAGCATCGCCAATCACCGTCTCCAACAAAACATCAATTTTACTTGGGATTGAGGCGTTTAGAAACTTGGTTAATTATACCGCTGAGAATAGCACCGCCCATAAGAATTCCGAGGGCGGGATTAAATACGGGCTGCCAGAGACTGTACCACAAATCAAAACCGAGATTCACCCCTGTCGATCGACCTGCTACTGCGATCGCAAACCACGCAAAACTGGCAAAGACGAAAAATACATCAGCTACTAAAATCAAGTTGAGAAAGTTAAGAAATTTATCTTTCATTGTCGAGGGTTCCTTTTGAGTGTATATGTGTCAAGTTTTGGCAAGCGGTTGGTAATGGAGCGGATCGATCGCTGCAACTGGCGATCGAATAAAGATAAAATATCATTCAATTGTTTTCGCGCACAGGCTGTCAAAATATGGTTCGCTATACACTTCCTCAAAGCCCCGAAATTATTTTAACTGTCAAAGGGAAAGATTCAGCCAAAGCCCGGGAAGAAGCGATGGATCGGCTGATGGATCTCATGGATGAGGGCAAGCTGCCTACGGAACTCGTGGAGGGATTTGGGCCCAAGCAGTTTGTTGAAGTTAAGGATATCGAAGATGCTGCGTCTGACGGCGAGGACGCGATTACTGAAGCAGTCCAGATTTTGAGCAATTTAGCAAGTCTCAAATTGAAAGTCATGGAATCCCGGGAAGAAGCACTCAAAATCCGGGCGGCGATCGACATTTTATTTACAGATGAGGCTGTGACGGCCGAGGAAATTGGTCGTTTGAAAGATGGTTTCAAGGTTCTCAAAAATTTTGCTCAAGCTAACGTCCGCTATCGAGAAGCTAGAAGTAAAGCCGAAGAAGCGCGGGCTATTCTCGACGAAGCTTTGCAATCTGTCGAACCGGAAAACAAGGCGCAGAAATCCCCAAAATAGTAGGAGGTTGCATTGAAACTCACATCTTGCACCATTCTCAAAAACAGGCATCTTGCCTGTTCCACAAGAAAATTTAATGTATATTGCGGAACAGGCATCTTGCCTGTTCATAAAAAGCTTATTGACAATGGTGCAACATCTGAGTTTAAACCTATTTCTGTCATTGCGAGCGGAAACGAAGCAATCGCAAACCTCGGCGATTGCTTCGTTTCTTTATTCGGACATACAATAACTCTGCTGCAAGACATAATATTAAGTTTGTCCACATTGAAATCAGGAAAAAATTGTGAGCCAACAACAAACAGGAATTCTCAGAAACTCGATGTCAGGCAGCTTGCTGCTGGCTAAACAGTTAGGTTTTGAACCCAAAACTGTGATTGATGTCGGCGCGGCATTGGGAACTTTTAACCTTTACGAAACTTTTCCCAATTCGCGACATTTGCTAATTGAGCCGATCGCCGAAAATGAACCTTACCTCGCCAAAATTTGCCGCAAGCTCAAAAGTGCAGAATACATTATTGCAGCCGCGAGCAAAGAATCGGGAGTTTTCACCCTCAACGTCAGTCCCGGTATGGTGCATTCTTCACTTTCTGAAAATCGCGTTACTGACAGCAGCGATCCTTATTTGAGAAAAATACCAGCAATTACCCTGGATGGAATATGCAGGGAAAGAAATTTGCCAGGCCCGTATTTAATTAAAGTTGATGTAGACGGACAGGAATTAGATGTTTTAGCAGGCGCAACTGAGATTTTGCAGCAGACTGAATATGTAATTGTAGAAGTTACTTTGTTCGGTCAGATGTATGATGTAATGAGTTTTATGAAGTCCCAAGGATTCGCAGCTTACGATATTGTTGATTTGTCATATCGCCCGATTGATAAGGCTCTGTGGCAAGTTGACATGGCTTTTGTTAAGGAATCCGGTCACTTCAGAAGAGAGAGGGGTTTCGCAACAGGAGAGCAGGATATCGAAGCACTTAACTCGCATCTCAAAGCTTATCGGGAAAGTTTCATGAAATACATTGACACTCATTACAGCGACCCAGTAGAGCCGGAACCGCAGGTTAATCAAGCTATTTTGGGCGAAGATTATGTTATTATTTAACTCAACTTTCTTCCATCTGATAAGTAGGTAAGCAGGAGTAAACAGAGCTATTTGACAGTATATAAACCACCGTAAATTAGACAAATTTATGGTCTTTGGCTACTTGATAATTGTTTAATAATTGTTTTTGCATCGCCTCCAAACTTACTAAATTCTGGTCGCACTTCGCACTTAATTTAATTAACCCTCAATATCTAAGAAATTGGTTTTCTAAATGCTGATATTGCGGTTTATAAGCTTGCAATCTGCTGTAAGTTGGCTTTCATTAGATATTAAAAAGTGGTAAGGCCCTAATGTCTGCCTCACCAGGATAGAAACATCAATGCAGCTAAAAACATTACAGATCAAGGTTTACGAATTTGAGACGTAGGGCATACCTCCGTAGCTTCTGGAGCTAGAGTAAGACTAAGTAAAGGCACTGCTTTTACTTGGTATCAAGCTGTGAAGGAAGAATTCCCCGTCAAGCTACGCTGTGACGGGGGAGCCTCAACTACCCCAATTAATTCCAAGGCGCTTTTGTTGTGAATCGTTGAGTTGCTGGAGGTCGAAGCTGTCAGCCCTCAACCTATGGACGCTTTCAATGGTAGTTCTTGATTGCAAGGTATTGCTGCCAAAATATAGTAGATGTCATATTCTTTGAAGCACTTTTATATTCTCTACTTACGGATGACTATTCAATACTACTTTCACCAGCAAATTTAAACCATTGAGTCAAAAGGTTAATACCAGCTAATCTGTCTTATATATCATTTTAATTATTATAATTTTGCGTAAAGTTTAAACTGTTTAATTCCCCGACTTAGAGGTGATAGTTTTTAAGAAAATTTTAGTTTTTTATATAGGCTTACAAAGTTTTGGCAAGCCTTTCTACCTGATGAGAATTAAATTTTGATAAAGACTCAATTATTACTTTTATAAAATGCTGATCAGATATTTTTAAGTCGTGGATAAAGGGATTGATATCGCATCCAAGCCTCTTCTAGGGTTGGATCAACTGATTGCGGACTTGCAGCAAGCGTTGGTGCGGCTACCATTTTGATGGTGTCATTAGCATCTGCGTATACACCAATTCCGATACCCGCCAGTAGAGCAGCACCACGCGCGGAAGCAGCAGCAACTGTAGTTGTATAGAGGGGTATTCTCAATACATCAGTCAGTAATTGTTGCCAAGGCATTTCTGCCGTTCCACCGCCTGCTAAACGCACTTCTGTGGCTTTAAAACCTGTTGCCTCAAGTGCCTCAAAACCTTGTCGCAAGGCAAAAGCAACTCCCTCTAAAGCTGCCCGCATCAAGTGCCCCTGTGTGTGATGAAGTCCCAGCCCCACCCATGCGCCGCGTACATAAGGGTCAAGGTGTGGAGTTCGCTCACCCGTGAGGTATGGCAAAAATGTCAATCCTTCACATCCTGGGGAAACAGAAAACGCTTTAGTATAAACTTGCTGCCAGCTCAAGCCGAGGATACCTCGCACCCACTCAAGCGCTAACCCCGCATTTTGCATGGCTGCAAGGCTGTACCACTGGTTCGGTACGGCGGCTAGATAGAGATGTGTACGACCATGACGATCGATAATTGGTTGCGATCGAGGTGTAATAATTTGAGCGCCTGTGCCGATCGTTAGTTGAACCAAACCAGGCTCTAGTAGTCCGTTACCAAGTGCCGCCGCTGCGGTATCCGCAGCACCAGCGATAACCGGTAAGCCAACAGGTAAGCCGAGATGCTCTGAAGCAATAGTTGTTAGGTAGCCGGAGATCGCACTTGAGGGGATAATTTTTGGTAACCAATCACCACGTAGATTCAGCGCCCCGATTGCTTCCCCAGCCCAGTTGTCCGACACAACATCGTAAAGCAAAGTACCGCTAGCATCAGATGGTTCGGTTGCAACTTCTCCAGTCAACCGTAACCGCAGCCAATCTTTTGGCTGAAGTGCCCAACGCGCTTCGGTGTAGACAGTAGCCTCGTGTTCTCGTAGCCACAACAAAGTTGGACCCGCCATTCCAGCCGTAATCGGGTTGCCCAAGCGCTCTAGAATAGCGGCATCGAGCGAATGATAAGCGCTAAGCGCGGCACTAGAGCGAGTATCTGCCCAGAGGATAGCAGGACGCAGGGGCTGACCAGACTGCGAAGCTAGGACAACACCGTGCATTTGTCCTGAAAGTGCGATCGCCTGTACCCGATCAGCGTGATTTCCCACTGCCTTCCTCACAGCCGAGGCAACAGCTAACCACCAATCCCCTGGTTCCGACTCAGCCCATCCAGGGTGGGGTGCATGAACAGGATAAGAGCTTGATGCTTCACCTATAGTGGTTCCGTCTGTCGCTAGAAGCAATGCCTTAGCAGAGCCTGTTCCTAAATCTATGCCAAGCAGCATTAGGCTAATCCTCAAATCATTCAGTGTCTCAGCAAACGGGCGATCGCTTTTACCAATTCCTCATGTTCAAAAGGCTTCGAGATATGCACCTGAAATCCGGCAGCTAAGGCTTGCTGCTGATTGATTTCTCCAGCATAGGCAGTAAGTGCGATCGCAGGAACCGTGCCTCCCTGTTGGGGCGACCACTTTCTAATTTGTCGAATCAGGGCATAACCATCCATCTCTGGCATTCCAATGTCACATAAGAGCAGATCGGGGACAGATTGATTCAGGAGGGTCAACGCCTGTACCCCCGAAGCGGCTGTCGTAACTTGTGCGCCAGATTGCATCAGGGTGAATGCTGCTAACTCCCGCATATCGGCATCGTCGTCCACAACCAAGACCCGAACACCTGCTAAGTCGTCTGCCGCACTTTCTGCGTGCCTGTCATCAGAAGAGGGTTCCGGCTCTACGATGTTTAACGGTAGCCGGATGGTAAATGTAGCCCCTAAGTTCTGTCCTAAGCTGTCTGCTTGAACGGTTCCTCCATGCAGTTCGGTAAAATGACGGACGATCGCTAGTCCCAATCCCAATCCGCCGAATTGTCGGGTTGTTGTACCATCTTCTTGACGGAAGTAGTCAAACACATGGGGTAAGAAGTCTCGTCTGATGCCTTTTCCAGTATCTTTGACTTGAATCTGAGCATACATACCAACCTGTTCTAGTTGCACCTCGACTCGTCCTCCGGTTGGGGTGAACTTCACAGCATTGGAGAGGAGGTTCCAGACTACTTGTTGGAGGCGATTGGTATCGCCTGAAACCGTTCCTGAAATAGGATTAAATGTAGTCTGGATTTGAATGTGTTTGGCTTCGGCTGCCAGTCGTACCGTTTCCCGTGCAGCCTCAATCATTGCCGCTAGATTCACAGGAGCGACGTTAAACGTCATTTTTCCTTGCAGAATGCGCGAGACATCCAATAAGTCCTCAATTAATTGAGCTTGCAGCTTGGCATTGCGTTCGATCGTTTCCAGGGCTTGCTGGGTTTTTGTGGTATCTAGTCGCCCAGTTCGCAGCAATTTTGTCCAGCCCAGAATTGGATTGAGAGGCGATCGCAACTCGTGGGACAATACCGCTAAGAATTCGTCTTTAATCCGGTTAGCGGCTTCTGCTTTTGTGCGATCGCGTTGAGCTACCCGGTACAACTGAGCATTGTCGATCGCCAAAGAAGCACGACGAGCCAATTCCTCTGCCAGTTGCAAATCTGCTGAGGTATACCGTCGTCCAGATTCGGCTGAGATAAAGGAAATGACCCCTAGAATTCGTGCCTGAGTTCGTAATGGCACCGTCATTACCGATTGGAATCCAACCTGCCGCAGAATTTCTAAATGCTCTGAGTCACGCGCTGCGTGTACTAACAGTTCATCCGGAATCTCCGGCACAAAATCCGGTTGTCCAGTTCGCAATGTGTATGCAGCACCGCGAGGGTCATCCGGGTTCAGAGGATACTTGTCTCTAATCTGATATGCCCATGAAAGCTTGGCAGGGTCGATGTGAGCAACCGCAATCTGCTCGATCGCACCATCCTCTTCTATGATGTGAACCGTACACCAGTCGGCTAATTCCGGTACTGTAAGCTGCGCGACTCGCTCTAGAGTCGTTTGATAATCGAGTGAGGATGCAAGCACTGCACTCGCCTCAGAGAGAAAGCCTTGGGCACGTTCTAAATGCACCCGTTCCGTCACATCTACCACATAAACTAGAACGCCTTCTACCTGGCTAGTTGAGTTAACCGTTGGGAGATAGTAAACATTGTAGTAACCGGGACGGCGATCGCTGCGTGCGGGAACATTCACCGCAAAGTTCGGTGAGATGAAAGGATTCCCTGTTGTGTAAATCCGATCGAAGACTTCGACTAATTTGGGATCGAACTGACTAAAAAGTTCTCGAATTGAAGAGCCTAAGTGCTGCTCGCGGGTTAATCCATTAATTTCTGCTAATGCTTCGTTGATGGCAATAAATCGCTGCTTTTCATCTAACAGAGCAAGTCCAATGGGTGATGTTTCAAAGATGGTTTCCAGTTGGCGCTGTGCGGCTTCTGCTTCGGAGCGTGCAAGGCGCTCGCGTTCTAACAGTTGTTCCCGTTCTTGTTCTGCTTGCTTGCGCTCCGTCACATCCAGCACCAGCGATAATACCGAAATCATCCGTCCCGACTCGTCCCTGAGACTGGAGTTATACCACTCGCAATGCACAATGTTGCGATCTTCGGTGTAATTGCGATTGTATGAAAAAATATGGGGTTCTTCGCCATAGACCAGCCGTTGGCAGACTTGAGCAACTGCTTCCAGGTCTTCCTCAAAGACAAAAGGTATCTCTGTTAAATATCTGCCCAGCATTTCTTCGGCTTTCCAGCCCAAAATGCGCTCTGCACCAGCAGACCACCGAATGAGTCGAAAGTCTCGATCCCATTCAACCACTGCCATTGGAGAGTTTTCAACATGGAAGTTGAGCTTTTGTAGGGCTTGACGCAACGCCTCTTCTGCTTGCTTGCGTTGTGTGATATCGATGACGACGCCGATCGAGTGCTTGGGATTTCCCTGAACATCATAAGTAAAATTTCCTCTCGCTTCCACCCAGTGAACCGAGCCATCTGACCAACAGAGGCGATATTCATGGTGATACTCTTCCTTTTCAGCTATGGCTTGCTGAAATTTCGCCTCAGCTTGTGCTAGGTCATCGGGATGAACCCGACTTGCCCAAACCTTATAGCCCGGTTCGCACTCATTCGGTTTTAGCCCTAGTATCGTGAAGTGACCTTCTGACCAAAGCAAGGCATTGGTCTGTATGTCCCAGTCCCAGGTTCCCATGCGTCCAACCTTCAGAGCGAGTTGCAGGTGAGCTTCACTTTCTCGCAATTCCGCTTCTGCCCGCGATCGCTCCACGGCTAGCCAGGTTTTTTCGGCAATGCGCTCCATCAGCACCACATCTTCCTCGGTCCATTGGCGAACAGAGACATGGTGCAACACCAACAATGCAACAAATCGCCCTTCTTTCACCAATGGAACACATAGGAGAGATTGGGTTTGAATTGCGTCAAAGGTAGCAGCCGCCGATCCGGCAGTCCTAGGATCGCGAGCGACATCATCTACGACAATAGTTTTGCCCTGCTTTAATTCAGCAATAAGTTCAGGGCCAAACGAATCCATGTGATGTCTACCCACCACGCTGATGACACCATTGCAATAGTCGCGATCGACGATGACATATTCCTGAGTAGAATCAATTTCGCCGTAGGTACAGCGAGTGACATTGAGGTGCTCTCCTGCGGAGCTAACCACCCGCCACATAATTTCCTTCGAGTCTTGAATGACACGAATCGCGTCATTCAGTTCAATCAAAAACTGCTGCTGCCGTTCTTTTTCCTGTAGCTCTGCCAGCAGTGACTCAATCTGTCGCCGAGCCTGAACTTCGGCTGTCACGTCAATGTTATAAATCAACACACCCTGAATGGTTCCCTCAGCATCCCGCCAAGGCGCAAAGATGTAGTTGAAGAATCCATCTTGCAACACACCATCACTGTTTCGATCCCAGTAAGCAGGCGACTCATTTCCAATGAACGGTTCTCCCGTCCGGTAAACGCGATCGAGCGCTTCAAAGTAAATTTGTCCCTCTAGCTCGGGGAAAACGTCCCGCATTGATTTCCCGATAATGTCTGAAGTGCGCCCAGCCACTTGCAGATAGCTTGGATTGGCAAATTCATACACGAGATCGGAACCTTTAACAATGCCAATCATGGCGGGGAACTGCATCAGGATGTCATACAACCGCTTGCGTTCGCTTTCTGCTTCGAGTCGGGCAGTTTGTTCTCGTTTTAAAAGGCGATCGCGCTCCGCTTCCATTTGTTTGCGCTCTGTGATATCAACCGAAACGCCAATCATGCGAACTCCCCGTCCAGTTTCATCCAGATAAACTTGTCCCTGACTATTGATCCAGCGCACAACGCCGTCCGGACAAATTACCCGATACTCCTGCATATAGGACTGTTCTCCAGCACTTGCCCGTTGGGTCGCTTGGATCACCCGTTGTCGATCATCTGGATGAATGAGCGCAAAAAAGTCTTCTCCTGTGCCTTCGTGAAGACCCCAAACCTCTAGAGCATTACCAGAACACACCACCTCATTGGTCTGCAAATCCATATCCCAGACAAATATCTGAGCTGCCGTCAGTGCCAATTGCAGGCGTTCTTCGCTCTCTCGTAATGCCTGTTCAACCTGTTTGTAATCCGTCACATCACGAGCAATACTCAGCACTGATACAACAGAATCATCACTGGCAAATTCGGGGACAATACGTGCCTGATACCATCGAATACTATTTAGAGTCGGAAACTTAAATTCAATCGTCTGTTCCTGCCCTGTTGCAAAAACTTGCCGTAAACTATCATGCCATAAACGATTGAGGTCTTCTGGCATTCCTAGCTCAACATTGGTCTTGCCAACAAATTCCCCTGATGGAATACCTGTTACCAGTTCTACAGAAGGGCTGACATAAATATGGCGAAATTCTGCATCAAAACGGGTAATAATGTCTGGGGCATTTTCAGCCACCATCTTGAACTGTTGCTCTCGCTGCCGCAGTTCTGATTCCAAGCGTTTGCGCTCTGTCACATCCCGAAAATAAACTGCGACACCTTCGGCAGATGGGTAGGCATTTGCCTCTATCCAAGACTCGACAGATTCCCCAAATTCTTCCCAGGAAACAGGGACTTGTTCCGTCACTGCCCGATGTAGTTCTCGATAGGGAATTGCACCGACTAGCTCAGGAAAAACATCATTCCAAACGTGCTTTCCCAATAGCTCTTGTGGTGTTTTGTGCAGGATTTTAGCCGCCGCCCGATTCACATAGGTGTAGCGCCAATCGCGATCGAAGGCGACAAAAGCATCCGTAATGCTTTCAAGAATCGTTGCCACCTTGCGCTCAGTTTCTTGGGCAGGGAACAACTGTTCGCATTCAAGAGTGCGGGCAAAGTTTTCAATGACTTCAGAGCGAGAAATTCCTCGCCTGTGAGCCTCTTTATCTAGCGATCGCCATGCTGTATTAGTCAGAGATACGCTCACTCGTTGTTTCGTCTCCGATTTCCAATTGCTAACAAACTTGCCTCTGGCGTCGCGCTTCATGAATATCCATCCGTATGCATACACGGTCTTCTCTATTCAACCTGAGTTACTTCCTCTGGAGAATCCGCCTTAAGATAGATGCTTTGGCAAGAGAGAAGAGAGCAAAGAATGACCTCAATAAATATTGCGCTGTACGGGCTGCTGAATTGGTCTTTGCACTCGTAGACATAGAGCTGGGCTAGGCGGGAGAATCCCACGGGTTTAACGTAGTGCAGCCGTGGCAGTGTCAAATAAGTTTCCTCACGGAGGCGGATGGTGCCTAGGACAATCGGGCTAGCGTTGCTTTAGCACCGAACTCATGCAAACTACGCAACTGGTCAGCAACAGTCTCGACGAAGCGTGGTGAGTGTACTAAATCTCCAAAAATTTCCGGTAGCTTGAGTAATAGTCTGGGATCTAATTCACTCAAACTGGCGCGTTGAGTGAGGATGTCTGCTAATGGGTCATCAAGGGGAATAGGTTGCCATTGTCGATCGTGACTATTGATGTATCTACCCCAAGCAGCAATCGTCTAACTTAAGTAATCCATCGCACCTTCAAGTTGTAATTTATCGCGGAGCGAACCCAAAACAAACTTAGGAATTTTATCCGATCCATTCAGGCTAAAGCGCGGAAGCCTATCGCGAATTTTCGGACGGGAAAACCGTTCAATTAAAGTTTTTTTATAATCGTATAAAAATTTGCAATATTCCTACAGCAAAGATTATTCCTACTCGCAGGCAAATTGTAATTAAGCGGGATGTAAACTTTTTCACTGAAAAACTCTTTTTTTCTGTGACGAGTGTAATGCAGAATTATTGCTGTTGTTTTTTTGGGAATCTATATAAAGATAGGATTCGTGTCAATTTATTACGTTAAAATTCACCTAAATCAACCTCAACAAAAAAGTTTTGGGCGCTGCGGCGCCAACAGGAGATCGAGCGCAACTAGGAACTCAAGAAAGGTACATTTACTACTTCCCCTGATACCGCTCCGACTTGCACTTTCAGTCCTTCGCCGCCCGCTTTTGTGCGGATGTAAGCAAGACCAAAAAAGCCGGATTCAGTTTCCGTAAAACTGGTGAGTTTGCCGACTTTTTCCTCTCCGATTGTGACTGTTGTTCCTGGTTCAACCGCACCGCTCAACTGCACGCCCCAAAGCTGCTGTTTGACTCCTTTGTAGGTATTCAACCGGGCAATTGTTTCTTGACCGATGTAGCAGCCTTTGTCATAGGTAATAGTGTGTAAAAGGCGGGCTTCTAAGGGGTTGTAATCATCTGTGAGTTCAAAATCGGGTGCGGGGCGTCCTTGTTCGATTCGCAGTTGTTCCCAAACTCGATCGCCCATCGGTACGGCCCCAGCTTTGACTAATTCATGCCACAACTTGGCTGCATCGCTTGCTGGCGCAATTAACGTGTATCCGGGAGTTGCTAAACCGCTACCAACCGCCACTCGGACTTCCATACCTGCAAAATTTATCAATTTGTGAGTAGCGTAAGGTCGATTTTCTAGTTCGGTAACTCCGATTTTTTCTAGTAGTTGAGTGCTTTCGGGCCCGATGAAACTGAAAGCAATAGTTGTATCAGTTAAATCTGTTAACTCAACGCGATCCATTGGGAAAATATAGCGATCGAGCAATTCCAACAGTTGGTGGCGGCGGTTGGCTGATACTAGCAGCAGTACGGCATCTTCTGTAGCGTAAGCGGTGGCGAGGTCGATCGTCCGGGCGGTGGATGTGACGAAAACGGTATCGCAACCTTGACCGGGTTTGAGTATATTGAAGTTATTGGTACTTTGATTGTGCAAGAACCGCAGTCGATCGCTATCTGCGATTTGAATGCGTCCCCAGTGAGTGCGATCGTACAAAGCCACACCTTTTTTAGTTGCTGCGATCGCTTCTGCGTCGTTACCAAAACTCACTGGCACAATTTCTTTGGTTGCTAACTCTGCAAAAGTAGCACCGGCCGCTGCTTGAATGTCGTGCAATTCTTGAATCAGCATAAAATTTTGTTGACTGTTGAGTGTTGACTGTTGACTGATGACTGTTGACTGTTAACTACTGCTTTCCTGTCAACTGACAACTGACTATTTGCCCAAATTGGCGAATATTTCTTGTATTAATTGACTGGCTTTGGCATCAAGACGATTCCAATCTACATCGCCAGTGTCATCGTCAATCAAGCTAGTGTCAATTACGACTTCCTGGCTTTGCAGTTGAGAGTGAGCGGGCTGGTAGTTGACAAAGCAGACTCGATAGCAAAGTTCCCAAATATCGACGCATCTTTGCTCGCCTTGAAGCTCTAAAATTAGTTGATAGCCAGGAATGGGAATCTGCACTTCTTGATAAGTACCCGTCCAAACTGACTCCTCTAATTGTTTGCGGATGTTGTCGATCACTCGGATCATCGCTGGCTGCATGAGCAGTTCAGCTTGCTGCCACGCGATCGGGCTAGTTATCTTAGGCTTCATATACACGGTTCTAAAAAAGAAAATCAATAAATTAATTTTCTAGCATTGGGTGGCAACTTTTGAGACATCCGCCACAGAATGTTAAATTTAGTCGTCACCCAATTCAACAGTCAACCCTCAACAGCCACAGTTAAAGCACAGTTAAAGCCGTTCTCGGCTTGACGGCTAAAAACGGCTGAAACTGTTGATATTGAGTTATGGGATGGGTAATGTAGGATTTGAACCTACGGCATCCTGCGTGTAAAGCAGGCGCTCTACCACTGAGCTAATCACCCAATTGCACTCACACCGATTTATCATATCACAGTAACTCAGAAAGATCAAGTAAAAAAAATCATAAACTTTAAATGCCCTCTGGCCGCACCCACGATCAAATAACCATGTGGAGTTTGCCCTTCGTGGCAGCCCTCACCTTTGGCCAGACTCAGAGCAGCAACCTGACTTTGCTCGTTTCCGGCAGCTTCTTATTCGGCGGGCTGATGTTTGGCCCCGACTTGGATATCTACTCCTGCCAGTATCAGCGCTGGGGATGGTTCAAACCGATTTGGCTCCCGTACCAAAAAAGCCTGCGCCACCGCTCTTTTTTGTCCCACGGCCCTCTCATCGGCACTGCTTTGCGAATCTTGTACCTCGCTATCTGGATCGCGGTTCTCGGAATGTTGGGATTGGCAATTGCCGAAAAAGTCGGGAACTTAGGCGGGAATTGGCAGGATGTGGTTTTGAGTTACGGGCGATCGATCTGGGAACACCACATCGAAATTTTAGCCGTTTACATCGGTCTAGAATTGGGCGCTATGAGCCACTATCTGAGCGATTGGGGCGGCTCGGCTTACAAAAGATTGAAAAAAAAAGGATTGAGCGGGTTGCGTCCTCCTGGCACAATTAAGAGGCGCAAACGCCAACCAACCCGTCGCACTTCCAGCAAATCTAAAAGGTAAATTCCGATGTCTAATTCTGAAAGTCGATCGCTCACAGCACTCGAAGAACTTATAGAAGTTGTGGCTAAATTGCGATCGCCAGACGGCGGATGTCCCTGGGATTTAGCCCAAACTCCCCAAACTCTAGTTCCTCACATCATCGAAGAAGCTTATGAAACCGCCGACGCGATTCGCAAAGGAGATAAAGATGCGATCGTCGAAGAATTGGGCGACTTACTGTTACAGGTAATTCTGCAAGCTCAAATTGCCAGCGAATCCCATCAATTTACCTTCGCCGAAATCGCTGCGGGCATTACAGAAAAACTAATTCGGCGACATCCCCACGTTTTCGGCGATGTCGAACTCAACAGCGTGGATGAAGTCAACGAAAACTGGGAAAAAATCAAAGCAGCAGAAAAAGGCACAACTTCGGAAAAGCCGGCAACTTTAGCCTCGAAAATGAGCCGTTATGCCAGCACTTTGCCACCGATCACCGCCGGGATGAAAATCTCCCAAAAAGCTGCGGAAGTGAGTTTTGATTGGGACAGTGTAGACGGCGTTTGGGATAAATTCCACGAAGAAATGGCCGAATTTGAACACGCTCTCAAACACGAGGATAAGGCAGCGCAGCAGTCTGAATTGGGAGATATTATGTTTGTGTTGATTCAATTAGCTCGCTGGTACGATTTAGATCCGTCGGCTGCTTTGCAAGGAACAAACGATCGTTTCGTGCAGCGGTTTGCGAAGGTGGAGGCTGCGTGCGATCGACCTTTGTCAGATTATGCCCCAGAAGAGTTAGAATCTCTGTGGCAGCAAGCTAAAGCTTTAATTGCTAAACAAAAGGGCGCTCGGTAATAACTCACTCCCGATCACTATTGTTAAGAACAGGCAAGATGCCTGTTCCATAACAACTCAATATTTTGCTTGTGGGGTGGGCTTTTAGCGCGCACTTATTGTTAAGAACAGGCAAGATGCCTGTTCCACAACAACTCAATGTTTTGCTTGTGGGGTGGGCTTCTAGCCCGCCCTGAAAAGCTGATTAACCATACTGCCAGATGTCAGCAATCAACTATTCGTAAAGCTTCGCGTCATTGTACGGCGGATGTTCGCACGCGATATATAAAGCATTTGTCGGTTCCAGGGCTTCCCCAGTCACCGGATCGATCGGCTTGAGGACAAAGCATAACAGAGAGAGCGATCGCCAATCCAAATTATCCAGCTTCCCGCGTTCGTAACGGTTGACTGTTGCGGCACTGATACCCACATCTTTGGGTACGGGTTGATTTGTAGCTGTGAACAGCGCCTCTTCATATCCCTTTGTTTTGAACTCTGTTTCGCTGACAGACCAACCTGTTGTCTGTCTTGCTGCTTTTAAAATCTTCCCCAAACGCATCCGCCCCGTTTCCGTGAAGCGAACGGGACGCAATTCCTGCTCTTTGTCTACCACAGCCTTGTTAGAGAGTCCTGACATTTTTCCCACCTACGTTAACTCTCAAACTAGCACAGCATCAATGATTGAGGGTTCACTAGCAACATCTGAGCTTAAGAAGTTTAAATTAAGTTTTCTTGCACTTGTGCAATAAGAGTCTGATATAGTAATATGTAATTGACTCTAAACAGAACTTGCCTCTCAAGCCCTGAGTATACAGCCATGACAGCACTGTTTCGCCGCATCCAACCCTCGAAAAAGCTCCGCATCACCGTCAGGTCGATCCCCCAACTGCTCAAAATCAGCCAAAATCAAATTAAGCGAATCGAATCCTGGGCTTTCGTGGTTTTCGTGCATCGGCGGGACAGAGGCGGACAATTTCTCAGCTACCGGAAGCTGGAAGAATGGCAAAATGCGATCGCCCATCCTATCCAAACCTGCCCCAGCCTTTCCGAACTCTCGCAGCTCAAAACATCCATTCACTACGACAGCCGGAAATTCAAAAAACAATCCCTCCCAAAAACACTTGACTTTTTAAATCAAATGTGTATAGAAAGACAAGACGAACTCAACATCTGGGAAAGCTTAAACTGCATTGCTTCCTAGCAGAAATGAGGCAGATTTCCTTGCCAAAAAACAGAAGCGAAACATTTGCGAGCAATTGCGAGATAAAATCACCCCAAAAATCACCCGCGAATGCTCCGCCACATTGATGAAAGCAATCACCAAAGCAATTAAGACATTGCCTGAGCGATATAATCAAAATAAGGAGCTGCTTCCTTAGCATCCTCCTGATTGAGCAAAGCCAAAGAAGCTTCCTTCAAACAGCGGATAGCTTCGACCATGCCAGGAACAGGAACGCCGAGAGAATTATACATTTCCCGAACGCCAATCAAACCGATGCTTTCGATCGGCTCCTTGTCACCCGCCAAGATACCGTAGGTAATCAGGCGCAAGTACCAGCCGTAGTCGCGCAGACACAAAGCCCGTTCGCGCTGGCCGTAAGCATTACCTCCGGGGGAGATAAAGTCAGGTCGTTTTTTCCAGAGTTTTTTGCTAGCTTCTTCAACAATTTTTTTCTCACTGTCAGACAGCGCAGTAGCAATACGCACCCGCTGTTCTCCGGTTTTAAAAAAATCTTTGATGCTTTGAAGTTCGCCGGTACTGGGATAGCGAAGTTCGTCGTCGGCTTGGAGAATTAGTTGGCTAACTACGCTCATTGTTATTCAAAAGAATTGAGGATATTTGAGAGTAAGATTAATTGACATTCTCATCCGTTAAAGATGAGATTCTTGGTTGGGCGATTTACTTTGCTTCTAACATTTATCAACATTAGAAGTAGCGGGTAAATCTCCGCAAACGTTATGCTTGATATTCAAGCCAGTTTCCCTGTGTTCCAGGGTACTGCGGGAAAAACTCAAAAACTGCGAGTGAGAGTTTTGATGTCGGCAGACACTTTGACTGTTTAACGAGTTTTTTCTACCTCGCCCCAACAGCATATCGCACAGGATCGATCGAGACAACTCACGGCAGGCTTGACTTGCAGGTTGAAGCTTGGCTTTAGCAGCAAGACGTTCAGCAGCAGGAATACAGCCTGCTATTGAGCTTGAGTGCGATGGATGGAGCCGAGCTTCGCTACGACTTATCTCAGGAAAGAGAGAGCGATATTGCATTACCATATTAAATCCTACCACGACTACTTGTGACCAAATCTAAATTCCCGACCCCAAACTCGACGAAATTGGCAAACCCTTGCCAGCAAGGTCAACTGATTGAGATAGAGATTACCGACTTGACAGACACCGGCGACGGAGTTGGTCGTTTTGGTGAGTTAGTAGTGTTTGTGCCCGATACCGTGACGGGCGATCGAGTCCTTGTCCGCCTGGTGCAAGTCAAATCCACCTATGCTACAGGCAAGCTGGACACACTTCTCGAAGCATCCGAACACCGCATTCGAGCTAACTGCATTGTCGCCGACAAGTGCGGCGGCTGTCAGTGGCAGCACGTAGATTATCAATATCAGCTTGCCGCCAAGCAAAATCAAATCATTCAAGCCTTAGAACGGATTGGCGGATTTAGCAATCCCCAAGTTGATGAAATTTTAACGGGAAAAATCGAGGGATTTTCCCAATTTTTGGGATACCGCAACAAAGCGACTTATCCCGTGGCAATATCTGCAACAGGTCAAGTCCAAGCAGGTTACTATCAAAAAAGCACCCACAAATTAGTCAATCTCAATCAGTGTCCGGTGCAAGACCCGCGCCTCAATCCTTTGTTAAAAGAAGTCAAAGAAGACATCCACTGGCGGGATTGGCAAGTCTACGATGAAAAGAAACATACAGGAGAATTGCGTCATTTGTCCTTGCGGATCGGACGGCGCACCGGGGAGATGCTGCTAACTTTAATAGTTCGCACTGGAGAGTTGCCGGGACTCGAAGAGCAAGCATCAGAGTGGCTGAAACAATATCCTCAACTGGCCGGGGTTTGTTTGAATATAAATCCAGCTCAAACTAATGTGATTTTTGGTGCCGAAACTCGCTGCATTGCTGGTCGTTCTTATCTGCGAGAAAGCTTTGCGGGTTTGAAATTTCAGTTAAGAGCAGATACTTTTTTTCAGGTAAATACAGAGGCGGCTGAAGCGCTGTTAGAGGTGATGGTAGGGGAATTGAATTTGCAGGGGAACGAGATTTTGGTTGACGCTTTCTGCGGAATTGGTACTTTTACTTTACCCCTGGCAAAACAAGTAAAAATAGCGATAGGTTTAGAAGTGCAACCGGCGGCGATCGAACAAGCCCAATTAAATGCTGAGTTAAATGACGTGAGAAATGTCGAGTTTCAGGCGGGAACTGTAGAGAGTTTGCTGCCTTCCTTGGGTTTGACACCGGATATTCTGCTGCTAGACCCGCCGAGGAAAGGGTGCGATCGCGCGGTTTTGGAAGCTATCAAGGAAATCAAACCAAATCGCATTGTTTATGTTAGCTGCAAGCCTGCTACTTTGGCTCGCGACCTGAAGATTTTGTGCGAAAATGGGGATTATAAGTTAGCGCGAGTGCAGCCGGCGGATTTCTTTCCTCAGACTTCTCATGTTGAGTGTGCGGCTTTTTTGGTGCGGTGAATCAAAAGGGCGATCGAGCTTATTTGATTAAGTGTGAGATAGCATTTATTGCAGGTTAAATCTTTTGATGAGGTTCCTGATGCTTTTTGCCTGATTAACTCGACAGAGAATGAAGATTAGGTATTTGTGGTTTGGGTTAGCGGCTATCGCGTGCTTCAGGAGATTTTGATCGGTTCACAGCTTTTACTCAAAGAGTGTTCCTTGAATACCCACGGGTAACTGTACAACAGATGTTTTCTCTTTCTTGCGGTGTTCTTGTGTGATTAGGTCAACCCCTTGTAATGTTGGGGGTCGCCAAAGTATTGAATCATCTGCGTCGTGGTCGCGCATCCGTTTCAATGCGGTGTCGCGACTATTCGTGGCATAGCAATAGCTACATCCAAAAACGCAGGTTTCATAAGCACCGATATCCACTGACTCAACACAACCACAATCCTGTCGAGTAGGAGCAGCCTTGAGACGACTTTCTCTATCAGGTCGCAGCATCCTAACTATATCAATATCAATGCAGTGGGCTTTTTCAATACTTTCTCCTGCCAGATTATCCTCACAGCACGAATACAACTTAATTCCCCGTGCAGCGGCAATATCATGTAATTGCTGAAGCAGTTGGCCTTTCTCCTCTAGACAGGGGCGATCGAACTTTACGTTGTACTTTTGTGCCACTTTCCCTAAGTTGCGCTCTGTTTTGCCGTAGAAATCGACAAAAGAAAAGTAACAGCGCCGAGTGTAGCCTTCGAGGTGGCGACTGAGGAAGTCAAACTGCTCTAGATGGAAAGAAGGTGGAGTCAAATCGCTAAGTACGATGGGGTCATATCGCCACTGGACTCGATCGGCAGAAAGACGCTGTGAAAGTTGCTTAAAAGTATCGATCGATACCGAAAGAGGCGGATTGCTGCTCTCTATTGCTTTTGGATAACCAATCATGGTGAAATGAAAATAGAAGCAGTAACCGCGATCGGTCAGAAAATCTAGGTGTGGCAGCAAAGGCTGGGGATTGCGAGTCCAAAACACAATAGCTAAGCAGTCTTCCGGTTGAAGTGAGACGCGGTATACTTGCTTGCTAAATGGGTTTACCCAATGGCAAAAACCTGCTCGAATGCGGTTGAGAAACCACTTCGAGTAGAAGGCTGGAATATCAGTTCGACGACTGGCACTGATAATTTTCATTGGACTTATGCGCTTGACACCTACAAGTATTATATCGCAGATTTGACAAAAAAATCAACAAATGCAAAACCATCGTTCTTTTCATCCTTATATTGCAGATGCCTATACCGCTGTACATAAATGGCTTGCAACTAACCCAGAAGTCAATGGATATCAAAATATAAGCTCTTACAAGCAGTGTGATGATAATAAAGAACCTTTGAAAAGTGCGGCAGCTCAATATAGCCTTTATTTTCCCACACACTATTTTAAAGTCATCCATACTCTAGAAAATATTATTACTCCCGAAAACTTGCTGACTTGGCTTGACCAGAATCGAAATATTTGTTTTGTGGATGTTGGATGTGGTGCGGGAGCGGCTTCTATTGCTTTTGTAGAGATAATTTTACGTTTAAAAGAACAAGGAAAAATCCCACATCCACTCAACATTTATTGTCTGGGTATAGACGTTAACAAATGGACGTTGGCAATCTACAACCAATTGATTAAACAAGTAAAAAATCAAGTTATTAGCTCAAATATTAACTTGGAATTTAGTATATCACCCACAAGTATTAGAGAGGCATTTATTTCAGTAATACGTGATTTATCACAAAAGCGGCAACAATGGCAGCAACCGTTTTTGTGTCACGTTTTAATGATTCATTCTACAGTTGTCGATTTGCTTAGCACTCAGCACAAACGTCAACAACAACAATATGAGGAATTAAAAAAATTAGGCATAGACTCAGATTTAATTGTTAGTAATTATGCTCAGTACAGCAAAGAATATGCACTCGCCTATAAACAGTTATTTGAAGAAGTTCCAATAGATCGTTTATCGGTAGTTACGATTGGCACCGATCGAGACAGATCGACTGTTCAAAAAATGTCAGATGCACTTGCTCAAGGATTTAAGAGCAGTCATCATAATGTTGAGTCCAATTCACTTAGTAAAGAGATTCATCGAGTTTACTATGAAAACCCTATTGGCAGTTATTGGAGAAATATGAAAAATATTATAAAAGTGTCTAAGCCTTCAGAGTTTTATGTCGATATCAGTACGATCGTCAGTGCCAAGTTGCAGAAAGATAACGACTGGCATCAAGTTATAAGTACAGAAAATATTGAACGGGCTTGGGTTCGCACCCGCAAATATCTTTTTGAAGAATCACTTTTTGATGAAGTGGAGATCCGCCTATTTGAAATAAATCTTGAAGGCAACATCAATCGACTACAAAAACAACTAATTGCTTACGTACAAGAAGAAGCACATAAAGAGGACTATATTTCCTATAATTTTGTAAAAAATTCCTCAGATACCCGTCCTAAAGGTTTATCAAGAATGGAAGCTGAAATTCTGTCAACAGCCATTATTCAAAAATTAGGAAAAGAAGCATCGCGATTACAAGGAAATAGCTATGCTTATCGTTTAGCAGCCCAAGGAAAACGTGAAACTGAATATCTATATGCAAATTGGTTTACTGCATATAGCCGTTTTCTTTCAAACCTGCGAAGGAACGCACAAAAATACGAAAATGGTGTAGTAATGCGTGTTGACATTGAATCTTACTATACAAGAATTGTACAAGACAGTTTACTTGAGTTAACAAAAGATTTAACTGAAAGCGAGCGTATCCGTTGGTTACTTAAAATATTACTTTCAAAGCAATTGGAGGAGCATCAATTGGGTTACGGTATTACTCAGGGAAGTATTGGTTCTGCATTTTACGCTAACCTCTATTTAAAACCACTCGATCTAAGATTTGGTACTCAACCTAATGATAATGAGTGGAAGGTGATGTTTTCTAGATACCTTGATGACATGACCCTATTTGTACCAGATCCAGATGATGTCACCGCTGTTTTAGAAACACTTAATGAAGAATTAGAAAAGCTAGGTTTGAATCTCAATAAGGAGAAGACAGAAATATACGATCGAGTTTCAGATTTTGTGGAAAGCATTAAAGAAGATGATTTGTTTGTAGAAGTGAACCTAGAATTTGATAAAGTAATGAACGGGTTATGGATTGGAAATTATCAGTACCGCAATGAGTTCGCAGGAGCTTATAGAAATAATGACTATCTCTGGCGACACCTAATCGAGCAATATCAAAACTGCCTGTATTCTCTCAGAATTTATATCAAAGTCCCCGATTTGAGCAGAAGAATATATAAGTATTTATTTGATAGTAAAAAACGCTATAAAAATTTAAAAATAAAACTAGAATTAAATTTACCACATCTACCATCGGACGATCGTGAAATGTCGATTGAAGAGTGGGGTGATGACTTTCAGAAGTTAAACTCTGAGTGGATGGGAAAAAAAGATAGGTTAAGGACCAAATTAATCAATATATTTCGTGAAAGTTTGAAAGAAATAGAAGAAATACAAAAAATCCCTAGCGATCGTGAAAAAATCCGGAGGGAAAGAACCTTAAAAACATACATTCGCTTTGCAGTTAATAAGTTGCTTATACTTGGCTTCACAGAGATCGTCAGAGATATTGTTGAGATTTTATGTGAAAAACCGTGGGTTTTTCGCGAACCCTTACAAATTGTGGAAAGTCTAGCAATACAAGGTTATCTAGTTGAGCTTATGGAGGTAATAGCATATTATCAAAACCGCAGTATTAAAATGAGTGAATATATACGGGCTATCAGTCTTCGGGCAATACGTTTTTTACCCACAATTAATGAGTATGCTTGGGAAAAAGTGGTTGAATATTCAATAAATGGGACTTTAGTAGAGCGACTTATGGCAACAGAAACATGGTTGTGTTTGGCTTACAATAATCTGTGCGATGGTCTTGTACAAGATAGTCACATAGAGGCTGTGTCGATAGCTTTACACAGGGAACCGCTACCAACAGCTAGATTAAAGAAAAACTATTTGCTGATTTTGGGGTTGTATAAGCGGGATGCCATTAGTGACGAGTCTGTTGATAATAATAATGATTATATGCTCTGCGAAGCTTATAAAATGGCATTAGAAGGAAGTATAGAAGATTTATTTGAAGATTACGAACCCAAAATAATCCGAGATAAGTATTATAGTGGTAAAGATCAGTCGAGTGGAGATGGTGAGGCTGAGGTATCTCCATTTAGTTAAAGAGTCTTGATAAGTAGAATAAATATTGTTTTTCAAATGTAACTAGAAGCGAGTCCCCCTCTACTCCAATTCCTGGTATTCTATACATTTTATCTCTCAAACTGAATCGCAATATTGAACTTTCTGTGAGTGAAAATATTGCTTGGCGGCGGGTGATGGCAAAAGTGGGAAGGCAGTACAAAAAGAAGGTGGATTGCTGGGGTGCAAACTCGATCCAGTCCGCGCTGAATCGCGGGGTGTCCAGAAGTATAGAATAGAGGTTGCAGAACCGGCACACCGCCCGATCGCTCGCCCCCAGCAATTTGTTACTCTAAAAATAGAATCTTCCCTCCCTCAACTCTCTCCCATGAACAACGCTTCTCCCCTGATTCAAACGATAACTCCAGAACGCTGGGCCGGGTTTAGTATGGACTTTATAGGGGCGGGTTACACGGGTCTGTTGGTCAAAAACGGCCGCGCCGTGCGTACCCTAAAATCTGGGCGACATTTCAGCTTTGCCCTTCCCCTGCTGGAACAGTCTCAAATTGTCCTCGTAGACACCAAACTCCGCAATTTGGAGGTGCAGTCGCACGGAGATTTTTTGTCTAAGGATCGATTTTTAATTGATGCCACTCTGACCGTTATTTATCAAGTTATAGATCCGAAACGGGTAGCTTTGGAATTGTCCGATCCTATAGGTGCTTTAGCAAGTGCAGTTAAGGATTGTATGGGATTAGCGATAGGGCAAATACCCCTACAACAGCTTATCAGTCAAGGACGGCTGTTGCTGCGGCAAAATTTGCTCGATCGCGTCCAAGATTTTTATACCCTAGGTTTTAACTTAGAAGACGTGCGAATTGGCGATGTCAGCTTTCCCGAAACCAACGGAGTTATTCGCCAAGTTGAGGGAATGAGTGCCCGACAGGAAGCAGAAAATGCCGCCGCCCTGCAAATGAGAATTGCCGAAGCAGGCCGTCCGATTGTTTCTCAATCTCCCGTACAGCAGTTAAACTTAATTTCAGGTAATTCTCCTGCGAGTCTTCCAGCTTCAGACACAACAGCAGGGTTCGATCGAGATTTACAACAACTGACACAACAACTTGCTCAAAACAGCCTCCCTCCTGGGAGAAATCCTCCCCAACTTGCACCAACGGTACTCGCAAGCAGCGATCGCAAAACAACCGCATATTTAATCTACAAACTTTCTGGAGAAGCGATCGCCCTAACAGCCAATCCCTTTACAATTGGACGCGAACCAACCAACACTTTAGTATTACAAGATCCGCAAAGTTCGCGCTACCACGCTCAAATCCGCCGGACCACCGACGAAATTGGCAAACAGCGGTATCAGCTTGTCGATAGCGGCAGTTCCAACGGCACTTTTGTGGGCGGGCAGAGGCTGGCTGCTAACGAGCCTTTTTGGCTACCAAATGGCTGCGAAATTGCGATCGGCGACCAAAAATGGATCTTTCAAAATTCGTGAGTGAGAGAGATGAAGATTTGTTTAAACAGCAAATAAATGCAGATGAATCCCATCAGCATTCATATGTGTTTATCTACTGACATCTGCGGTTGAAAAATCCCAATCTAAGTAACTTGCTTTAATCACGATATAAAAGAAGTAATAGATGCCGAATCTACCGTCAACAATATGAATGTTTTTTTAAACTGCAGATAAACGCAGATAAACACAGATTAATTCTATCGGCTTTCATCTGTCAGGTTTCTGTAGGGGCGTTGTCAAGAGTCCCCGCCCTTTCAACACAGCTTGACAACTTCTCCCTCCCCAATTCCCTATACTCCCAGGTAGAAGTCTCTTGCCAACCCTAGGGGGGATATCTCCACAAGCATTTCGAGCGACAATTTGTCAAGATTGAAAATATAAGTAGAGGACAACCACATGAACTTTTCTATACAATCTGTTTACAACTGGTACCGCGACACCCTCCGCAACCCCAAATACCGCTGGTGGATTATTCTGGGAACGCTGGCATATTTGGTAAGCCCGATCGACATTGCCCCAGACTTTCTCCCCGTCATCGGACAAATTGACGATGTGGCGATCGCAGTCTTGCTGATTTCCGAAGTTTCGCAAATGGCGATCGACTACTTTAAATCTCGCCAAACAGAGACAGCTTCAGCATCCGAAGCCACCGGTGCCAATTATTCTGAAGCCAACGGCAGCACCGTTGACGTAGATGCAGTTTCTGTAAAATAATTGCCAAAAATAATCGAGCGCTACAACCCCGACTTCTTCAAGAAACCGGGGTTTTTGTTTTTTAAATGGCAACTGCTGAGATCGTGCTCCAAACCTGGTATTTTTAACTATGATCGATCTGTGCTAACAACAAATTTTTATAGATGAAGTTTAGCGAAATAGTACAAAAACTTAACTTAGCCACCAGTCGCACCCTCACAGCGTCGGTTGCTACCGATCCAGAAATTACAGGCGCGGCCCCAGTCGATGAAGCTGCACCCGGTACTATCAGTTACATAGAAGGTGCTAAATTTGCCGTTCATACAGCCACTACAAATGCTTCGGCTTTAATTTTACCCTTAGATGAAAGCCTGCAAGCTCAATGTACCGATCGCAATATTGCTTGGATTGCCGCAGCAGATCCGCGATTGCTGTTTGCTGAAACGATCGCCATTTTCTATCAACCGTTTCGCCCAGCATCCGAAATTCATCCTTCAGCCGTCGTTCACCCCTCAGCAGAAATTAGTGAAAATGTCTATATCGGCCCCCACGTCGTTATTCAAGCAAAAGTCAAAATTGGCAGCAACGTTTGCATTCATCCAAATGTCGTAATTTACCCAGATTCGGTAATTGGCGAAGGCACTGTTTTACACGCTAATTGTGTCATTCACGAACGCACTCGCATCGGGGCAAATTGCGTGATTCACAGCGGTGCGGCGATCGGCAGCGAAGGTTTTGGGTTCGTGCCTACAGCCACAGGATGGGTAAAAATGGAGCAGTCTGGCTGCACGGTATTAGAAGAGGGCGTTGAGGTTGGCTGCAACAGCACGATCGACAGGCCCGCTGTCGGAGAAACCCGCATCGGCCAGAATACAAAAATCGACAATTTAGTACAGGTAGGTCACGGCTGTCAAGTAGGAAAAAATTGCGCCTTTGCTGCTCACGTTGGCATGGCCGGCGGGGTGAAAATTGGCAACAATGTAATTTTGGCAGGTCAAGTGGGAATTGCTAATCAAGCCAAAATTGGAGATGGGGCGATCGCCACTGCTAAAGCCGGAATTCACAGCGACGTGCCCGCAGGTGCGATCGTGACGGGCGTTCCAGCAATTCCCCACAAACTATTTCTCAAAGCCGCAGCCGTCTACAACCGCTTGCCCGAAATGTACCAATCTTTGAGGCAAATTCAGCGCAAGCTCGATCGGTAGTCATTAGTTATTAGTCATTAGTCATTAGTTAAGAATTAACAGTCAACAGCCAACAGCCAACAGTCAACAGTATTATAGTTGCAGCCCCTTAAATGTGGAATAGCATAACCAATCTGCGACTGCTGTCGCCGTCAATACCAGCAATTGTCAAAATAATCTTGTTTTTCTCGATTTGGATTGTTGTGTGGCTTCCTGCAGCGATGGTGCTGGCGATCGCCCTCAAATGGCATCCGCCCCAACCCCTGGGAAACAAAAAACTACCTTTACTAGCTTCCCTCTACGTGATTGTCCCCTTCATTTTATGGGCGGCAAGTTGGATCGAAAACACGTCTTTTACTAACTGGGGTTGGGATTGGCAACCCGCAGTTTTGATGTCATTACTGCGGGGATTGGGATTAGGAATAATCAGCTTAGTAATTTTATTCGGTCTCCAATTAACCGCAGGCTGGATCGAGCTAAAAAAAAGCGAAAATTCTACCGAAACAGTCGAAAAACCAATTAATTTTGGGACTTTAATTTTTAACCCTGCTAGTCTGCTGACTCTGTTATTAGGACTGTGGATTAGCGCCACAGAAGAGTTAATCTTTCGCGGCTGCTTGCAAACAATCCTCCAGCAAGATTACTCAGTGCTAATCGCAGCAGCGATCGCCAGTTTCATTTTTGCGATCGCCCACCTAATTTGGGCAGCCAAAGAAACTCTACCGCAACTGCCCGGATTGTGGCTGATGGGGATGGTTTTAACATTAGCCCGCATCGCCGACAATGGTAGTTTGGGATTGGCGATCGGCATTCACGCAGCTTGGATTTGGGGTATAACTACCGTAGATACAGAAGGCGCAATTAATCCGACAGGTCGCGCACCGGAATGGATTACAGGAATAGCAGCGAAACCGCTAGCAGGTGCAGCCGGCATTTTATTGCTACTAGCAACCGCAACCTTACTCTTCCTGACTCAAATCAGCGTTAATCAGCGCTAATCAGCTTAAATCAGCGGTTAAAATTCAGACATTAATTCAAGTGTCGATCAATCGTCACAATCGAAACAGGCCGCAACGCATCAAAACGAGTGGAATTTCCCCCAGCCAGAGAACGCGATAACTGCACTTGCACGATTCGGTAACTCCAGTGCGGTTCCCGGCGCACCCGATCGCCGATCCAGCTCAAAACAGTAGCAATATCCTCAAAAGCATCCAACGCCAGCACGATCGAGCCTCCAGGAAGCAGCCGCAGGGCGCAAACGCCCAAAATTTTAGTCAACCCTCCGCCACTACCGCCAATAAAAATCCGGTGCGGAGGACGCAAGCGGTGCAAAATTTCCGGGGCGGTTCCGTAAATCGAGAACACATTTTGCAGCCCAAAACGGCCATAGTTGAACTCGATCGCAGAGGTGCCAAAAACCGTTTTTTCGATCGCATACACCTCAGATTGCGGGAATAAACGAGCAATTTCGATCGACACAGAACCGTTACCAGCACCCACATCCCAGACAACTTGTCCCGGTTGCAAAGCCAATTGTCCCAGCACCAACACCCGCACTTCCCGTTCAACCGTCAAACCCGGCTTGTCGCCACAACCGATAAAAGCTGCATCCGGTATTCCCAACAAAGGCAACTTTTCCAAATCAAATGGTTCTGCCCTCGGCGGGGACTCCCGCAGCATCACAACCACGCTCAGCGGTGCAAAAGACTCTCCCAGCAAAGCTGATAGAGAACGCAGGCCCACGCGCTCGTCAGCAGCACCCAAATTCTCGCAAACCCAAAACTCGTAGCGTGTAGGCAAATCTAGAGCTTTGACCAAATTTGCCAGGGCCGCCGGAGTATGAGTTTCGTCGGCGAGTACCGCAATTTTCTCGACACCGAGTTTGAGTTTTGCCGTCAGTTCCTCAAAATAACGTCCTTGAGAGCCAACAAAATGAGCGTCTTGCCAAGGGATTTGCAAGCGGTTAAAAGCCAACTGCACAGAACTGACATGGGGGTGAAAAGTCAATTTTTCTGCCGGCAATTGGGCAATTAACAACTTTCCCCAGCCGTAGAACAGCGGGTCGCCGGCCACTAAAATTACGATCGGTCGATCGCGGGGTTCCACCGTCCCCGCAGAGGGTTCTAATTCGGGTTCAGTCGCCCACCAGCGCCGAATTTCCAGAATTGCTTCGGTCAAATCTTCCAACGCCCAGCGCTCTCCGTCGTGCTGGGGAAAATAGCTCAAATGGCGCTCGCTCCCTATTAGCAGAGCGGCCATTTCTACAACCTGCCGCGCCGATTCGCTCAGCCCAGCAGCTCCATCTAAACCGATACCAACAACGTGTACTGTCACTTTTTAAGCAAAAAGTAAAAAACCAGAATTACTGATTTTTCCTGGTTTTTCATAAATTTTTTCCTTGACTTTACTGTCAAACAAAAATAATTAAAGCATTTAATAGCCAATATCCTGACAATTGTCACAAGCGAGAGGGGGAGAGGGGGAGAGGGGGCGAGAGAGTGGGAGAGTGGGAGATGGGGAGAGTGGGAGATGGGAAAAAATCTTCCTTCTTCCCTCTTCCCTCTTCCCTCTTCCTTCTTCCTTCTTCCTTCTTCCCTCTTCCTTCTTCCTTCGTTAAAACTCAAAAACCGGCCATTCCGGTTGCCGGAGGTAGGTGGCCATGTCCTCAAACTTCCGCAGTTCCACTCGGTTTACGGACAGTTCTTGTGGCGTGTCCAGCCATTGCTCGTTTAACTCTGACAGCAAAGCGCACAAGCGATCGCGGTCAAGGTTCGGCCCGACATCCCCAAAATAAGCCAGAGTAATGTGGGCCGTAAAATGATATTGCTGTTCGATTCCCAAAGCCATTAAATCGGGATTTTGATAGATCGATCGGCGAAACTCCAGAATTTGCTTGTAAGAGTTTTCGTCCGTCGGTGCCAAACAAACACCCACAGCTCTAGTCATCACCATCAACCCCAGCACTATCCAGCGAATGGGAGCGCCGCCCGCCAAGGGTTTGCAGGCGGCAAAACGATCGGCCATGCGCGAGCGCAGTTGCTCCTCAAATTCTGGATTTTTATCAGAGGCATCTCGAAAAGCGCTGTTCCAAATCAAATCGGCTACGGTTAAATGGAAGCTATCAGGAGGCAGTGCCACGAGCGCACCCTCCGCTATTTCCTGCAATAGCCGTTGTTGGCTCGAGTGCAAATTACTATAAAATGCAGCATTTTCTGCATCTTCCCCCGCAGGGGGCGTAATCACGGAATAACCTGGAAAAGGTACAGGATCTCTCCTGCCTGCTTCGTCGGGCTTAAATTTTGGAGATTCCTGAATGTGTTCCACCTGGGACTTGTAGGAGTCCAGCAGCGTCATTCGCGCCACCCGATTTACGTAAGCTTGATAAGTATCATCCAATCTTGATTTCCTCGCGGTGACAAACTCCCACACCAAATTTTATATTATGGTGCGGGCATCCAACAGTCCAATTCAGGATATGTTGGACTTGCAGAACCTGCAACTCTGATTTTTTGGGCTACTGAGCGTTTTTCATGCAAATTTACCTGTTTTGGGGGGAAGACGACTTTGCGATCGCGCAGGCTGTGACAAGTTTGCGGCAAACAGTCCTCGACCCCAACTGGGCTAGTTTTAACTATGACAAGATTATTGCCGATCGAGCCGACGCTGTGGTCGAAGGGCTCGATCGAGCCTTAACGCCGCCCTTCGGTACCGGCAGCCGTTTTGTCTGGCTGGCAAATACGACTGTAACGCAGCAGTGTTCTCCAGAACTGTTGGCCCAATTTGAACGGACGCTGCCAGTGATTCCCCCTACCACCGTGCTGCTGCTGACATCCGTCAAAAAACCCGACAGTCGGCTCAAGTCTACCAAGTTAATTTCCCAGTCCGCCCAAGTGCGGGAATTTTCACCGATTCCGCCTTGGAATGACAAAGAATTAGCCCAGCGGGTGCGTCAAGTCGCGGGCGAAATGAATGTAAAATTGACAGCCACAGCGATCGAACTTTTGGCCCAATCCATTGGCAGCGATACCCGCCAGCTATACAGCGAACTCGAAAAATTGCTGCTGTTTGCGGGCAACCGCAGCCAACCTCTGAACCCGGAGGAAGTTGCAGCACTGGTGCACTGTCACGCCCAGAATACCTTCCAGCTAGCCGATGCGATTCGCGAGGGCAATACCTCCGCGGCTTTAGATTTATTGGCCGGCTTAACTGGCCGCAGCGAGCCTGGTTTGAGGATTGTGGCTGGCTTGACTGGTAAATTTCGGATTTGGCTGTGGGTAAAG
Source organism: Microcoleus sp. B3-D7 (assembly GCF_036705305.1). Taxonomy (NCBI): domain Bacteria; kingdom Bacillati; phylum Cyanobacteriota; class Cyanophyceae; order Oscillatoriales; family Microcoleaceae; genus Microcoleus; species Microcoleus sp. B3-D7. The sequence continues at coordinate 39,151 of NZ_JAUBUE010000035.1, read as the reverse complement.
GCGATGATCCAAGCGGGCGATCGCGATGATAAAATTGCTCAAGCTCTAGATCTCGGCAATCCGAAACGAGTATACTATTTTCGTCAAGAAGTCAAGAACGCCAGCCTAGAAAAACTGCAAAAAAGTTTGCCTTTGCTGCTAGAGTTAGAAGCTTCTTTAAAGCGGGGGCGAGAAGAAATCTCAACCCTGCAAACCAAAGTTATAGAACTTTCTAGCTTGTTCCGCTGATGCGCGACAGGGCACAGGATCGGCCCCTTACTGTAAATTTTTACAACAAATTTCTTTCTTCGGCTATGTGCTTGATACCGGCTCACGGGCCAAAAGGTCAATAGATACTAGAAATACTCTCAGAATGGCAAAGTAGAAGTTAATGTGGTAAATAAATATTGTCCGCCGAATGCCGATCGGTTAATATTATTTGCCGGCTCTCCACCCCCCCCAAAAAAAGAGCGCTACCCATGACACAACAGAACCCGCGGGAACTGCTCAAGCAAGGCGATCCAAAAGCGATCGCATCTAGCATCAACCGTACACTCAAACCCAAAGGCATCAACGCCGATGTGACGCGGGACAACGGCTGCCTCCACATAATTCTGGAGGCAGACAAAGTACCGGATCAAATGGTATTGGTCGATTTCATCCGCACCGGCATGACGAAGCTGGGACTCGAATCAATTCACACTGTAAAGGTTTACGGGCGTCGAACAGGTGAGGGATCGCCTACGTGGGAAGATGAAATTGATCTGATGCCTGCGGATTCAATGCCTTACCCCTTGGATAGTGGAATGCCTGACGACTCTGTAGGTTTAGATGATGTCGAGCCCGAAGGCGAAGACTATTATCAAGAAGGAGAATTCGATCGAGATGACGACGAGGAAGACGAAGACGAAGACGAAGATCAAGCCCCGCCTCCGAAAAAACAATTTCCCAAATGGGTAATACCTGTGGGTATCTTAGTACCTCTGGCGGCGATCGCAGGGCTTTTCTTTACTAAAACTTTCCCCTTCGGCGACTCGAACCCAGAACCCATCGCCCCCGAAGCTGCTTCCCCTTCCCCGAAACCCGCATCTCCCGCGTCTAAAGCCGCTGCATCCTCTCCAGCCGCATCTCCGGGCACCCCACAGGCAGCCTCCCCTGCACCAAAACCCGCTCCCACTGCTGCTGCGCCAGCAAGCCCAGCTCCAGCCTCTCCTGCACTAAAAGCCGCCGCGCCTAAGCCTGACTCTTGGAGAGAAGCCGTTAACACAGCTCAGAAAGCAGCAATTTCGGCCCAGAAGGCTCAGTCTCAAAATGAGTGGATCGCAGTAGCAAGCGAGTGGCAGCAAGCGGTTAAGCTCATGAGAGCCGTACCGTCAACCAGCCCGAACTATCAAAAGGCTCAGCAAAAAGCGGCAGAGTATCAGGCTAATCTGATTGTTGCCAACCGCAGGGCGGCAGCAGCGCCTTAAGAGTTTTGAGTTTTGAGTTTTGAGTTGAATACTCGATGTGCTAAAAGTCAAAAGTAAGAAAGCCAAAAGTAAAAACAATTGTTTTTACTTTTGGCTTTCTTACTTTTGACTTTTTTCAATTTTATTTAAATTTCATTTAACTTTACCTATTGCTTTAACTCCAAAAGCTGTAATTCTTTTTCATTCAATCCTTTTTAAACCAATTCTAGTTTCATGTTTATCTCAAATCCCGTAGCATCGTCGGCCGTAAAATCCAGTCAACAATCACGCAGCAGCCGGAATTGATATAACTCCTCTGCGTTAATCTGTGTTGATCTGCCGGTATCTGCGGTTAAAAAAAGATAATTTCAGCAAGCGCAGATAACAATGAATTGACGCTGATTCACGCAGAGGTCGAGAATAGAGAGCTGAATGATACCGAGGCTAACAGATTTGATATGACACCAGTATTTAAGCCGATCTTTTGCTAGCTTTGGGGTAGTCTACTCTTCTAACAAGCCAGCTACTTTTCGGTTACTAAAACGTCTTGGTACTTTTAATGTAGCTTTCAGCCGAGAGCCTAATGCTGGTGTAATATTTGATAGTGGAGGGATATTTGATAGTTCTCTTAAGTCAATAGTCCGGACAGTTTTTATATAGCCCAATGGCTTATTCTCGCTTGACTTTGAGTCACTGTGGATAATTAAATCAATGTCAGCTCCACCCCTGATGCGGCATTTAATTCAACTTTATTTATGATCCTTGCGCCGCGTAAGCTTGTAGTCTCGTTCCCCAAACTGTCGTGAGTATTGAAATTCAAGAAAGTGAAATTATTCCGAGTAATTGTTTCCACCAACAAGACGGGATATGTCGCGACTAAGGACTTAACTCAGTCAGACACAAATGACGTACAAAAAGTGTGTGCTCTTCGTTGGAAAATTGTAGAAGGCAACCGAGAAATCAAGCAATTAACAGGAATATAGTCTTGTCAGTGTCGGAAAGCTCGGATTCAAAGAAATCATATTGCTTGCGCTTTACTTGTATGGGTAAGGCTTAAAAGTTTAGCTGCTCGGACAGGTCGAACCATATATACAATCAAAAATGGGCTGTTATCCAATTATTTAAGTGAACAACTGAAACGCCCCAGATTCCGATGTTTATTGTCTAAAAAATATGACAATAAACTGAGAGAAGTTTTGATTCAAAAAGCTGACACGCGAGCTCGGACGGTTGGTTGATGAGTGCCGTACCGAGGGACGGCACTCATCAACTAACCAAGGGCCAAGTTTGGAACTTTTGGAGAGGCTATCGAAGCATTTGTGACAGTTGCGTAAATCCTGCCCAGAAGAAAATTTAGTCTTTGTGGAACGGGCATCTTGCCCGTTCTTAAAAATAATTCAAGCAGAACTGCCACTAACTCCATTAATTACCGCCGCACCAATCAAATGAGCCAAACGCAAAGCTTCAGGAACTTTACCAGTGTCTGTCAAACGCTGGAGCACCAGCGCTATTAATTCGGGTTGTTCGCCGCAAACTTGAAAAAAGAAAGGTTCAAAAGTGTGAATTTTCCCGGCACGGCGCAACAATTCTAAACGGTATTCCGAGTCGGGTAAATGGCGGAGGGCTTTTTCAACAGCATCTAAATCTGGTTGGCGGCGCATGACAGCAACGCAAGGAATTTGCAGCCGCGATGCTAACTCGGGAAGGTCAATAATATTGAAGCCACCGAAAGCAATTCCGTCTAGCAAAACGAGATGCAATTGCGGCAGAAATTTGCCTCCGAGAAGTAGACCAGAAATAGCATCCGTGGCATCTAATCCGTCTGGGAGGACTTGTCCCCACACCATTCCTTCAAATCGAGTTCCGCCGCAGACTATGCCCGCGATCGACACCAGACTGCCGCTTGTACGAGAAAACGGAGCGTCGTCAAAGCCAATAACCTTAATTGTGCGATCGAGCCTGAGCAAATCTGCCAGTTTCAACTTGTGGAGTTCCCTAAACTAAAGTTTTTGAGATTAGCTTGTGTTTTACATAGTATCATATACGTTAAATAGCTCATTACTAAAAAGGTTTTAGACAATTGGCAAAAAAATACGTAGCAGCGATCGACCAAGGAACCACCAGCACCAGATTTATCATATTCGATCGCCGGGGACAGATAATTTGCAGCAACCAACAAGAACACCAGCAAATCTATCCCCAACCAGGATGGGTGGAACACAATCCCGCTGAAATTTGGCAGCGAACCCAAAGCGTGATTAAAAATGCCCTCGAAATCGGCAATATCGACCCTAAAGATATTGCAGCCCTCGGTATTACTAACCAGCGCGAAACTACAATTGTTTGGAACAGAAAAACTGGCAAACCTTACGGCAATGCAATTGTTTGGCAAGATACTCGCACTCACCAAATTTGCGAAAAATTAGCTGAAGTTGAGGGCAAAAATCGATTTCAAAAACGATGCGGTTTGCCGCTGGCAACTTATTTCAGCGGGCCGAAAATTAAGTGGATGCTGGACAATATTCCAGGATTGCGGGAAGCTGCAAATCGAGGGGATGCGGTTTTTGGCAATGTCGATACTTTCCTAATTTGGCACCTGACTGGCGGCGCGCACATTACCGATGTTACCAACGCCAGCCGCACGATGCTGATGGATTTGCAAACTCTCGATTGGGATGCCGAAACTTTGGAAATAATGGCAATTCCCCGCCAGATGCTGCCAGAAATTCGCCCTTCGAGTCAAGTTTTTGGAACTGCAAAAGGATTGCTTGCAGGTGTTCCGATTGCTGCTGCTTTGGGCGATCAGCAGGCCGCGCTCGTCGGGCAAACTTGTTTCAGTCTGGGGGAGGCGAAAAATACTTACGGTACGGGCTGTTTTATGCTGCTGAATACTGGTGAGGCGATCGTCCCTTCAAAAAACGGGTTGCTGACAACAGTCGCCTACAAGATGGGGGAATCGCCCGCTGTGTATGCTTTGGAAGGCAGTATTGCGATCGCCGGAGCTTTAGTGCAGTGGCTGCGGGACAATTTGGGCATCATCAACACATCTGCAGAAGTAGAAACATTAGCAAATACAGTCGAAGATAGCGGCGGAGTTTACGTTGTCCCGGCATTTTCTGGACTCTATGCACCCTATTGGAAAGACAGCGCGCGCGGAGTAATTGCAGGTTTAACTCGCTACGTGACTAAGGCACACATTGCCCGCGCCGTATTGGAAGCGACAGCGTGGCAAACGCGGGAAATATTGGACGCTATGAATCAGGATTCAGCAGTGCAGCTTTTGTCTTTAAAAGTAGACGGAGGTATGGTGGGAAATCACACGCTGATGCAGTTTCAGAGCGATGTTTTGGGAGTGCCTGTGGTGCGGCCTGTGGTAGCAGAAACTACTGCACTCGGTGCGGCTTATGCGGCCGGTTTGGCGGTGGGTTTTTGGAGTCAGCTAGCCGAATTGCGGGACAATTGGGCGGTGGATTGTACTTGGGAACCAAAAATGGCGATCGCACTTCGCGAACAAAAATATCGCTTTTGGAAAAAAGCAGTTTCCCGCACATTCGATTGGGAAGAATAAATCGCTGAGTTAACCCCAAAATCCGTATTTAGTGATATCCTTAAATCCAGCACATTTTTTCAAATTGCAAATAAATGATTTCGCTAAAGAACTTAAAAAAAAATCTCACCGCCTTTCTATTGATACTGACACTGGCATTTGTAGAAATCGCTGCTAATTCCCAAATGGCGATCGCAGATACAGGTACAAATCCCGCAACCGCAGCCGAAGTCTTCAGCGCCAACTGTGCAGGCTGTCACATCAACGGCAGCAACATTATCAGGCGCGGCAAAAACTTGAAACAAAAAGCCTTAAAAAAATACGGCATGGATTCCATCGCCAACATTTCCAACTTAGTAACCAACGGCAAAGGTATTATGCCCGCTTACAAAGATCGTTTGTCGGAACAACAAATTCTCGATGTTTCAGCTTACGTGCTATCCCAAGCTGAAACCGATTGGAAATAAACCAGACTATGTACATTGTAAGACCAGGTTGAGCGCCTAACTTCAGGAAACCAAGCCGAGGTATAATGTAGGGGCAGGTTTAGCGCCTAACTTGGTCACAGATGAATAATCTTTATACAAAACCTGCCTGCTTCTTGTCTTCTATTATTCATCCCTTAATAATCTCACTACAAACCTGTGCTTTTTTCTGTTTTCTGCTAAAAAAATGTAAATTATTGGAGGTATTGGAAGTTGAAAAAATCTTATTGTTGGCGTCGCATTTTAACTATTATTAGCTTGTGCTTGTATATAATCTTAGCTGTCAACCCGCCTGCTTTGGCTTCGATTCACAAATATCCAGAAACTGCTGAGACAGTAATGTTTCGCTCCGTACAAAGCCTGCGTGATACAGACGATCAAGCATGGCAAGTTGTTTTGTACAAGCGAGTTAAGTCGGGAGTAGTAAAGTCTTTAAATCTGAGATTAGTAGGATTTCCCGGAACAGAATTGCAGCACCAGGTTCCGCTGAAAGTTGCGGCGGGCAAGCGCGAAATTAGCACGGCTAATGATATTTGGAACGAGTCTGGTTTGCCAATTAATGTCGGAGAATACGATTTCAAATCAATAATTACACAATTGGAAAGTAATCGACCTTTGCTGTTGAGTTTGCCCGTGAAAAATCAAAAAGACACAGAATTGGTGGTTCCTCCTTTTGCTGTCAGAGAATGGCGGCTGTTGTTAGATAGAAACTAAATATACCAAGTTAAGCGCACTCTACATTTAAAATAGATACAATTTCCAATGTCACAAATGGCTATATTTAAATTATGCCTTAAGGTAGATTTAACGTCTTTGGAGGATAATTTAGTGTGACAAAAACTAAATATACAAATTTAATTTAATCGCACTCTACAGTTAAAATTGATACAACTTCCCCTGTCACCAATCGCTATGTTTAAATATGCCTTAAGGCAGATTTAACGTATTTGGAGGGTAATCAGGAAACAAACAAAAAGCTGAGTTAGTCGAGTGACACAAATCCAGTGTTTTAACGTGCGCGTCTTCAGGGTGAATCTAATATGACTTTAATCAGTAAAATTGTCCGAAAAGCTTTGGCAACAGGTTACTTAACGGTTGAGGCCGAAGAACTGTTGCGACAGCAGTTGCAGATGACTAAGTACGGTTTAGAAGATTTTGAGGCTTTTATTACTTTGCAAAAAGAGGTGATGGAAGGGAGGGTGAAACAGCAAGCTTTGGAATTGTTACGATCGCGCAAATGTTCTGCGACGGCTTAAATCCAGTTCGATCGACCTTTTGCATAAAATAAGGTCGATCGACCTTCGTATGTCGATCGGCCTTTCGGGCGCGGACTCTCGGGCCCACCCCACAAGAAAATTCACTTTTTGTGGAACAGGCCGGAAAGCCTGTTCATAAAAATGATACGCCAAGCCTGGAAAAAGGTTTCTACTGCATTCCTAGCTGTCGCCTTAACGCTTCTGGAACATTAACGGCTGTATCCAAACCTCCAACATTTTCCCACTTTGTATTTTCATCCCATTTGACATCGCCAAAAGTGCGATCGGTGAGGTTCGCGCCGCTGAGTTTTGCCCCGCTGAGGTCTGCCGCGCTGAGGTCTGCGCCGCTGAGGTCTGCCTCAGTGAGGTTTGTCCCCCTGAGGTTTGCCCCGCTGAGGTCTGCCCCGCTGAGGTCTGCGCCGCTGAGGTTTGCGCCACTAAGGTTTGCGCCACTAAGGTTTGCGCCACTAAGGTTTGCGCCACTAAGGTTTGCGCCGATGAGGTCTGCCCCGCTGAGGTCTGCACCGCTGAGGTCTGCCCCCCTGAGGTCTGCCTCAGTGAGATATGTACCACTGAGGTGTGCGCCACTGAGATCTGCGTCAGTGAGGTATGCGTCGCTGAGTTCTGCGCCGTTGAGGTTTGCGCCACTAAGGTTTGCGCCGTCGAGGTCTGCGCCACAGAGCTCTGTGCCACCTAGGTTTGCGCCACTGAGGTTTGCGTCGCTGAGAAATAGCCCAACAATTTGGAGAAACCCAGAATCCCCAACACAATAGCTATAGCTGATGAGACGCAATAACCGATTGCTATCGTCAAGCTTGCCTTCATCATTAGGCTTCCCGCAAGGATAAAACACCATTTTGTCTTTCAATTCATCTATTTGCTGCCCGTAACGGTGCAACTCCAATAGCAAAATTATCACATTCAAACCAGCGTAAATATCTATTTGTCGCTGTCCCAAATATTGGGTTTTCAATTGATATCGCAGTAGGCGCATCTTCTTTTGAGGCAAATTTTCCGGCGGCGCATCAATAAATTCCCCCTCGCACCACCGCAGATAAAAATCTTCCAGACGCTGGAATAACTCCACAGGGCGAAACTGATTTTCCTCCCCTGCAACAGCCGGAGTTGTTAACAACCCCATCAAATATTCCACAATTTCTTCCGTCAGCGGCCCATAACCCAACAAATCATAAATTTCCCAGTGCATCTGAGAGTCTTGAGTATTAAATGTAATACGTTTCTTTCCTGGTTCCGTCCACTCTTCCAGACTTTCTTTCAACCGCTCCGCACACAGAAATTCACCAAAACTCTTGTGTACAAACTCCACAGAACCTTCTTTGCTGCCTTGCTGAAGATAAAAAACCGCCAAAGCATTTCTTAGAGGATTATCAATCCGTTTTTGTGCGTCCTCAAAAAAATCTTTAGCTGAGCCATGTGCTTTCAATCGTTCCTCAATCATCGCTACAGGAGCGCATTCCCCTCCCGACTGCACCACGCACAACCCTGCTTCTGTCAGGATGCGCCGCAACTCCTCTGTTTCCAATTCTGTCAAATCGCGATTGAGCTTTTCAGACCGCTGTTTTGTGAGTACCCAATTCACAGTTTTGTTGTAAATCAAAATTTTTGCTTGAGTGCTGTTAGTTCCTTGAAAATCCTCAACTTTCAAGATTTTGTCCCGGTGCATCGCCGCTAACAGATAAAGCAAGAGTGGCTCTCGCGCTAGTTCTGATTTTACATTCTCTGGACAGCATTCATCTTGCAAAAAATGCTGAAAAGCTGAGGTTTTTGCCGCCCCAAATAGGGCTTCCCACTTGCTCAACCACTGCTGCTGAAGTCCGTCATCCATTATCTGAATTTCGACTCGCTCCAAGTTATCTGGCAGTTGCCTTTCAATTCCTTGCAAAGCTAAAGTTCTGCCAGTAATCAAAATCCGGTGTCTACTTTCTGAATTCTTATCGCAATCCTGCTGAAATTGCCCTACTTGCTTGAGAAAGTCCTCTAAACCGCCGCTTTTTCTCCCTTCCATCAGCAACTCGTCAAAGCCATCCAAGAAAAACAAATATCGTGTGTTTCTATCTGTCAACCAGCCGTCATCGCTAGCAAAGCCCGCATTAACTGCCTCTTTTAGCGTTTCTCGAAAACTCTTTTGCAATGTAAGAATATCTCGCAGTCGAATTAACACGGGCGTCCAAACTGGATGTAAATATTGCCGCACCCAGTCAGCAAACATCCGACAAGAAACGCTCTTACCGCGTCCGGGTCCAGCTTCGACAAACATTACTTGATTTTGTTTCTTTTCATCTGCAAGTAATTCTTTTGCCCAACTTTCCAAATCGAAAGCTTCTGCATCATTTATGAGCTTGCCATTTTTATCTAGTCGCTTTGCCTTCAGTGGCACGTAGATATCTTTAAACTTAAAGTCTTCATCAAATACTTTTTCTTCTGGTTTTGAGGCAATTGTCTCTTCTAAGTAAGCATCGATTTTGTCGTATTTATCTAGATCTTTTTGCCAGCGTTCGCGATAACGTTCTGTCAGCACTTTTAAGTCATATTTTGCTTCAGCTAATGCCTGACTGATGTAGCGAGGTGTGCTCCAAGCTACTCGCTCTATCAAAGTCTGAGCTTCGCCTTCAGTTAATCCTACTTGCTGTAAGTAAGTTAATAATAAATGATTGAAATTTTCAGCCAATTTAGAGCGGGGAAAACCGCTCATCGTTTTCCTGGCTTCCTCTTCATCTAAGGAAGATTCGGCAAGTTCTTCGATTTGTTGTTTAAACTCTTCTGATACAATCGAGTTGAGATTAATTCGAGTTAAGACATCGCTGGCGTTTAGACATTTATCGAAAGATGTACAATAAGCTAGAACCGCAGCTAACTGCACGTAATCAGAGAAGGATCTTTCTGGCTGAGGCTTGTTTTCAAAGCGCTTGAGCCACCGCACAGCAATTTGCACGAACCCAATCCCAGCGGCAACAACTGGAATAGCAGGATTGATAGCCGCACCCGTCACTCCTACTACAGCAACACCAGCAGAAATCGTCGCATTTATAGTATCAACACTATCTACCACAACATCGTGTTGTCCCCGCAACAATTGTCGGTGGTCGGTAGTCAAAGTTTTCCATAATTTGTTCAGCCAAGTTTCGGAATTTTCCTGAGTCATAATTTTACCTGCCCTATTGCAGAAGAGAGAATCCGAGAAAATCTACATTTAACTCTCTAAGCATTCCGTAGTTCGTCGCCACAAATCAGTTCTCAAACTAACAATTAAAAAAGATTAAGTTTCTTTTACCTTGACAAAACTCCAACAATCCGCAATAATAGTAGATTGTCTGTCTAAATCCGGCTCGGATCAGGTTAAGACATTCCAAAAGCTGGAGAGCAGTCAGCAGTCAAAAGTCCACAACGACCAATGACCAATGACTCATCAGCTACCTGTACGGCAATCTCAACAACCATCCCATGACTTACGCAATCATTGAAACCGGCGGCAAACAATTTCGGGTAGAACCAGGCCGCTTCTACGACATCGAACTGCTTCACGTTGAAGCTGAATCCAAAGTCACCATAGACAAAGTATTTCTGATCCAGCACGAAGGCGAGGTTCATATCGGCCAGCCTCTACTAGAAAATGCCACTGTAGAAGGAACGGTTCTCCGGCATTTCCGGGGCCGCAAAGTCCTCGTCTACAAGATGAAGCCGAAAAAGAAAACTCGGAAGAAAAAAGGGCACCGTCAAGAAACAACTCGCTTTATGATTGACTCGATTAGCGTCAACGGTACAGTCTTAGCCGCCAGAGACTTAACTGCAGCAGTTGTTGAAACCCCCCAAACCGCCGAAACTGATTCAGAATAAAAAATAGTAAATACAGTTGAGGATATTATGGCCCACAAGAAAGGTACAGGCAGTACACGTAACGGACGCGACTCTAATTCTCAGCGTCTGGGTGTCAAAAAGTACGGCGGTCAAGTTGTCAAAGCTGGCAACATTTTGATCCGCCAACGCGGCACTAAAGTTCACCCCGGTAATAATGTTGGTATCGGCAGAGATGATACTCTGTTTGCCATGATTGACGGTGTAGTGACTTTTGAAAGAAAGGGCAAAACTCGCAAGAAAGTCAGCATTTATCCTGTTGTAGCAGCACCTGTGGCTGAACCGGTGGCTGAAGCTGTCGCAGTTTAGTTTTATGGTTCCTAGGCTATGCCTGGGAACGCATATAAGCAAGGCTCTGCCTCCTGATTTTCTATGTTATTAGAAAGTTACAGGAGGCAGAGCTTTTTGCAATTTGTTTCGCCGGAGAAAGGACTGTGGCTGCTTACCAAGAACCAGAGAAGCAGGAAAAACTCTCGTTTTTACTCCTAAAAATTGCCTAGCCTCCTCCGACAATTGTGACAACTTCTAAGATGTCGCCCTCTTGCATCTGTGTAGTTTCCCAAAATTGTTTGTGCAGAATTTCCCCGTTGTACTCCACAGCCACCAAGCGCGGGTTTAATCCCAATTGTTCTAGTAATTTTGGTAACGGTGTGTCGATCGCACAATTGCGGGTTTCTCCGTTAACTTGCAGCGCAATTTGATTTATCATCAGTAAAATATCTGTTTTCAGGGCGGGTTTTGTAACAAAATTATATTTTATGCACACATTTCCTGTGCTAAACCCGCCCTACAAATCCCCAATCAACCTAGCTTTTCCCGTGCAAAGCTTTCTGAGCTTTCAGATTCTCCATCCGAATCAACTGTGAGATGAAAAACTGCGTGACTAAAGTAGGCTGTTCCGCTTCCATAATCGCGCGTACTGCGGCAACCCTTTGAGCTCCGGCATTCAATACTTCATCGAGGTTGTTGATATCAATTCCGCCGATCGCAAACCACGGAATCGGCGACTTATCAGCAGCATACCGCACATAGTCTAAACCGGCCGCCTGTTTATCAGGTTTAGTAGGAGTGTGGTAAACCGGCCCAACTCCAATGTAGTCGGCTCCCTCTTCAATCGCTCGCTGCATTTCCTCGCCATTCGTAGTAGAACGACCAATGATGCGTCCGGGGCCGAGCAACTTGCGCGCTTCCGCCACAGGCAAATCTTGCTGTCCTAAGTGTACGCCGTCGGCATCTGCTGCGATCGCAAAATCCACGCGATCGTTCACAATCAGCAAAGCATCGTAGCGGTGACAAAGTTCGCAAAGCTTGCGCGCGTTAGCCAACTTTGCGCCGTCGTCTGAGCTTTTGTCGCGGTACTGCACCAAAGTCAGTCCGCCTTGCAAAGCAGCTTCCACGACTCCCAACAAGTTGTCTCTCGGCGAAGTTACAAGGTATAACTGCGATCGAAGTAACTGCTGGTAGCGCCGGTAAGCCAGCAAATTGCTTTCGAGAGTATAAACCCGATAGCGCATCTGCTTAAAAGCCGCGCCCATATTCCGATCGTAAATTTTGCCATACTCTTCGAGTACCCGCAGAGCTTCTTCCACCCTACAGAAATTCGCTTCCAGTAGCTGCTGAATGCTCGAACGCTGCTCTTCCTGCGGGTGAGTCAACTCCGTACCCGGATCAGCCGGCGTATCCCTAGCACTGCGAAGTTCTGCGACGTGCCAAGCAGCCAATTCTTGACGCAGTTGCTTGCACTCCCCTGCTAAATCGGCGTTGTTGAGACCAAACCTGCACCATTCTTCAATAATTCTCAACCCTTCGCGCGATCGATCTAAATTTGCATCTAAAATCCGGCAGAGGGCTGGCTGTGCCGGTAAAGTTCTGTTTTGTTTGTCGGTCATTCAGAACCACCCTAATTATAATTAATCTTACCAATCAACCCGCTATGTTCTCCCACGCCGTCAAGATTGTGGCAAAGCAGGCGGCTTAATTTTGGCATAAACCGATGTAAATTCGACAATAATTTTTTAAGTTTTATTGAATTTGATGAAAACAAAGCATAATAGATCAAACTTGATGAGAGTGGAATCGTTAAACTGCATACCACACTTCGGAGGAGAGCCGTGAGGTTAGCAGAACAACACAAAAGATTAACAGAAGAAAACCCCAGCAGGCGGGTGAAATCAAAGTGCGATCCCAAAAACCCGACACCGAACTCGGGCAGCGGAACTCGGACCGCAAATCAGTGGGGTTTATTTATGCTCCTAAATTCTCAATATAGCGAGTGCAAAGAAAAGCGATCGCAAAAATCTTGTTTGAGTTCTTGCCTTCTGCTCGTTTTTGCCACCACCGCCCTTTGCAACCATCAACCGTCAGTTATCGCTGCCGGGATACCGGGAGTGCAGCTACTTTCTCAGACGCTGCAGAGCGAGATTAACATACTGTACGTCAGCTCGACCGGCGGCAGCGACACAGGAGGCAACGGCAGCGATCAAGCTCCGTTTAAAACCCTTACCTACGCCTTAAGCGTGGCCCCGCCCAAAACAGCGATTTTGCTAGCGCCCGGTACTTACAGCGAGCAAACCGGCGAAAAATTTCCATTAATGCTCAGGTCCAGCGTGACAGTTCAGGGAAATCCCAACACTCGGGGTCAGAATATTGTCATCAAAGGCGGAGGATACTTTATCAGTCCGACTTCGGCGGGTCAAAATATCGCGATTTTAGGCGCAGATGGGGCGGGACTCAGCGGAGTGACGGTGACAAATACCAACGATCGCGGTTACGCTTTGTGGATCGAATCGAGTTCTCCAACGGTTGTCAACAATACTTTTTCTGGCAGCACTCACGACGGCATTTCGGTAGTGGGTACTTCCAGGCCGACGATTGGCGGGAATGTTTTCTCGAAAAATGGAGCTAACGGCATTACGATTTTTGGCAGTTCCCAGCCGGAAGTTCGAGATAATGTGTTTGAAAACACGGGATTTGGGGTGAATGTAGCGCAGAACGCTTCGCCTCTGCTAATCGGTAACAAAATTACTCGCAATAAGGACGGCGTGGTTGTGCAAGCTAATGCTAGACCTGTGCTGCGTAACAATTATATCGAGAGTAACCGGCGGGACGGAATTGTGGCGATCGCGAGCTCTCTGCCGGATTTGGGAACTGCCGCCGAACCGGGGGGCAATGTCATTCGCAACAACGGTCAGTACGATGTCAACAATGCGGCCAAAGGTCAAGTAATCCCAGCTTACGGGAATCAATTATTGAGCAGCCGGACGACGGGCTCGGTTGATGTGGCGGGAACTTTTACCCCTCCGCCAATGGGGGGAAGTGCTTTGCAGCTAACGACCGATCGACCTCCCAGCATCGGTGGCCCAGACACTTCTCTCCCGGCTTACACTCCCGGGCGGCTAAGTCCCAGAACTGAAAGAGCGCCACTTCCCCCGCCTGCGCCCGTTTCGAGGCGACCGGTGCAAAATCGATCGACACCGCCAAGCGCTGAGTTGCGACAAGAGCTTTCTCCGAGGAATGCCGCTGGTTCATCGGTAGTCCAAGGGGCGATCGCAATTCCCGTGCCCGATCCGAATTATCGATCGGTTTCGGAAATTTCGGTACAGCAACCAATGATTCCTCCCAATTTTGATAGTTCGAGTTCGGTTTCTTCCGAGGGTAGATTGCCGGTTCCGGGCCGCAACATTCCTATCGGAAGGGGCGGCTATGTACCGGCACCTTTAGGGGGGAATTCTTTGCCCGAGGCTGAGGATAATTCGCCGTCATTCGATCTACCGTCTGCTTTGGGTTTGCGCTATCGAGTTGTGGTGGATACCGACAGGCCGGGCGATCGACAAAAAATGCAATCCCTCGTTCCCGGTGCTTTTCGCTCTTTTTCCAGCGGGCGACCGGTGATGCAAGCCGGTGCTTTTCGGGAACGCGAAAAAGCTGAGGAATTGGTACAAACGCTCAGCGCTAACGGTTTGAATGCTCGAATTGAGGAGATTAAATAGTTATTGGAAATTGGGCATTGGGCATTGGGCATTGGGCATTGGGCATTGGGCATTGGGCATATCCTTTTCCGCTAAGCTGTTCGGCATTTAAAGGAGCTTCACCAATAACCAATAACCAATAACCAATAACCAATAACCAACAACAAAATTTTAGGGCCTAGCATATCGGATGCCAGACCCTAAAAAGTTTGTAAATTAAGTTGATTCAAGTGGGTTTTTAGCTCTGCTGAGTTTCAGCAAACTACAACTAAGGTGGACGTTTTTGCAACTACTCTGCGGACGAGCTAGCTATTAGCGGAGTCTATTCAGACTTCTGTGTTTGACTGTTGTGCGATCGCCACTTTTGATTAATCCAATAGCCTCAAGCTATCTAACCAATACGAATCGCAATATCAACCTTTCTTTGCTAATAAGCTACACGGTTCAGGCGTTGCCTGCGGACTAGAGCCGAGCGGGACAAATACTCTAATTCCAAATTTTTTATCCAAGTTTTTTGTGCTTCTTGGTTTTGCCCCTCATGTTTTTAAGTTAACACCAACTGCGCGCATAAAAACACTTTGTTTACCAAACTTGACACTTTTTGATGTGATGAAATACTTCCAAAAGCGATTATTAACAATTTGTACGATCGCCCGATACCTCAACGTGCATAGTCGGCACTATTCGTTGGCTGTCAACGCAGCAGAGCTTCCCAAGTTGCGCGGCCGACAATGCCGTCTGCTGGCAGTTGATATTGTCGCTGAGCCGCCTTGACAGCAGCTTGAGTTTCCGGGCCAAACACGCCGTCAGCACTCACCCGCAAAAATCCCTTGGCCCGCAGCCGTTCTTGCAAATCTCTGACTGCGGCCCCCCGCATTCGTCTTCTCAAAACCGGAAAATTTGTTGGCTGCGCTTGGGGGTTAACCTCTGAGTTGTCGGGATTTACAGGATCGTTAGCGATGGGGTTTTCGATCGCGCTCGGAGTCGCAGGAAACAGCCGATTCCAAGTATCTTGACCGACTATGGCGTCGGGAGGCAGACCTGCTGCTTCCTGGAACTGAGACACTGATCTAGCGGTGCTTTGTGAGAAAATCCCGTCTACAGTGTCAGCGTAAAAGCCCAATAATTTAAGAGCAGCTTGGAGTTCGATCACTTCCGACCCTCGGCTGCCCAATTTGAGCGTGGGGCGGACGATCGCACCTGTTTGAGCGATCGGGCTGTTGCTGTTACTCTGTTCGGAGGTAGGTAGCTGTGCGACAGCAGGAGTAGGGGCGATCGATCCCATTACCAATAAACCGCACAAACTCCAGCCGAAGAGCAAACTCGGAACCTGGCGGGCTTCATTCCAGCTTGCTGTCAAGTTTTGGGACATTGGGAATTCGACCTCTGCAAAACTGGTAGCGATCGTACATCAAATCTGGAAAAAATTGGGAATTTCGGCATAGGGAATTGGGCATAAGGCATTAACTGATTCCCTGGCTATGCCTGCGAACGAGTTAAGTCAAAACTCAGAACTTTTCTCCCCTTCCCTTTCCTAAAAATAATTTATCCCCTGAAATAGCTGCAATTGGCAAAAAAACTGCTAGATTGCCCTACAGAAAACATTGAACCGCGTTCATTGGGCCCCAGCAACACCATGTCCGAATTCAGAACCGCCAGCCAAATAGACATCGGCAACGTCAACATCGGGAACTTTCAAGTCGGCAGCATCAGCGGCACCAAATACAACGATTTTAACGCCAACGGCCTCCCAGATCCCGGAGAAGTCCCCATTCCCAACTGGCAAATCTACCTCGACCTCAACAACAACGGCCAGCCAGAATTTAACGAACCTTCCACCCTCACAAACCCGCAAGGCAACTACATCTTCGCCAACCTGCCGCCGGGCACTTACCAAGTTAGGGAAGTCCAGCAGCCGAACTTTCGCCAAACTACCCCTAATCCTGCACCTATCACGATTACCAGCGGCACGAACGCTGGCAATATCAATTTTGGCAACAACTTTAACGCAGGGACGATCGCAGGTACAAAATTCAACGACATCAACAACAACAGCAGCCGAGATCCTGGGGAACAAGGGCTAGCTAACTGGCAAATTTACCTCGACCTCAACCGCAACAACAGGCTCGACGGCGGCGAACCTTTTACTTTGTCAAACCTTGAAGGAAATTACGCTTTTGTCAATATTCCCGCAGATACATATTTGGTGAGAGAAGTCCAGCAACCGGGTTTTCTCCAAACCACACCTGACCCCGGCCCGGTTAACGTTACTTCCAACGCCACTGTCAACAACATCAATTTTGGGAATGTCTTTTTTGTTGGCAGCATCAGCGGTCTCAAGTTCAACGACCTCAATGCCAACAGTGTCCGAGATGCGACAGATCCGCCTCTGGAAAATTGGCCCATTTACCTCGACCTCAACGGCAACAACAGCTTTGATCCGGGCGAACCCAATACCATCACCAACCCACAAGGCAACTACACTTTTGCCAATGTTTCTCCCGGCCGGTATTTGGTGAGGGAAGTCCAGCAACCTGGATGGGTACAGACTACGCCAAATCCAGGCCCGATCGACATCACCGGCAATACCAACGCTGTTGGCGTCAATTTCGGCAACAATTTTCCTACGGGCAGCATCAGCGGCTTCAAGTTCAACGACCTCAACGCTAACGGTATCAACGAACCGACGGAACCGAGAGTTGCCAACTGGCCGATTTACCTTGATTTCAACAACAACGGTAGTTTAGATCCGGGCGAACCTGCGACTTTAACAAACCCCGAAGGTAATTTCTCTTTTATCAATTTGCCCCAAGGCACTTATGTGGTGAGGGAAGTCCCGCAGCCCGGTTTTCGACAAACTACGCCCAATCCGACTCCGATCACCGTGGGTAACGGCACAAATGCCACTAATCTCAGCTTTGGTAACGTGTTGGTGACTGGCACCATTAGCGGTGTGAAATTTAACGATTTTAACGCCAACGGCCGCCTAGATCCCGGGGAACCGCCGATCGCCAACACTCAAATTTACATCGACCTCAACAACAACAGCAGTTTAGACCCGGGCGAAGCGAGTACCTTAAGCGACCTTCAGGGCAATTACAGCTTCCGCAATGTTCCGGTAGGTAGTTATGTTGTCAGGGAAGTTCCGCCGCCGGGTTTCATTCTAACGACTCCGCCTGCGGTGGTTGTTGTCTCGGCAGAGATTCGGGCTAGCAAAATCGATGTGGTGACGGGAGATGTGGTGACAGCAGAGGCTGAGGGTACCTCGGCTAAATCCTTGAAAGGCGACCCGCTGACGAATGCCAGCAGCTATGCGGGCGAACCAGCAGCAGCCAATAATATTGGGGCAGATAGCTTGCCTTTGAGTTCGCGTGGTGATACTGATCGAATTAGTGATTTTTTGGGCGATCGACGTTTTGCGAATTTAGGCAATATTCCTAACTTTGGGCAACAGAATTTCGGTCTGAATCTGAATTCAGAAATCAGCCAAATTGTCAAGGCAAAGGAATTAATTAATTCGGCGATCGGGAACTCGGTCAGCACTGTGGGCGGGAGAGATTTCTCGGTTATGTAGGGTGACACAAAACTGCATCGCCCCGAATCCCAAACCGTAGATAAAAATCAGGAAGAGGTTAAAGGGCGATCGCGTGATACCCTATTGTTGGCAACCTCCAACGCATAGCCAGAGTTCCGGGAAGCCCAAAGCTGGCTTGTATATGAGGAGCAAGATTCAGAGACAGTATCATACCTGTTTTTAGGAATTATCAGACAATTCCCCAAGTGCGATCGCCCTCGTGGCGAGGTCGCTCAAGTCACCGAGGTGCAGTGAGTTTTAACCTTGTTCCAGCTCAAAACAGCAAGTGTCCACGGGCAGAAGAACTCAGGGCGCAAATCTTGAAGATATTGCGCTCAAATTGCCACAGCTATTCAAAACCTGATATAATCTCGTGCGACCAAGCTGGAGTAAGCCTGATGTTAGATGAGGAACCTTCGAGCAACGTAGACGTATGTATGATTGAGTAGCGATCGTCAGTCGCTAGCAGCAGCTAACTGCTGATTGACAAAGTGATACAGTAGCCTGTAGCTTACGTAGATTTAGGTGTGAAGGAACAGAAAATCATGGCAGAAAGAAATGCTAGTCAGGTAACCCCTGTATTACCCCCAATAGTGCTACCGCCAACCATCAATTTTGGCAACGCTCCTGCGGGTATCCAGGGTACCAAGTTCAATGACCTCGACCGCGACGGCATTCGAGATGCAGGCGAGCCGCCAATCTCCAACGTCCAAATCTTTATTGACACCAATAACAACGGCAATGTCGAGCCAGGTGAACCCTCGACGTTGACAAACGCCAGCGGAAACTTCGTATTTCCAGGCTTGCTTCCAGGCACCTATACAGTCAGGGAAATCCCGCCAGCCAATTTCAGCCCGACAACTCCCAACCCAGTCGTCGTCACCCTCGCGGGCACTAATGCCACAGTGTTGTTCGGCAATAGTTCAATCCCGATCGGTGGTCAGATAATTGGCTGCAAATACCTCGACGTAGACAACGACGGGTTTCGAGACGGGAGTGAACCCCCGATGGAAAACGTCAGGATCTATATCGATGCCAACAACAACGGTCAGCTAGATCAAGGGGACACCAGTACCTTAACTGATAGAAACGGCGAGTATCGATTCACCAATTTGCAGCCAGGGCTTTACCGGATTCGGGAAGAGCGCGCCAACGGGCCGGGCACTGAACCGTTAGAAAAAGATTTTCCCCAAAGCACCCCCCCCGGCAGCATCTCCCTGCTTGACGTTAACCTCGGCCCTGGCGAAATCTGGGCTTGCGCTCAAGTGGGCAACACTCCCCTGTACGAAATCCCGCTCTTTAAATTCCGCGACGACAACGCCAACGGCATACAAGACGCAGGGGAAATTCCTCTCCAGGGCATCCCGTTCATCATAGATGTGAACCGCAACGGCAGAACAGACGCGGGCGAACCGCGACTGTTAACTGACGCTAACGGAAGGGCTACCTTCAGAAATTTGAAAGCTGGCAGCTACTCAGTATTGGAAACCTTTGAAACATTCATAGCCAACCAGCCGCCAATTAACACTACCCAGAACCCGGTAGAAGTCACAGCCCCCGGGCCCGAATCGCGACAGCAGGGAACACTGCCTTTCATAGTGGCAGATCCAACAGTTCCAGGCGGCCAGCGGGTCATTGCGGCGAACTTTCCGCCCCCGTTCCCGCCGGTCAACCCGGAACCCGCAGTATTCTTCACCCCGATTCCGGTAAATCCAGGCAGCGGTGGTGTCGGGAATACGCTCCCCAACATCACGATCTTCAAATACAACGATAAAAACGCTAACGGTCGTTACGAACCGGGCAACACTCCAAAGGAAGGGGGCATTGCCGGCGTCACGGCCTACATTGATGCCAACGACAACGGCGTCCTCGACACAGGGGAACAGTCGAGAGTAACTGACGCCAACGGACGCGCCGCTTTCACCAACGTGCAACCGGGCAATTATGTGGTTCGGGAAGTGCCGCAAGCTGGTTTTAGTGCTACTACTCCGGCTCGGGTGCAGTTCAACCTCAGCAATCAAGATGCCAACGTCGTCTTTGGCAACACCCCCAACAGCCGGATCACTGGGTGCAAATTCCAAGACTTGAACGGCAACGGCTACCGAGACGGCTTTGAAACGCCGATCTCAGGGGTCGCAATCTACCTCGACAGCAACGGTAACAACGCCCTCGATGCGGGAGAAACCACTAGCGTCAGCGATCAGTTCGGCCGCTGGGAGTTTGGCAATTTGACCCCCGGTATTTACCGAGTCCGGGAAGTCACGCCTTCAAATTCTTTCCAAACTACTCAACAACTGGACATCGTTCTGGGCGCAAACCAAACGTTTACTTGTGCTTTGGTGGGCAACGGCCAGTTCTTTAACGCGATCGGAAGAAAATTCCGGGACGACAACCGCAACGGCCTTCAAGATGAGGGCGAGCCTCCTTTGCAGGATATCCCTTTCACCTTGGATTTGAACAACAATGGCCGCTACGATGCTGGTACCGAGCCTCTGGTCAGGAGTGATGCTAAGGGCGAGGTGCTGTTCACCAATTTAGCTCCGGGCAACTATTCGCTATTGGAAGTTTTCAACGCTCCGGGCGTTCCGAACCCGTTCCCGATTCCGACCGGGCCCAACCCTGTTCCTTTAACGGTGCCAGGGCCGAATGCGTTTGTGACGCCGATCGTGCCGGCGCCAGTACCGACACCAGCCCTCAGTGCTTCTAGCATCAATGATGATGATGATGATGTCCTAACTGGAGGTCAGGCTACTGCCGATCCGGCTATGGTAACTGCTTCTAGCCTCGGCAAAGATCCTCTGACTAACAGAGGCTCAGACTCTCAACCAAGCCGCAGTGATTACAGTGGGATCGTCGTAAAAGAGGGGAGTGGTGCTCCGGCTAATGGTTTTGGCCTCAACCAGTTGACACCGCCGCCAGAGGCTTCGGTTCTACTGTTTCCACCACAGGAGGCACTCGGGAAAGAATTATCACAGTGGTTTGTTCCTTCTGAGACTAATGGGTTGTTGTAATCTTAAGTTCAGTCTCTAGTTTGAGACTCAGCAATTAGCAACTAGCTTGTTTAAACGGCACGTCAAATGATCTTTTGGCGTGCTTTTTGCGGTTGTGAGAATAATAACAAGGGGTTTTGATCGCCCAAACTGTCTTTAGTAGTAGAGGACGATCGGCAAAAAGAGCGATTCCCCGCCTCAAGAAAACCTTTATTTATAGAGGTAGAACCTAGAGGAATATGTTATGCCAACTCAACAACAAACCAATCCGGCTCAACATCAAGACCAGCAACCCGGTATTGAATCCCAAATGACCCCGCAACCCCAATCCTTCGCGGAGGGATATCGCGGTAGCGACAAATTGCGGGACAAAGTAGCCTTAATTACCGGCGGAGACAGCGGTATCGGGCGTGCGGTGGCGATCGCCTTTGCCAAAGAAGGCGCTAACGTGGTCATCAGCTATCTTAACGAAGATGATGATGCCAAAAAAACCAAAGAGGCGATCGAACAACAAGGCCGACGCTGTATTGCGATCGCCGGCGACATCGGCGACGAAAGCGTGTGTCAAAACCTTGTAGAACAAACAGTTAAAGAATTTGGGCATCTCGACATCCTCGTCAACAACGCCGCCGAACAGCATCCCCAAGAAAGCATCGAAAACATTACCGCCGAACAATTAGAGCGCACCTTCCGCACCAACATTTTCTCGATGTTTTATCTCACAAAAGCCGCTCTCAAACACCTCAAAGAGGGAAGTGCAATTATCAACACTACCTCTGTCACCGCCTATAAAGGCAATCAACAATTACTAGATTACTCCTCCACCAAAGGAGCAATTGTTGCCTTTACCCGTTCTTTGTCTCAAAGTTTAGCTGAGAAAGGAATTCGGGTTAATGGAGTCGCCCCCGGCCCGATTTGGACCCCTCTAATTCCTGCAACTTTCCCTGAAGAAAAAGTGGAGAAATTTGGTGCAGACACAGCCTTGGGACGCGCCGGTCAACCCGATGAAGTTGCCCCCAGTTACGTGTTTTTAGCTTCAAAAGATTCGTCTTACATGACTGGTCAAATTTTGCATCCCAACGGCGGATCTGTGATTAACGGGTAGATTTGGCGCGAGTTAATATATAAATAACCGCATTTTGTCGGGGAACTTTCACCCACAACCTCTGACTATAACTCACCATCTAAATAAACCCGCCCCCACAACCACGTTACCTACGGCGGGTTTATTCATTTTTTTAGTTATATTCAATCTGTTAGCATCATCGGGTGTAAAATACAGTCAACAGTGATGCCCACTCTGCTTCGCCGAAGAGTCAACAATCACGGACGATGCAAACGAAATTGATACAATTAATCTGTGTTAATCTCCCCTCATCTGCGGTTAAAAAAAGAGAATTTCTTCACCGCAGATGACAAGGGATTGATGCTGATTCACGCAGATGAAAAGAATAGATAAATGAATAATTCCGATGCTAACAGATTTGATATTAGTTTTTGAACATTGGTGAGTTTACACAAAACAGTAATCCCGCTACGTGGGTAGCGGGATTGATAGGTTGCAGTTTAGCTAGTTTTGAGCTCACCTAGAGCTACAATTAGCTCCCTGCTAAATTAGCTCAGGTTAGCCATTTCTTGCTGGATGGTGCTTTTGGCTGCTTTGAATTGAGTAGCCATTTGTTCCATTTGTGCTTCGCTCAAGTTGCGGCGAATTTGAGGGAACATATCGTTTTCTTCTTCTTTTACGTGATCCTGAACTGCTGTTTGGAGCTGTTTGATTTGGGCTTTGAACTCAGGAGAGCTGGGGCTCATTGACTTAATCTTGGCGAGCATTTGCTTCATTTCTGCTTGCTCGTCGTAAAGTTCTTGAGTGTTGCTGTAGTAGCTGCGAATTGCTGGGTAAACAACTTGTTCTTCTGCTTCGGCGTGAACGCTGAGGTCTTTGTAAAGTTGACCGAAGAATTCTTGCAGTTTTTGAGGATCGTCGGTGCTTGCGATTTCCATAAATAGGGTATCGGCTTTGCGGTGATCCATGGAGATGATTTCGGTGATGTTCATCTCATCTTTGCTGCGGGTAACTGCACCGCCGATGATGCCACTCATGGCTGCCATGGCATCTTGCACGCGGGCCCAAACGCCTTGGTCGGGGTCTTTGCCGGTCAGTTCGCGCACGCCCAAGATTTCCATAACTCCCTTGAGTTGCTCTTGGTGAGCGCGGTTTTCAAAGTTAACTGTGTTGAGGGGAGTAATGGCGGCTTCGATGTCTGCGCCGACTATTTGAGCGGCTTTGTGTACTAACAGACCAGCCATTGTTTGTTTGTGTTTGAGCAGTTCGTGCTGAGCGACTTTTTCAAACAATGTTAGTTCAGAACCTTTCATGAGTTTCTGAACTTCTTCGATCATTTTTGTGAATGTTTCTTTGGGTTCGGTTTGAATTCCGTATTGAACGATTACGGTTTCTAATACGCCCAAGTTTTTGCGATCGTCCTCAAGCATATCCCGGAAACGATCGCACAGTTCGGAGTCGTTGCAGGAATTGATGAACAATTGCTCGTTGGCGATCAACAGGTTTTGCAGCGCTTTCATGTCTGCTAATTTAGTTGCGATCGCTTGGCGCTTGGTATCTTCTAGGGTAGCTACCATCTGTCGTTTCTCCTCTCAATGTCTTTAGTGTTCTTACATCTCTTAATTTATTGATATATTCTGATAACATCCTCTTTCTCCCGACTGATTCATTAATATCCCGCGCAACCTATTGACTTTTGAGCAAAAAAAGGG
The DNA here is from genome assembly GCF_036705305.1 of Microcoleus sp. B3-D7. Lineage (NCBI taxonomy): Bacteria > Bacillati > Cyanobacteriota > Cyanophyceae > Oscillatoriales > Microcoleaceae > Microcoleus > Microcoleus sp. B3-D7. The sequence continues at coordinate 15,253 of NZ_JAUBUE010000035.1, read as the reverse complement.
TAAGTATTTGAGACTGCTTGAAAAAAGCAAAAAGCAAAAAACAACAGATGAGTAAGGATGAATCGCAGATGAGTGATTATTTCTGTATCAATTAATCCCGATCGCAGAGCTGTAAAGCGCTACCATAGTTGCAGCCGAAGTTAACTAAAGTTTAAGAATAACTAGCTTGTCTCAACTGCTCACTGCTTTAGAGTTCCCAGCCAATGTCTGGAAGCTGAATAATGGGTTAACGGTCATTCACCAGCGGATTTCGGCCACACCGGTGGTCGCGCTAGACGTGTGGGTGAGGGCTGGCGCTACGCTGGAGCCGGATTCTTGGTCGGGAATGGCTCATTTTTTAGAACACATGATATTTAAAGGGACGGATTCGATCGCCCCGGGAGAATTTGACCAGGTAATCGAAAATCGCGGCGGTGTCGCCAATGCAGCTACAAGTCACGACTACGCCCATTTTTTCGTCAACGCTGCGGCCGATTATTTAGCAGAAACAGCGCAGCCACTGGCAGAATTGCTGCTGCGCGCTTCGATTCCGGATCAGGAATTCGATCGCGAGCGAGATGTGGTGCTCGAAGAAATCCGTCAAGCTCAAGACAATCCCGATTGGCTGGGTTTCCAAGCCATGATGGAAACAGTTTACCAGCGGCATCCCTACAGGCGATCGGTATTGGGCACGGCAGAACTGCTGATGTCGCGAACTCCCTACGAAATGCGCTGTTTCCACCGATCGCACTATCAGCCGGAAAATATGACTGTGGTGATAGTCGGGGGAATTGATGAACAACAGGCCAGAGATATTACGGGGAAAGCATTCGAGCAGTTTTCAGACAGGTGGGATTGTCCCAAATTAACGGCAGAGGCGGAACCGCCACTGATAGAAATTCGCCGTCAGGAACTCTGTCTCCCCCGATTGGAACAAGCGCGGCTGATGATGGCCTGGACGGGCCCGGGAGTTGAACACTTGCAAAGTGCTTGCGGCTTAGATTTGCTGTCGGTGTTGCTTGCAGACGGGCGGACTTCGCGTTTAGTCAGGGAACTGCGGGAAGAATTACAATTGGTAGAGGCGATAGACAGCACTTTCTCGCTGCAACGGGAATCGAGTTTATTTACTATCAGTGCAGTCTTGGAGGCGAAGGATGTCGAAGAGGTGGAATCTCGGATTTGCGATCGACTTTGGGAATTGCAGTCTGAGCCAGTTTCCGAGGTAGAATTGCTCCGCTGTAAGCGTTTGCTGTGCAACGATTTTGCTTTCTCGCTCGAAACGCCGGGACAGCTAGCCGGTCTTTACGGATATTACAATACGATCGCCACTGCGGAATTAGCGCTTAGCTATCCCACCAGGATTAAAGCATTTGGGCCATTAGACATCCAGCGCCTAGCTCAACAATATCTCTCTCCTCGACGCTATACGGCCGTGGTACTCAAACCAATCTAATAACGGTTGACGGTTGACGGTTGACGGTTAATTGAAAAAAGGTAAGAGAAGACTTGCAGCTAAAATAGCAAGAGCGATGGTTACATTAAGTCATCATTGTTTTAAGCATATTAAGCATATGTCATACAAAGTAGATTTAGGTGGATTCCTAGATTTACCGGGTTAAATGTATCTGTTACTGTGGTCAACAATCAACAGCGAACAGTCAACAGCCAATAGCGAACAGCCAACAGTCAACAGTTAACAAAGAATTCAATGAAAAATGAAATCCAGCGCACGGTTTTAGACAACGGTATTGTTGTCTTAGCAGCAGAAAATCCAGCAGCAGATATTATTGCAGCTAGGATATTCCTGCGGGCCGGCAGTCGCTACGTGCAGCCGGAACAAGCAGGATTGTGTCACTTGCTGTCGGCGGTAATGACTAAGGGAACCGATCGGCTGTCTTCGCTGGAAATTGCCGAGCGTGTAGAATCGGTGGGAGCGAGGTTGAGTGCCGACTCTACTACAGACTATTTTTTAGTGAGTTTGAAGACGGTTTCTGCGGATTTTGAGGAGATTTTGGAGTTGGCGGCGCAATTGACGCGATCGCCCAATTTCCCGGAAGCTGAAGTCGAACTTGAACGCCGAATTGCCATATCGGCAATTCGATCGCAACAAGAACAGCCATTTGCGATCGCCTTCGAGCAATTGCGGCACTCGATGTACCAGGAACACCCCTATGCTTTCTCTCCCTTGGGCACGGAAGCTACTATGTCCAAGCTCACCAGAAACGAGCTCGAAGAGTTCCACAAAACCTATTTCCGTCCCGATAATGTAGTTATTTCTGTCGCCGGCAGAATATCCACCGAAGATGCGATCGCGCTGATCGAGCGAACTTTTGGGGACTGGAAAGCGCCTTTAACACCCCTGCCAACTTTAAACGTCCCCCCTCTCTACCCCTCCCCTCAATCGGTCGTTACGGCGCAAGATACGCAGCAATCAGTGATTATGCTGGGCTACCTCGCACCCTCTGTCAAAAATCCCGACTATGCAGCGATTAAGTTGCTGAATACTTATTTGGGTAACGGTTTGTCGAGCCGATTGTTTGTGGAATTGCGGGAAAAGCGCGGCTTGGCTTACGACGTTTCTGCGGTCTACGCGACGCGCTTGGACACGGCTCAGTTTGTCGTGTACATGGGTACGGCGCCGGAAAATACGGCGACTGCTTTTGAAGGATTGCGTGCAGAAGTCGATCGACTCGCCAACACCGAACTAAGCGAGGAAGAATTGCAAGCTTGCAAGAATAAAATGCTCGGTCAATATGCTTTAGGAAAACAAACTAATTCGCAAATTGCCCAAGTTTTAGGCTGGTACGAAATTTTGGGATTGGGAATTAAATTTGACCAGCAATTTCAAGAAGAAATTGCACAGGTGACAGCTTCACAAGCGCGGGATGCTGCTAAGAAATATTTTGTAGAACCGTATGTTTCTTTGGTGGGCCCGGAGGCGGCGATTACAGAATTGGGTGTAGCGGCTGTTTGTTGAGTAGGCAATGGGCGATCGAACTTTTGAAAAGTTCGATCGGTTTGATCTTATTATACGCGAGCGCCCGGATCTGATATAAGCTCCAGCAGAATATGTCAATATCCCACCGATGGTTGAATATTCACTAACATCATTAGGTAAAATTTTCTTTGAGCCGATCGCAACGCTTTACGAGTGGGGTGAGATACATCTTGCTGACTTAGCAGCGATTCGTACTAATTGAGAAAATGCACTATGAGCGATCGAACGGCTCAAATCAGCGACCGTAGATGTCTTTAACTCAGCACCCCGGGTTTCGTATGTCTGCTGGATTTAATTTGTTCTGCCGCGCCCGTTCATTCACTTGGCACCACTTCGCGTGACGCTAAGAAACCAAGGACAATTGCCACCAAAATCAATGCTGGAACATCGCCGAGGAGGTGTCCCCGTTCCGCAGAATCAATTACTGCGTGTACCGCCATGATCAGCCCGTGGACAACACTCGACCAGACGGTGAACCAGATTAAGCTCAGATGCCTTTCTGGTTTTCGAGAAGCCCACAGCAAAAAGACACCAAGCGTCGCATAAATGCCGAGGATCATCTGTTCGTATTCGTATTGGCCTGGTTGCCATAACCAGCCCGATGGCCAAATCTTCATCAGTGGATAGATAAGCAGAAAGGCAATTCCGACAACAACAAGGGCGATTCGCAAGTATCGATGATCCTTATCCATTGCTCTAACCTCCTATTATTTTCCAGTAGAGTCTCTACCAACTAGATTCGTATTTGCTCCGTAAATATCTTGATCTGGCTCAAAATCATACCTCCGACGATTGTGGTGCAGTCCTAAACGCTTCTGAATCAACCAGAAAGAAGGTGCTTATAAAGATAAGCTTCCCGCCACACCCCAGAGAGGACTTGTGGCATAACGGTTGATTTGAGAGGCAAATGATCGCCCCTAACTAAAAATATTATAATTGAACGTTTTCTCTTCCCGCTCGGTCTAAATTCAACAGACGCCCGATATGTCTAATTTATATGTACTTAGTAAAGCACTTTCAGATAAAAAAAGAGCTGACTCCGTGGGTTAGCGGACTCCTCGCCGCTTCCCTGCTTGCAGGAGTAGGCTACACAGCTTACAGCCAACTCACAGTCAAATCCAACCGCGAAACCAGACGCAAGGAAAAAACCGTTGCTGTCGAAAGGGTGAACCTGCCGATTACAATTTCGGCAAACGGCACAATTGTGCCCGAACGTTCCGTTAACGTCAGCCCCAAAACTTCAGGAATGCTCAAAAGTTTGCTTGTCAAGGAAGGAGATAAGGTTGAACAAGGGCAGATTCTCGCCTACATGGACGACTCCAACCTCCAAGGGCAACTTACCCAAACTCGCGGACAACTCGCAGCCGCAGAAGCAAACCTGGAAAAATTGGTCAACGGCAATCGAACCCAGGATATTGCTGTAGCTGAGGCAGCGTTAGCAGAACAACAGGCAACCTTGCAAAAATTGCTCAACGGCAATCGAAGCCAGGATATTGCTGTAGCTGAGGCAGCGTTAGCAGAACAACAGGCAACCTTGCAAAAATTGCTCAACGGCAATCGAAGCCAGGATATTGCCGTAGCCGAGGCACAACTAGCTGAACAACAGGCAAATTTACAAAAATTGCTCAAGGGCAATCGGCCTGAAGACATCGCCCAAGCAATCGCCAAACTCAGAGATGCCGAATACGCCAAAAACCAAGCTGAGGAAGACTTTCAGAGAAATCAGGAACTCTATAATGCCGGAGCCATTGCTTTGCAAATTGTCAACAACTCCCGCACCGAGCGCGATCGATCTCAAACGCAAGTCAGACAAGCCGAACAAGCTGTAGCTTTGCTGCGATCGGGTACTCGCCCTGAAGAAATCGCTGCGGCGCGGGCTGCTGTCGAGCAAAAACGGCAAGCTTTGACCCTGGCGCGATCGGGCGCACGCCCGGAAGACATCGCTGCAGGGCGGGCTGCAGTGGAGCAAAAACGTCAAGCTTTAGCCCTGGCGCGATCGGGCGCACGCTCGGAAGACATCGCTGCGGGGCAGGCCGCAGTGGAGCAAAAACAGCAAGCTTTGGCGCTGCTAGAAGCTGGTTCTCGCCCCGAAGACATCGCCCAAGCCCGCGCCCAAGTTCTCGCCGCTAGAGGCAGCCTGCAAAGCGTTCAAGCGCAGATCGACGACACTGTGCTGCGGGCTCCTTTCACCGGCACTGTTACCCGCAAGTACGCCGATCCGGGCGCTTTTGTGACTCCCACGACGGCAGGTAGTGCGGTTTCTTCGGCGACTTCTTCTTCGATTTTGTCCTTAGCTTCAAAAAATCAATTAGTAGCAAACGTAGCAGAAACTAATATTTCTCAGATTAAGATTGGCCAGGCTGCATCTATTCAAGCCGATGCTTTTGCGGGAAAGACTTTTGCAGGTAAAATCACTCAAATTTCGCCTCAGTCGATCGTCCAGCAAAATGTGACAAGTTTTGAGGTAAAAGCAGCAATTATTAATGACGATAAACAAATGCTGCGATCGGGCATGAATGTGAATGTTGAGTTTAAGGCCGGTGAACTCAAAAATGTTTTGGTAGTTCCGACTGCGGCAATTGTCCGCCAACAAAGGGAATCGGGGGTTTATGTTCCCGGTGGAGAAGATGGTAAACCTGCTTTTATGCCGATTAAGACTGGTGTGACGGTGGATGACAAGACGGAAGTGCGATCGGGTTTGAAAGGAAATGAAAAAGTGCTGATGAGTTTCCCCCCGGGATTGCGGCCTAGATCCCAAAATCCCTCGTCGGGTGGAATTCCGGGTTTGCAACCTGGTGGGGGAACGCGCTTGCGTTAGTGGTCAGTAGTCATTAGTTAGTCCGCGAGAGAGTCCGACAGTCCGACAGGGATTGAAATCCCTGTCTCATAGCGAAAGTCCTCTGAAAGAGGACTGAAGAGTTAGTTGATATACATCAGTTTCAGACGAATTTTCAGTCGGTTTCAAGCGACTTTAGCTATGAGACGGGGGTTTCAACCCCCGGCGGATCGTGCCACAAATCATATCGTTTCCGGTTGCATCGTCAGGTGATAAATTAGGGACTAATTTAGGCATACTTCTTAGAAGTTGCCACCAAATAATAAATAATAAATAACAAACAACATGAAATTACAGACTCGCCCCCGCACCAACAAAATCTCTAATGTTCAAATCGCGTTCATGGCGACAGAGGCGCTGTGGAATAATAAGTTGCGTACCAGTTTAACTATGCTAGGCGTAATTATTGGGATATCTTCGGTAATTGCTATTACTTCGGTGGGACAGGGTGTACAAAAATCAACTGAAGAACAGTTAAAGGCTTTGGGTACAAATGTGCTGTTGGTTTTATCCGGCGCTTCGCGATCGGGCGGTGTCAGTCAGGGAAGCGGTTCTGCTACTACCCTTACTTGGGATGACGCTAAGGCGATCGGCAAACAAGCTCCTGCAGTTAAGGCTATTTCGGCTTATTTGCAGCGCCAAGTGCAAGTCGTTTACGGCGGACAAAACTCATTTACTGCTATTTTGGGAACGGATTTAAACTATCCAGATGTGAAGAACATTCAACCCCAAGAAGGACGGTTTTTTAACGAGGATGAATTGAATGCTGCTGAGCCAGTAGTTGTCCTCGGTTCTAAGGTGCGGGACGAACTTTTTGGAGCCAGAGCTAATGCGCTCTCCTCCGATATTCGCATTCAGGGAAACCGCTACAAGGTCATTGGAGTGATGGAAAGCAAGGGGTCTGTAGGGGGAACCGATCAAGACGATCGAGTGTATATTCCCCTGAAAAATATGTCTTCGCGGATTGTGGGGAGAAATTCTTTAGCGGGGATTGCGATCTCGGGTTTTTGGTTGGAAACTGCGGGCGAAGCTGATTTAGCCGATGCTCAATTTCAAGTAGAAAATATCATGCGCTTGCGCCACAATATTTATCCGCCACAACCGGATGATTTTCGAGTTGTCAATCAAGCTGAGATAGTTAATACTTTCAGCAATGTGATAGGTTTATTTACGGTTATGGTGGGAGCGATCGCCGGAATTTCTTTGGTGGTTGGCGGCATCGGTATTGCTAATATTATGTTGGTTTCTGTTGTGGAACGCACTAAGGAAATCGGGATTCGCAAAGCGGTAGGCGCTACTAATGCAGCAATTCTAATTCAATTTATGGCGGAATCTATTTTAGTTTCCACGGTGGGGGGAACGGCTGGTATTGGGTTGGGAATTGCGATCGCCTTTGGGGCCTCGACAGCGTTCAAATTTCCGTTTGTGGTTTCTGTATGGTCTATCGCAGCGGGTTTTGGGCTGTCTTTTACCGTCGGGTTGTTAGCTGGAGTATTGCCGGCTCGGAATGCCGCTCGCTTAGATCCGATCGCAGCCTTGCGGAATGATTGAACTTAGTGACGTTCGCCCCAGTTAAATTGAACAGTCCTGGACGCCAGTGTGACAAATATAGTCGTGGACGCACGAGTGGTCGGAGGCGTTGCTGAATACAGGTATGAATTCAAGATTTCCCAATTGCTCTAAGCCAAGTTGGGTGAGTTTTGTAACTTCAATCGAAAAGGTGATTCATACCCTGATTAAGCAACGCCTTGTTTTCCACGTTATCGCTCCTACCTCCTAACATCAGAAAGTGCTGTAATTAAATGGGGTCGCAAAATCAAAAACAAGGGTAATGCTTGTATCACAGTTTAAATGTGCAACAGCTTACTCTCTTACTTACACAATTTCGCCCTCTAATTCACCGAATTCGATTTGAGTTCCCAACGCCAAAGTCAGGGTACTTTCAGGTTCTACCATTTTTATATCGCCTTGAATGTCTGTAGCCCACCAAGCGCGATCGCACAAATTCGTCAATCCTAACGAAAGCTCGTTTCTCGATCTAGAAGTGACTATAGCTACAAGACCGTTAGATGCTGCGGCTGTTAAACTCGGTATGTCAGAGGTGAATAGTTGAGTTCTCGCACTCAGAGGAATAACTCGACTTCCTAATTTCAGGGAAAATTGACCGCTGGTAAAAGAATTTACTGCGGGCTGATCTGATATAAAGGTAGGCGGAATATTTGCCGATGTTGGGGCTGGCAAGTCCGAGTTTCCTACTGTAATTGTACATTTGCCGATTCTCTTTTGGTCGCCCGATCGCAAATAACTAACCGCTCCGCTATCCACATTCTCGCAAACAATTTGACCTGCTTCCAACTGAAACCGCATTGCCAAAGGCGAAACATTAGGAATGCAGATAATAGACAAATTTTCATCACTGCCAAAAGTCACCGGTTCCGAACCCAGAGTGAGAGTGCGATTTGCTCCGGTGTCATAACTAATTACCAGCCAAGCTTTGTTGAACAAAGTTTCAGCTACAACCAACATAATTCCTATCCAAAAACCGATCGCAGCACACCCAGCTAAACGGCCTGCTGTACCGGATAGATTGTAAGCAAACAGAATAAACAAACAGCCGCCCAAAACTCCTCCAACACCGCCGCCTCCCATGCCGCGAAGCGCTCCCAAATTAGGAATCCGCTGTGCCAGCCCAAGTCCTAACAAACTGCCAGCTATTCCCCAGCAAATTACTCGCAATAATTCGTTGTTTCCGTCGCCAATTCCGCTGTAAATACCTTCGGCGATCGCCCCAGAAATTGCTCCTGCTATTAAACCAAACAATCCGCCATTTTTTAAAGCTTGTTTAATTTGAGGCTTGCCTTTGATATAGTAATAATAGCCGAACATGATAGCCGTAGCAATGCCACCGCCTACCAATCCAAACCACCGAGCTGTGGACAATACACTGTCAAAAACAGATTCCGAACCAGTGAGTCCCTGCATGAAAGGTTCGGTGATTAGATTGCCGACGAAACCGCCGACAGCACCGCTAATGCCAAACTGTAAAGCTTTTTTAAGGGCTGATAGATTTCTTTTCACGGCGCACCAGATTAAAAGTGAGAGTCAAATCTAGCTACAAGCTCGAAAGTTACGATTTCCGATGATATTAATATCTGGCATCGCGAGCGAGAACAGCGCCGACGGCCTATTGCACAAACACAAAGAGTGAGTTTTATTGTGGGTAGTAGGGGTTGGGCAGGAGATCCCGCCCGTCGAAGACTTATTCAGAATGGTGCAAGATGTGAGACGATCGCACATCTCCCCCCTCATTGGTGTCAGCTTAAGGTAAAACCGATAGCCCGTCAGGGGGGAAACAAGAGCCTCAAAGCGAAAGTCCTCGCTTCCGAGGACTAAGGAGTTCTTCAGTCCTCGGAAGCGAGGACTTTCGCTATAAGACAGGGAATTCATTCCCTGGCGGACTGCCTGGTGAGTGGGAGGAATGGTGGACTAAAAGCTTAAGTTGACACCAATGATCCCCCCTGCCTCCGGCCTGTCTCCCTTCCCTCTGAGGGAAAAGTCTTTGATGGTTGCGCCGTCGCCCGTCACAATTCCAGATCAATGCTCGATCGCCTGTAAGCATTGCTGCGAGATAATTTTAGCAATTTTTTAACTGTGAAATTTTAACCGAGAAGACCCAAGCGAGGGCCCAAATATGAAAAAGAATGTTACAAACTATTACAGTAACACTCAGAATGTGAACATAATGCCTCAAAATACTTGCGAGAGGTAGTTGTGTCAGAGAAGCAATATCCTTACTAACTGCCCGACAGTCACTCGATCGCCACTAAGTGGCCTGCTGCAATCTTGATCATAAATTAAAGATCGCATCAGTCATTTATGGTATTGTAAGCGACAGGCTTAGTGCGAGCACTCACAAGCGCACCGGCGTGAAGAACCAGCGCCGTTAAGCACCGAAGGCAGTCACCCCCCAACAACTTCAACAGTTGCTGATTGTGGAAAGTCCAGCCTTCCCCGTCAAAGCTCCTGCCTGAGCAGGAAAGATACGGGACGCAAGCGCCCGCCTTCGCTAGCTCAGCGCAGAGCAGTTCATATAGCAAAATATCCAGCGGGTACACACAAGATGAGTATCGTCACCAAATCAATCGTCAACGCAGACGCCGAAGCTCGCTACTTGAGCCCAGGTGAATTAGATCGGATCAAGAGCTTTGTCACCTCTGGTGAACGCCGCGTCCGCATCGCCCAAATTTTGAGCGAATCCCGCGAACGCATCGTCAAGCAAGCAGGCGACCAACTTTTCCAAAAGCGCCCTGATATTGTTTCTCCCGGCGGCAACGCTTACGGCGAAGAAATGACCGCAACTTGCTTGCGCGACATGGACTACTACCTGCGTTTGATTACCTACGGAATCGTAGCTGGCGACATTACTCCGATCGAAGAAATCGGTATTGTCGGCGTCCGCGAAATGTACAAATCTCTCGGCACCCCGATTGAAGCCGTCGCCGAAGGCGTTCGTGCTATGAAAAATGCAGCAAGCTCGCTGCTGTCTGGAGAAGATGCTTCCGAAGCTTCCTCTTACTTCGACTACGTTATCGGTGCGATGCAGTAAGGAATTTCGATTTTAGGTTTTCGATTTTAGATTGAAAAATTGGGGGTTGCCGGCAACAAGTTAAAAGCTTTTGCAAATAACCAGCCACTTAAAAATCTCAAATCCCAAATCCCAAATTCCAAATTCTAGCTCCAAAATTGGACTGACTCAGCCACTTTCTAGGAAACAAGACAACCATGCAAGACGCAATTACCGCCGTTATCAATTCCTCTGACGTTCAAGGTAAGTACCTGGACATCAGCGCTCTAGACAAGCTCAAGAACTACTTTGCTTCTGGCGAACTGCGCGTCCGCGCCGCTACAGCCATCAGCGCCAATGCAGCCACAATCGTCAAAGAAGCAGTTGCTAAGTCTCTGTTGTACTCTGACGTAACTCGTCCCGGCGGCAATATGTACACCACTCGTCGTTATGCAGCTTGCATCCGCGACTTGGACTACTACCTCCGCTACGCCACCTACGCTATGTTGGCTGGCGACCCTTCCATCCTCGATGAGCGCGTGCTCAACGGTTTGAAAGAAACCTACAACTCCTTGGGCGTGCCCATCGGTTCTACCGTACAAGCAATCCAAGCAATGAAAGAAGTCACCGCCGGTTTGGTCGGTTCTGACGCTGGTAAAGAAATGGGCGTCTATTTCGACTACATCTGCTCTGGCTTGAGCTAAGACTCAGGAAGAAGGAAGAAGGAAGAAGGAAGAAGAAGGAAGAAAGAAAAATATTTGTTTCTTGCCTCTTTTAACTTTTAACTTTGGACTTGTTACCTTTGGCTTTGAAAAGAGGTCAGGGAAGTTGAGAGTGATTGCTAGACCGTCAAAGGCTTGTCGAGAAAGCCCGACCAGTTTTAACGAGCTAGTTTTGACTCCTAACTCCCTGCCTTCAATCTTTAAAAAATCCATCTAATAATCTGTAAACCTACTCAGGAGTTAGTTTCCCATGAGAATGTTTAAGGTGACTGCTTGCGTCCCCAGTCAAACTCGCATCCGCACTCAGCGCGAATTGCAAAATACCTATTTTACTAAGCTGGTTCCTTACGACAACTGGTTCCGGGAACAGCAAAGAATTATGAAAATGGGCGGCAGAATTATTAAAGTGCAACTGGCTACCGGTAAGCCCGGAGCTAATACAGGCCTGCTTTAAGAGCCGAAGCTGGATTAGTAGAGGGGTAAGAGGTCGCATCGACCTCTTTTTTGTTTGTTATGGCAGAAGGAAGAATGTCCAGCGTTGTTAATCTAATCATGGACAAATATTTCAATAAGCAGAAAGTATAACTGCGATTATCGCTAACAAAACAGCAAGCATTTGCGGTAATGTAATAGCCTCTTTCAAGAATAAAGACGATAATAATATAGTAATCAGCGGGTAGATAGAAGTAACACTCACTACATTGGCAACTTCACCTTTACCAAGGGCTATAAAAAATACTAATGATGCCACAGTGCCAGAAACGCCAACTACCATCGCAAACAAAATTCCCCTAACATCTCCCTCAAAACTAAAATTATTAGTGTGGAAAATAATAAATAAAGTAGTTAAAATAGCGCCAATTGCTTCATAAACAAAAGCAGTTTTGTAGTCAATATATTTAGTCGCTAAATTGCCAAAAAATCCCCACAAACCATATAATAGCGAGCAGATTAATGCGTAAAATAACCAATCTGGTACTTTAGCCATCTTTGTTAGAGTTTATTGAGAGCATTCTAAAATCCTATGGCTAATGACATTCGACGCTTGATTCCCTTTTTTGACCCCAGCGCGTCTCAATGGGCCGCTGAGGCTCGGTGGCTGAGGTGGCTGACTTTTCTGTGGCTGTTTGTAGGGCTGACAGCATTGTTTTCGGCTTCCTATCCCATTGCAAATTATGAATTTGGAGACGGGCTTTATTATTTTAAACGACAGCTAGTCGCAGTGGCGATCGGGCTGGCCGGCTTTAACTTGATGGTGTACTCCCCACTGCGCTACATCATGAAAACAGCTCAGTTCGGCGTTTTATTGCTGCTGGGATTGCTCTGGTTGACCTTAGTTCCGGGAGTGGGAACCACAATCAACGGGGCGACTCGCTGGATATCTCTGGGCCCGGTTCCGATTATTCAACCTTCTGAGTTGATCAAGCCGTTTTTTGTTCTCCAAAGCGCCCGCATTTTCGGCAACTGGTACCGGTTGACGAATAAAGTTCGCTTAACTTGGCTGGTAATTTTCGGTGCAATGCTGTTGGGAATTTTGTTGCAGCCGAATTTAAGTACCACGGCTTTGTGCGGGATGACTTTGTGGTTGGTGGCTTTGGCGGCGGGCTTGCCTTACTTGCAGTTGGGCGCAACGGCTATGGGAGGAATGCTTTTAGCCGTTTTAAGTATTAGTTTTAGGGAATATCAGCGCCGCCGGATTATGTCTTTTCTCAATCCTTGGGCTGACCCGATGCAAGACGGCTATCAGTTGATTCAAAGTCTCCTGGCTGTGGGTTCTGGGGGCGTTTGGGGTGTGGGTTTGGGGATGTCCCAGCAAAAGTTATTTTATTTGCCTATTCAGTACAGCGATTTTATTTTTGCTGTGTTTGCTGAGGAGTTTGGTTTGGTGGGAGGTTTCTCCCTGTTGCTGATGTTGGCGGCTTACTCTACTGTGGCGTTGAGGGTAGCGATGAAGGCTCGAAATAGTGAGAGTCAGTTGGTGGCGATTGGGGTGATGGTGGTGATGGTGGGACAGTCGCTGCTGAATATTGGGGTGGCGACGGGGGTTTTGCCGACTACGGGTTTGCCACTGCCGTTTTTTAGTTATGGGGGTTCTTCGATGTTGGCAAGTTTGTTGTTGTCGGGGTTGCTGATTCGGGTGGCGAGAGAGAGTTCTGAGGCTGATGTGGTTTCTTTAAACGGCCTCCGTGGAAAGCCGGGAAAGCCGAACTTGCGATCGAACAACCCAACTACACAAACCGAATAATTTGTCAAGTTATTTCTTTGACGCGCGGGTAGCTAGAAACCGGGTTGTTTAACCAAAATATTTGCTTAAAACCTTCAATAAGAGTCAAAAAACCCGGTTTCTTTAGCTTCTGCTGCGGTATCATTCTGGGCGATCGACTATTTCCGCCCGTCACCTTTATTTGGCAGTTCTTCTTGTTGTTCTTGAGGTTTAGCTGTGATGTTAGCTAATTCTTTTTTGTCTGGTTGCGGTGTTTCTGGAGTTGAGTTAGCCATTGAGTTTTGTCCTAAATAGATGCACCGCTTAATGATATCTTTTCTGGCTATAAATGTATTGCTGTAGATAGGGGCAGGAAAATCAAGACAGACAATTCTGATGCTATTCGATTTGGGCTTTAATATTAGACAGCATTATGTAGATGCAAATGGCTGTCGCTTGCTATACTGCTGGAGGGTTGCAGCCAAACAAATCGGAGGCGGACGCAAAAACACCTTTGTTAAGAATTAAATGCCGAAATGGCGATCTCGAACGATTAACCCTGGCTGCTGCAATTTTCCCAGCATTCGCGTTACTGTTACCAGAAAGAATTGGTTTAAAGCCCCAAGCCCGATCGGGAGAAATTAAAACAAGACTATTCATTACTCCAATCCTCTTCCTTCCAGGTAGATGTCGCTATCCCAGGTTAACAGTTAACAGTCAACAGTTAACAGTTAACAGTTAACAGTCAACAGTCAACAGTCAACAGTCAACTGAACCGCGTCGTGCAAATCGCATTAGCAATATCTTGATGTGTCAAGCGGATATTCAAACCAGAGGCGAGTCAAAAGTTATGAAACTGCAAAAAATTGGATTGTCGGCACTGATCTCAATCTTAGCAGCGCTGACTGTAGGTGAGTTTCGGTTTATCCCTAACTCTCAATTTAAAATCATCAATTCTCAGGCATGGGCTCAAACCCAAGCTCAGCGGAAAGCCGAAGCAGACCGACTTTTAGACCAAGGGCTTCAGCAGTATCAGATTAGTCAATTTCAAGCTGCATTGCAGTCTGGGCAACAGGCACTAATAATTTATCGAGAAATTAAAGACCGCCAAGGTGAAGGGAAAGCTCTGGGAAATCTGGGAGTTGCTTACGATTCCCTCGGCGACTACGCCAAAGCGATCGAGTACACTCAGCAGTGGTTGGCGATCGCGCGCGAAATTAAAGACCGCCAAAGCGAGGGGAAAGCTCTGGGAAATCTGGGAATTGCTTACTTTTCCCTCGGCGACTACGCCAAAGCCATCGAGTACAGTCAGCAGTTGTTGGCGATCGCGCGAGAAATTAAAGACCGCCAAACCGAGGGGGCGGCTCTGGGAACTCTGGGAAGTGCTTACCGTAACCTCGGCGACTACGCCAAAGCGATCGAGTACGCTCAGCAGAAGTTAGCGATTGCCCGAGAATTTAAAGACCGCGAAAGCGAGGGGAAAGCTCTGGGAAATCTGGGAAATGCTTACTTTTCCCTCAGCGACTACGCCAAAGCGATCGAGTACCAACAGCAGTGGTTGGCGATCGCGCGAGAAATTAAAGACCGCCGAAGCGAGGGGAAAGCTCTGGGAAATCTGGGAAATGCTTACTTTTCCCTCGGCGACTACGCCAAAGCGATCGAGTACAGTCAGCAGTTGTTGGCGATCGCGCGCGAAATAAAAGACCGCCAAAGCGAGGGGGGGCTCTGGGAAATCTGGGAATTGCTTACCTTTCCCTCGGCGACTACGCCAAAGCGATCGAGTACCAACAGCAGCATTTGGCGATTGCGCGCGAAATAAAAGACCGCCAAAGCGAGGGAAAAGCTCTGGGAAATCTGGGACTTGCTTACCATAACCTCGGCGACTACGCCAAAGCGATCGAGTACACTCAGCAGTGGTTGGCGATCGCGCGCGAAATTAAAGACCGCCAAA
>NZ_JAUBUE010000099.1:0-6336 GCF_036705305.1 Microcoleus sp. B3-D7 | reverse complement strand
CTGTTGCCTGCCCACAAAGCCACCTGCTGCACCTGAATTCCTTTTCCAAGGCAGAAGGATATGAAAGTATGGCGGCAATTGTACAATGGCCTCCTCGGGATGCCCAGTTTTTCAAGCGTGCGGTTCCATTGTCGGCGAACTAGATTGTGTTCGTCGAGCACCAAACCATTTTTGCTGGGAAAAACCAAATCGTCGCCACTTGCTATTTTTGGTTGGATAGCCCTTAAGAGTGATCGCAGTTTTGGGTTGATCGGGAAAATGCGGGATTTACCAGTTTTGGTTCCTTTGGTTATCCCGTAGACCCGCGCCTCACAAAAAGTTATTCGGCTGAGATCGGCGTCAATATGTCGCCACCGAAGCGCGATTGCTTCGCTCGGTCTGCATCCCGTGAGAAATAAAAATTCAATTAGTGGGGCATGAAACTCCTCTGTTTCCCTAAATGCGTCGATTATGCGATCGCGCTCTTGTTCCGTAAAAGGTTGGATGTCAGCGGGTGGCTTCCTCGTTTTAATTTTGATTTTTTCAAACGGGTTAGTTTCAATTAGCCCGAATTCTAATGCCCAGGCACAGCAGGCGTTGATTTGCATCAACGACCTTTTTGCCGAGCGGATGGTTGTCTGTTCAATCAATTGCAACCTGATTTTCTGAGCTTGGTTCAGGTCGCCACAAGTTTTAGCAATGTGTCGGGCCACGACGGCAAAATCTTTTTTAATCGTGGTAGCCGCCAACTCTTGGGCTTTGTGGCCAGAGTATTTCTCCCAGAGTTGGCCTAGGGTGAAAGGATGGCAGGCGTCTGTTTCGACTTGGGTGCTAGCGGCGGAGGTTGAGGCTTGTTCGTCAATGCCGGAGTCAAAGTTTATGTGCTGCGACAACTGACTTAATAGGTTCTTCAGTTCTGGAGTTATGGTTTGCATGATTTTTAGTTAGCGAAGCACCTTGATGCGGTTGGTGCGGTTGGTGCGGTTGGTGCGGTTGGTGCGGTTGATGCGGTTGATGCGGTTGGTGCGGTTGGTGCGGTTGGTGGAGAAGTGGGGGAATTTTCACTACCTCTCCACCCCCTCCTCACTCGCCCTTTTCCTTCACCAACTTCAGCTTGCACCCAACAGTGTGAGAAGTAAGATGCCCGTCATAACACGGGTAATACTCATCAGGCATACTGCCAGCAACCCAGTTAATGTGATATTCCCACTGCTCGTTTTCAGGATGCCAGCAAATTCCCACCACTTCACCTACTTCGGTCTGGTGTGTCTCGAATTCGTCAACCCAAGTGTCAGCTACTATGTCACCGATCGCAAATGAAGGTGCGGGGTATTTGCTGGGAATTGTTACAGTTCGCAATGTTAGGGATGCAGCAGCAGCAGCCACCATCCTCGAATGAAAGCCCCGTCGAGAAAATAGGTTTGCTCGACTCGTCTGGGCGTTATCTAGACGTGCCATAATTCTTAAGTTCCAATCTGTTGTAGGACAGTTTGGGGAAGACGTGACTTGGTTGGCGGCTCCAATCGCCAGTCAGTCGCGCATCAATCTTCCTCAGTTACTCACGATCGCAGGTTTGCAGTCGTTTGTCAATACGATTGTGAGTGCCGATCAGAGAGGCTATCGTTTATGTTAAAAGTCCACTTTATTAGACTTTTTGTTGAAAGCCTTCCCTTGTAAGGGATGTACGTTTTTAAAGCTCGAAATATCCTAATCAAAGGCTACAGATAGTGGGGCAACCGCCCGAAGAAACACCGACATCACAAGCGTGCTGCAGCTCCGATCTAATCGATTCATTTTAGCAAGCTTGGCGGTTTTTGGCGTTCTGGCTTTCCTAAAATGTCCGGAATTCCGGACACTTTGGGAAAGCCCTGGACTGATCCAGGGCAAAAAAATATTCCTAATTTCCCGATGGGTGCGTCGGGACTATTCAATCATCTCTAAAATCAGTTCCACATCTGCTAGTTCCGCCCTCGACTTTTTGCGCCGCGCCTTGAGTTGGTTGAGCAAGTCGGCCACTTCGGGTATTGGATTCTTGGGTATTGGATTTTGGGAAATTGCTTCCGATCGCCGTTCAAGCTCGGAGTCTAATCTGCCAATTTCCTCGTCTAGCTCTGCGATCCTCTCATCCTTCGCTGCCAGCCGAGAGCTCAGTGTTGCAATCTCTTGATTCCTGGCTTGGATAATAGTGTCGCTTGCCAATAGACTCTGGCGCAAGCTTTCAATTTCCTCCTCAACTTCTGGCCTGAGTGATTCCTCTGCGGGTGTTTCACTCAGGCCCTCAATTTTCCCAGCCGTTCCTCAATGGCGGCAAACCTTGCCTCTATGTCCATTGTATTCTCTGTCTTACTACGTCTTACGCTGCTGTCGGGCGCTTGTAAGACAACCGAGCCACCAGATAAAGCCTCAATACCGGCCCGCACGATGTCGAGCAAAGTCTTGGTTCTGTCGCAGCCGTGTTTGGCTGTGTCGCTGGGATATCGTTCTTGTCCTATGGCGTCGATCGCATCTAGCAGTTCACCAGGGCACCGGAAGTTTAGCATCATCTTGTCAGTCATCGTCTTACATCTTCTCTAAATGTCTTACTTAAGAGTAAGACACTGGCTGGCAGAATGTAAGACGTATAACAACTAATCATCTTACACGGTGTCTTACGCTGTTTTGCTTATATGTCTTACTTGTCTACAACTGTCTTACAAGAACGTCTTACCAAGCTTCAATCATCCCAAAATCCCTCAAAACGCTGCGGTGCTAACTGGGTGTACCTGACTGTATGGTGGATGTTGGCGTGTCCCAGATAATCTTGTATCGCCCTGGTGTCGATGCCCTTAGCCGCCAAATAGTATCCGCAGCCGTGCCGGAGCATATGGGGATGCACCGGGAACTGAAGCTGTGCTCCTTCTCCCGCCTTCTTGATCATCTTCCTTGCCGCGTCTGGAGTCATCGGCCCGCCACGCTCCGAAACGAATAGGTAGGGCGAGTCAGGAAAATCTTTCTGCAACCGCCTGAGCGATCGTATTTCCTCACCTGAGAGCGGATGCACAGACGGTCGAGAACCCTTCAACCTCCTAACGTGGATGTGGGCAGTCTTCAAATTAATCTGCTGCCAGCGCAAGTTCACCAGCTCCGATATCCGCAGCCCGTGCCGATAGCCCATTAGAATCAGCGTAGAGTCCCGATGTCCCCAGCGTCCCTTTCGAGCCGCCTTGATCATCGCCTCCACCTCATCCTCAAACAAATACTCCCGATCGCGAACTTCCAAGTATGTCCTCCTGTTGGAGCTAGTTTTTGGGGGCGGTGAATGAGACTCTCTAACTTTCAGAAGTCGAGGGCCGCGAGTAGGGAACGGAATGATAGTCATTAGAGCACCTAAATCAGTGCCAACATTCTAACTATTGAGGCAGATATTAGAAAGTCTGTCCCTGTCTCAAAACGTCCCAAATCTGGGACACTTTCGGCTTACTGCTGAGGCATGATCATTTTTGCGTTGCCTTGTTCCGGTTGAAACATAAAATTTTGTCGGCGATTGGATATTGGACTTGGGTACTCTTCAGCCTTTAAATCAAAGCTTGATAAGAAACCCTTATTGTCTAAATCGCCCCGCTCGGCCGAAATTTTCAATAAGCAAACGTTATCGGTTGAGGTAGCCTGGATGGCCCTCCTTCGGCGGCGGGCCGATATCAACCGATATTCCAGCAAGTAGACGTTGCAGTGTGGCTTCCAGTAGTTGTCTTTGATCCAAAACAAACCGTCCTCAGCGCACAGCTTTGGCGGCATATCCTGGAGTTGCGGCAACTGCTGGAGCAACTGCTTTTTAACAATTGGCGTCGCGTCCTGGCGGTATCCTCGAACCGGTGTCGGCTTCAACCGATACTTATTTGAGAGATGCCGGCTTGCGGTTGCGGGGGAAATGCCCCGCAACGAGGCGATCGCCTTTTGGCTTCCGCCGTAAAAGCGGAACTCCGAAGTACAATAGATGAACCGCTCGCCCTTTCCCAGTACCCGCGCCGGATAATCGCAGGTGTGCAGGTCGATCGGTTTAACTATTCGACTTGGATTTAGCTGGGGGTTTCCGCCCTCAGCTTTGATTTGCTCGATTTCTTCTTGCCTCTGGCGGTGTATAGAAGCTCGCTGCAAAGCTTGCGCTTCCACTTCTGTAGCGACAAAGTGGATATTTGATAGCTGATCAATATTTATAGCGGCGACCGGGCCGAGCTCCTCTAGTTCGGCCAGTGTGATCGCTTTTTCGAGGCTGGAATACCAAACGGTAATCCAGCCTTTGCACTGTTTGTAATTCCTGATTAGCCCGGAAACTTTAGCCGCGCGCAGCATTTTTCGGATGTGGCCAGTGCTGCGACCCAGGATGCGGCTAGCGGCTAAAAGCGTGAAACTGCCCACGCCACTGCCTTTGTTTTTCCCGCCGTGTTTCTGGCGCGAATTGTCGAATCGACGAGCCAGATACCAAACTGACAGCGAGCGGCCGAAGTGGGCGTATAGTCGCGCGGAAAATCTGACTAGATCGGGGTTGTCCTTGCTGACGTACTCGGTGTTCCAATTCTCACAAAGCGAAATCAACCATTCCGGAGCTAGCACCGGGGGATGTTGCGCCGGGTCATTGATCCACCTGTAGGGCTGACCTGTTAGCGGGTGAATGCTCGGCGGCAGGACGCTTTGCCATCCCTGCCATCTAAACTCAAGCTTTTCTTCCTTGCCGTCATCTCCCGTAACTCCTGTGCTGATTGGCAGGTTCCGCACCCTCGGCCAGTCTTTCTCCTCAACCCAAAATAGGCACTGCCTGCGCCCAGGGCGGCCGCTAGTCCAGCTAGTTGTCGCGACAAAATCTTGCAGGCCTTTTTCCCCGGCGAATTCCTTGAGCAGGTCGGCCGCCGAGTCGCCGTCAATATCGATCGCGAGCAGCCCGTTGCCCAGCTTCAGCCCCACGCCCGTAGCTTTGCCTTTCTCTAACTCAGCAAGAATTTCTGGGTGATCGTACTCCTGATCGACCCATCTCTTTTGATAAGGCTGCTTGCCCCTGACGGGTACAAGCGACCAACTTTCCGGGACGCTGGCTAGGCTAACGCTGCAAACCATTGGCCACACGTCCGACAGAATAAATATTTAATTGAGTTAAATTTTCGTCAACACCGCTGTCTAGCCACGTTTGAGCGCTGTGGGCTAGCAGCACGGACTCAGCAAGAGAGCTTGCTGCGTTTGAGGTATTCATGATAGATTTGAACCATGTTTATATTGTTTCAAAGACCTCCAACCAAGCAAGAGTAAGTTTACTAGGCGCACTCTTAACTTGGTACTAGGTCTTTTTTTTGTCTATTTAAGACTAACAATAGGGTAACATGACCTGGCAAACTGACGCCAGTTTTCGATCTAAATTTTTTCCAAAGTGTTGAAAGAAAAAATAGTTGTTTTTTAGCTAAACCCCTGCAAGTTCCACATCATGGCGCAAGTGGGTTAATTGTTATTAAGAAATAGTTATGCACTTTGCTAATAACTAAAATCGACTAAACCTCTTGTGGATTATAGCTGTCAGCTTTTGTAAAAAGCTTTTTGACTTAGCCAAGATTAAAACTCGACACCTTTTACACAGCCCCTTTGCCTCTTTTTACAAAACGTTGCAAACCGGATCTAACAACTTGTGAGCAGTGGAGTAGCTACTCCACGTATCAAACTTTTGCTCTTATGCGAAGAACTTTATCTTGCGAGAATGCCTCCGTAATGTTTCTCGAAACCCGTAGGGTTTGTTGCGGTCGTGCGCGGTAGCAACTCGTATAGGTTTTCCGTTGCCGCAATTTATTGGGTTGGCAAAAATCGCATAGATTTTACTAGGTCTTTTGCTGGCTAGCGGATAGCAGTACGTATGCCACTTGAAACTTGTAGAGTTTCGAGGGTGCGGATGCTGTTTTGCAACAATGCTGCAAATGGATAGAGTGTGTGCTGTATCGGAAAGTCTACAAGTTTCCGAGGTGTGCATAGTGTTTTATGAGCTATGAGCGCCACAGCGAAAATTCAGAAAAATTATAGAGTGTGGCAAGCTACGCTAAACTCGTAGAGTTTCGCGGGGGTCAATGGTGTTTTATGAGTGCCTGATAAGTCGTGGCCACACTAAATTTTTACTTGCTTTTCTATACCGGGTATCACCTAGCCCGGTTACAAGTCGCGGCCGGGAGGCAGGCCATAAGCCAGCCTCCTCCCGGCCCACGTACCTACTCATTGCGGGACTTCTTGTGTTTTTACTAACCCTGCGTAGTGATCCCAAATCGTGCGAGGGCTGTTGCCTGCCCACAAAGCCACCTGCTGCACCTGAATTCCTTTTCCAAGGCAGAAGGATATGAAAGTATGGCGGCA